>JBAVZU010000166.1:0-21538 GCA_049588915.1 Candidatus Sulfotelmatobacter sp.
CTTGTGAGCCTTGAGAGCTTTATAAGCCTCCGGCGTGAGGTAGCTGGAGTTTGCGTCCAGCGATTCCACGAGGCCGTGCAAAGCTCCGTCCGTCACTTTTGGGATGTTCGGATCTTCGACATATTCGCTTTGGACGCGCGAGAGCACCTCGCTATAAACCTGCATCTGCCGGTAGGAGCCGTCGCCGGACGAGGCGTGCACGCCCCCGAGCGAGCCCAGGACTACGAACAACAACAAGGCAAAGGACGAAACCAGGATCGCAGCTTTAGTTTTCATGGACATCAATGTCTTCGTTTCTGGAAAAAGAGTTACTTCTTGACCCACTGAACACCATTATATCTGGTAGATGCGGCTTTTTGCCCGTTAGCTGCCCGTGTTGATTCTCACAGGTAACATCGCCCGAAACTTGCATAGCCTACAGACGATCCAGGCGGAGCTTCGTTACCAACTACTTAAGCTGGAGGCTTGAAACTGAGCGTAACCCAGCTCTGAACCGACACCGGTCGACCATTCAGGATATAGGGCTTGAACTTCCATTGTTTCACCGCGTCGATCGCTGCCCGGGCAAACACCAGCGACCCCTGTGTGAACTTTGCATCCTGCACCGCTCCGTCACGCCCGACGAGAACCTGCATAACGACGGTGCCGCGTTGCGCCCCGGCTTTCGCGGCTTCCGGATAGACGGGGTCCACGGGCTGTGAGAGCAGTCCGCGAGCGACGGATTCCGGCAGGCTCACTGGTTCGATCGATGACATCCCCGAATCGAGAGGCTTCGGTCCGCTGGCATCGGGAGTCATTGAGGTTGTTTGCGACCTCAAACTCGATGGAATGTTCGCACCCGTGACAGACGAAACTTGACGCGGAGGCGCAGCAATCTTCACCGGCGGCGCAACGTGCTGTGGATTTGGTTGGGGAGTATTCTCCTGTGATGTCGGCGGGACGGTTCGCGCCTGGACCGCCGAAGAGGTCGCATCGTGCGGCGCTGCCGCGTTTCCAGCAGCCGTTGATGGACCTGACGACGGGCTCTGAACTGCCTGCGGCTGACCATTCGGTGCATTCTGACTGGGATCGGCCTGGGAGTTCTCGGCGGCTGCGCCGCTTGATTCCGAACTCTTGGGCGGCTTTGCAGTAGGATCCACCACGGGGAGCACGCGAATCTGCGAGGGATCAGAAGCTGCATTCGGAATATTCGCGACCGCTGGCAATTTGTACTCGTCCCCTGCCTGGCCAAAGCTGTCATGCTGCGTAACCGTCTGCGGAACCGCAACCGGCTTGGGATTCAACCAATTCACCGCAGCGCGCAGAACGTCGCGATAAACCAGCCGCAAGCTCAGCCGCGTTTGAGGCAGCAAGGCTGCGACCGCAAAGATGACGGCCAGTGCGCTCACGACGACGATTTTGCTGCGGCTCTGCCGCGTCTCTGTGAAAGGCCCAGGATCTTTTCTGGATTCTCCCGACATGTAGGAGAAAAGCACCTCTTCCGAGAGCGCTTCTTGGGATGCCTCCTTCGTTGCGAGCTCATTGTTCTGCGCGGCAGATTGCACTCCGTAAGACGGCGTCTCCCCGTAGTGAAGCAATTCAACTTTTGTAGGGGCCGCTGCCGGCGTCGGCGGGGTGGCTCGGCGCGCTTGCAGGGCTGCCCAGCCGATCAATGACGCGTTAGACTTGGCTTTATCCGCCGCTTCATCCTTGACGGAGGCGGCCATGGGCTCTAACTCCGTGAGTGCTTCCACCTGCGCCGTGGAGGGTTGGTCAAGCGAGTTTTGATCATCGCATTCCGTGTCGAATTGCGCCCCAGGTTTTGGGGTTGAGGATTGCAGAAACTCTCCCGCCCGAAATGTTTTCTCGGGGATTCCGCTTACGGAGGCTGGTATTCGAGCTTGCACGGCTGCTGCCGCCGTCGTCGTTGTCGCGACTGGCGCTGAGGCGGCTGAATCGAGCGCCTGCGGCGCACGCGTCGTGACCTTGGATTTTGCCGATGGCTGCTTGGAGCGAAGTAGAGCGCACGCCGTGCTCATCGTATCCCGCACTTGATTGGCTCGAATCGGTTTTTTCAGAATCGAATTGGCTCCGGCCCGAAGCGCTTCCGGAAGGGTGGCATCATCGCGGACAATCGCCAACGCCAGGGGACGGTTAGCCGCCTTCAAGTCCCGCACAGCCTTCAGCAGAAACGCCGCCTCGGGTTGATCTTCCCAATCGATGATGACGATTTGAAATAGTTGAGTCGTAACCTTTTCCGCCGCGTCGACGGCCGTGTGGCAGTACTCCCCGCCGATCCCGAGGTCGATGAGCACTCGGAAGATAGGCTCGACGATCTCCTCACGGGAAGAAAATAAGAGGCAGCGTAAGGGCATACTAATTCAGATTAGGCATCGTCAGTAATCACGGCAAGTTACCGAGGTGGAAAATGATCCAGGACCGGCATTTCCCAGCAGTACATGTCCATCCGGCAACATGAGGTTGTCAGTCAGGGCGCCTGAAGGATTGCAAGATGGTCCACTCGCCTCGTGCGCTAGAATGCTTGTCGTCCCGGATCGGCGCCGCTTATGCAAAGTGCGGATGTTGTGATTATTGGAGGAGGAATCGTTGGCTCCAGCATTGCCTATTTCCTGGCGACAAACGGCTGCCGTAATGTCCTGGTGATCGAGCGCGAGTCGGCTCAGGGCAAAGGATCTACCGGAAAGAGTATGGGCGGAGTCCGAGCCCAATTTTCGACTCCAGTCAGCATTCAGATGTCGCTCTACTCGATTCCTTTCTATGCCAGCTTCGAAGAACGATTGCGTTGCCCTTGTGACTATCGGCCTCAGGGCTACATGTTCTGCGCAAGCTCGGATAAACAGATGGCGTATCTGCGGGCGAATTATGACCAGCAGGTGAAGATGGGCCTGAAGAGCGTTCGCCTGCTGGCTGGCGACGAAATCAGGAAAATGTTTCCGCAGTTGCGCGCGGATGACATTCTGGGAGGAAGTTTTTGTTCCACCGATGGCTTTGTCGATCCCTACAGCGCCATGACCGGTTTCATGACTTGTGCCTGCGAGCAAGGGGCGACGTTGTGGAAGAACACAATTGTCTCTGGTTTTATGCGCGATGCGGCTGGCATTACATTCGTCGAGACAACGCGGGGCTCGGTGGCCACTCGCACGGTAGTGAACTGCGCGGGGGCTTGGGCCGCGAGCATTGCGAAGTTCGCGGGCGTTGAATTGCCCGTCGAACCGCTGCGCCGGATGCTGGTTCCTAGCGAACCCTTTGACGAATTTCCACACACTGCACCCATGATCGTCGATATGTCCACGGGATTTCACTTCCGCCCAGAGGCTCGTGGCTTTCTTCTGGCCTGGAACGATCCGGAAGAAACTCCTGGGTTCAAAACTGATTTCGATCCTGCGTTTGTCGAGAAGATATTGACCCGCGCCGCCGATCGCGTTCCCTGCTTCGCGAACCTTGCGGTGAATCCCCAGCGGGCGTGGGCGGGGCTTTACGAGATGACGCCTGACCATCATCCAATCCTCGGCGAAGCGCCCGGTACGCCTGGCTTTTTTCTCGCCAACGGTTTTAGTGGACACGGCGTGATGCACGCTCCGGCAACGGGAAAAATCCTTAGCGATCTCATCCTGACTGGCAAGACAGAGTTGATCGATGCATCGTTGCTAAGTCTTGCGAGATTCTCGGAGGGTCGTCTGATCCACGAGACAGCCGTGCTATAACCGCAGTATTTTCTGAGAGTGACTGCTTCAAGGGGCGCGTCGGCCGCTTCCAATCTTCAGATTAGAGCGCAGGAAAATCTCAAAAAGGACAAGCATGGGACCAAGGGAATACAACTACTGGCTCACCACCGCCGAATTCCCCAGAACCAATGTGGCCGAAGCACTCCCCGACCGCGTAGATGTTGCGGTCATCGGCGCCGGTTTCACTGGACTTTCCGCCGCGCGGACTCTCGCGAAACGCGGCGCTTCGGTGGCCGTGCTGGAAAGCGAAACCATTGGCTGGGGCGCGAGTTCGCGTAACGGCGGCATGGTACTGACCGGCATGAAGCTTGGAGTGAATAAACTGATCTCGATGTACGGACGCGAGCTCACACGGCGCATGTACACCGCATCGCTGGCGACCATCGATTGTGTCGAGCAGATAGTGCGCGAGGAAGGGATTGACTGCGACTTCTCGCGCTGCGGCCACCTGGAAGTGGCCTGCAAGCAAAAACATTTTGACGACTACGCGCGTCAGGCGGAGGTGATTGCGCGCGAGTTCAATCACCAGTTGCGCGTCGTGCAAAAAAATGAGCTACGCGATGAGATCGGCTCCGACATTTACTACGGAGGCATGGTGGATGAAGTCAGCGCCGGAGCCAATCCGGCGCGCTATGTTGCCGGACTGGCTCAAGCCGCGCTGAAGGCCGGAGCACAGATTTTCGAGCATGCATGCGCGCAAAGAATCGGTCGTGACACCCATAACGGCGAACAAGGCTGGAGCATCACCACCTCGCGAGGCTCGCTGTGGGCGCGCGAGGTTTTTGTGGGGACGAGCGGCTATACCGGCAGAGTCACGCCCGCTCTGCACAAGCGAATTATCCCGATCGGCTCGTTCATCATCACAACGGAGGTGTTGCCTGAAACTTTGGCGCATGAACTCAGCCCGCGCAACCGCATGATCTACGATTCAAAGAACTATCTTTATTACTATCGGCTCACGCCGGACCAGCGGATGCTGTTCGGTGGCCGCGCCGCGTTCTTTCCCGAGAATGATCAGACCATTCGCGAGAGCGCCGAGCTCCTGCGCCGTGGCATGATCGAAGTCTATCCTCAGCTTCGCGCTAGCAAAGTTGAATACGTCTGGGGGGGCACCCTCGACTTCGCTTTCGATATCATGCCCCACGCCGGCCAGATGGATGGCATGTACTATGCGGTTGGTTATGCAGGACATGGCGTCGCCATGGCCACGTACCAAGGTCAAAAAATGGCGGAGTTGATCGCAGGGGACAAACCGGAAAATCCTTTCGTCGGTATTTCGTTCCCTGGCGCGCCGCTGGGCCTGTACAACGGAAAGCCGTGGTTCCTGCCGTTTGCGGGGGCGTGGTACAAGTTTCTGGATTGGGTGAGCTGAAGTCTAAGTAGTAAATTAGCACGCCTGTCTTCGTCGTGACTGGCCAATATCACCGAAACGGATTTCGAATAGTCAAATTCTTCTCGATGATTTGCCCATCCCGCAAGTCTTCCGAATAAAGCACATCGCATTTTGCTTCCAGCGCCGAGGCAATGATGAGCGAGTCATAAATTCTATAGCCGTAGCGCTCCGCGATGCCGACGGCTTTTTCGTGCGTTTCGATTGTGACCGTTACCACATCTGGGCAAAGAAGCCGAATCCAACGCAAGGTCGCTCTCACGTCATCCCAAGGCATTTTCACCTTACGGCGCACTACAGAAACAAACTCATTCAGCACCTGGACGCTGATCGTGCCGCCAACCGCAAGCAATCCACGAGCACCTAGATTGCGCGGATCGTTTTCTACAATGGTATAGACCAGAATATTGGTGTCGAAGAATGCCTTACCGTTCATGCGCCTCTTCGCGGTCGAAGACAAATCCCTTTGGGAACGGCCGGCTTAACTTCCGCAGAGCCGCCAACGCCTGCTCCCGTGTCCGGTCTTTCTTAATCTCAAAGTTTTTGCGGTCGGCAATCCGAATCTCGATGTTGTCACCCTCCTTCAAATTCAGCGCCTCCACCACGGCGGCTGGGAGTCGTATTGCAAGGCTATTTCCCCATTTTGCGACTCTCACGAAAGCCCTCCTTGGATATACATACAAATTGTATATCCTATCAACAGTCATTTTCAAGAAGAAAGTCTAAGAGATCTCGGCCAAGTCCTCCGGATCAAGCTCATGGGATTTCTTCACGCGATCTTGACACCCTCCTGGGAAGCGCAAAATACACCACCGGCCCCAACACCATTGCGATGACGCCGCCAATCACGGCAAATCGGTCACTCCCCAGCAGCGCCACTAATGCCATCACGACCGGAGCGGCCACCACGTAGAGCAATCCAGTCCGCCCGCCTGGAATCACAAATGTGCGCGGCATTTCCGGGTGCACGCGGCGAAGTTTCCATGCCGAAAGCACAGTCAGCACCGTGGTGGCGGAGCGCAGCCAGATGTATACCGAGATGAGTTGGGCCAGACTTTGCCAGGCCAGCAGCCCATAGATGACCGCCGATAGAACAATGGCCAGCCAGGGCGTGCCATAGCGCGAGTGCTTGCGCGTCAGGGCGGCGGGTAAATATCCATCTTCGGCCATGGCGAAGGGTATCCGGGTAGTCGTCAGAACGGTGCTGTTGAGAAGAGCAACGTTAGCTACCATGGCCGCCAGCGTCATCCAGGTTCCAAGCCACGGGTGTCCAAATAACGTTCCACCTATGATTCTCGCCGCGTCCGAGAAATATCCGGTATGCCATCGTTCCCAATGGTCGACCGACGCCAGCCCCGCCAGCGTGGGCAGAAAGTAAGCCGCAATCGAGAGCGGCACGACAAGCGCCAGAGCCCGAGGATAAGCTCGTTGCGGGTTTTCGACTTCCTCCGCCACGGTCGAAAGTTGTTCGTATCCTGAATACAGCCAGAGGCCCAGCGCCAGGCCAACGCCGAAAATCTTGAACGTTGCTTGATGCGGAGGAATCAGCGGCGCGAATGGATTGTGATGCCAGTGCATGAGGGCCATCACGATCATGGTCATCACTGGCACAAAAATAAAAATCTCCAGCGCCGTCGCGACTTTGCCTACCATCTGAATGCCGCGAACGTTAATCCATGTAATCGCGGCAATCAGCGCTACGGAGACGAGGTAGTGTTTCCATCCCGCCAGTCCGGGGAAAAGATAATCGGTGAAAAGAACGGCGTAGGCTCCGCCGAGCAGGAACGAGGCTGACCAGTTCCACCATCCGGCCAGAAATCCCCAAAAGTCACCGAAGGCGGCGCGCGTCCAGCGATAAAAGCCACCCTCAACAGGCATCGCGGTGGTAAGTTCCGCCGATACCAGCGAGACCGGGATGCACCAGAAAAATGGCAGCACTAACAGATAAATGAGCGTCATCCCCGGGCCCGAGGTAGTCACCATATCCTCAAGGCCGAAAGGGCCGCCGGTCGTGTAGGAAAACATGACGAAGACGAGATAAAAAAGGCTGGCCTTGCGGAGGGCGGAGGATTTGGGTTGATTCGTCAAAGAAAAGATTGTTGATTGTTGATTTCTGATTGTTGATTAAAAACCACGGAGTCTATCGGCTTTTTAATCTGCAATCAACAATCAGAATCAAGAAATTGTTACGCCGCCAGGGTCCCGCTCAGGGCGCCTTCCAGCTCAAGGAGCTTGCGCTTCACGTCGAGGCCGCCACCGTAACCACAAAGGCTGCCATCAGATGCGATGACGCGATGGCAGGGGACAACAATTGCAATCGGATTCCGATTGTTGGCCATGCCTACCGCGCGAAACGCATTCGGTTTGCCCACGGCGTGAGCAATGTCGGCGTAGCTGCGGGTTTCTCCATATGGAATGGCAAGTAATGCGTGCCAGCAGGCCAATTGGAAATCCGTGCCTCGGAGGTCAAGCGGGAAGGAGAAATTGCGCCGCGTGCCTGCAAAATATTCTTGAAGTTCATTCAAATAAGGCTGCATGGCAGGAGCAGAGTCTTCGAATCGGGTTCCCATTCGCTCTTCACGAAGATCGCGAGGGTTGGGACGAATCGATTGCTGCCCCGGCAACCTAATATCGAATTCCAAAGCAACCAGCCCATTGGCGGAAGCGGCCAAAAACAGGGGTCCGATCGGCGATAACGTGTTTGTGAAGACGAGCGTTTCCATAAGGACGAACCTCCGGCAGCAGACCACGATAACAGACGAGCCGGGTTTTCAGCACGGGCGCCAGTTGACAGAAAGGCGCTTTTGCCCCAAAGTGGCTGCGGCGCGCTTATGCCTATCCTCCCATCGCCCATCAAGCAGGGGTTGCTCATAGCGGTTGCGGTTGTGCTGGCTCCAGTAGTGCTCCTGGGAGTCTCCGCATTCGCCGCCGGTGATTGGCGGCAGATCGGCGCTACCGCCGGGGGCGATCAGGTTTTGGTGAGTTCCGTCTCGGCGCAGAAAAATGGCCTGCGTAGCGCCTGGATCCGCGTGGAATTCAAAGAACCTACGAAACTGCCGCAGGGAGGTCCCTTCCTGGAACTGCGGGCGCGAGTCCGCTTCAATTGCGGCAGCGGAAGCGCGGTAACCAATTCCGAATGGTTCTATTCGCGCGATCGTGGCGGCAAACTAGTCGTCAGCAAGAAGACGCGGCGCGACGATCAATTCGGTCAGGCGTCTGAGGGCAATTTCGGTGAACTGGTTCGGGACTTTGTTTGCAAGCAGAAGTAAGTAGAAGCACACTCCTCGCAGAATCTGGATTGGTTCAGATTTCCACAGCTTGACCCCAAGAACTGGCACTTCGGTAACCGAAACGACCACTTCCGTCCGCGGCGCTTCCGTCATATTCTGTTTGTGCAAACGCTTTGGCGTCGCACTCTCTCCGGCTATGGATTCTTTCCGTCTTTATTCATTGATTGTCGCCGGAAGCGCCGTTGCCCTTGGCGCCTACGCAGTTCTGCGGCGCAAGCCGAAGAGTGCAGCGGACCTCGAACGGGAGCGCCGCACATTGCTTGATGGGATCGGTCGCATTACGGATGGCACGGTCATCGATGTTCAAGAGTTGGACCCGGTGGATGGCCATCACGCTGCGGTGCTTCTCATCTACAAATACGACGTCGCGGGGGTCTCGTACGAATGTTCGCAGGATGTCACTTATCTGCGCCAATGGATTAACTTGCATTCCTGCAGGCTGGGCCTTCCTACGTCAGTGAAGTACGACCCGCACAATCCAGGGAACTCGCTGGTGGTTTCTGAGAACTGGATGGGGTTGAGGCAGTGAGCAGCGGTAGTGGCTAGTGACCCGTGAAATTCAAACTGCCATCGGTTGTCGCTCCGCAGCGTCAAGACCCTCTTGGCCAACCGAACGACTGAATATCGACGACCGACCACTGCACTTTAGATCTGGTAGTCCTGGTAGTCGTCCTGAAAAAGTTCCTGGGGAGAGATGTTTGCGGCCGAGGTCTCTTCATCGATGGCCATGCAAGGCTCCGCGCCCAGCACTTCGTGCGAATGCTGCTGAAAACGCTCTCGTAATTCGTGAACTTCCGTCGCTAGTTTAATAATTACATCGGAGAGCGGATCGCGTATATCTTTTGGGTCGGTGATGACGACGCGTTTTCCGTCACGCAGAACGATGTGTCCCGGCACGCCGACGATCGTGGAATTGGCAGGCACGTTGCGCAGAACTACCGAGCCCGCACCCACGCGACAGTTATCTCCGATCGTAATATTGCCCAGCAACTTGGCGCCGGAGCCGATAGAGATGTTGTTCCCGAGGGTGGGATGGCGCTTGCCCTTTTCTTTGCCGGTGCCACCGAGCGTTACTCCCTGATAGAGGGTGACATCGTCCCCGACGATGGCAGTTTCCCCAATCACCGTGCCCATGCCGTGATCGATGAATAAGCGTCGCCCAAGTTCGGCGCCCGGATGGATCTCGATGCCGGTGAACAGACGTGCGACTTGCGAAACGAATCTCGCCAGAAAGCGCATCTTGTGGCGCCACAGCCAATGGCTCAAGTGATGAGCCCATACCGCATGAAGTCCCGGATAGCAGATTAGAACCTCGGGGTACGAGCGTGCCGCTGGGTCCGACTGGAAAACAGCCGCTATATCTTCGCGCACGGAGTGGAAGAAGCTGATCATCGGGCAGTTCTCAGTTCTCACTCAGTTCTCGGTAACGGCCCGACTGCGCGGTTTTCGTCGAGAACTGGGACTGGGACTCTTTTGTCGTCCCAGTGAACGTTAGCCTAGCGAGGATAAGAGTTCAAGAGCGTGCTAGCTGCCGGCTTGAAAGTCGCCACTGTGGGCAATGGTGATTCGGAGGTATTTATAAGGGTTGACCGGCGTGTCGTTGATGCGGACCTCATAGTGCAGATGCGGACCAGTCGAGCGGCCGCTAAGACCGACATAGCCGATAGTATCGCCGCGGTGAACGTGTTGCCCGGAAGCGACCGCAAACCCGGAAAGATGGCCGTAGCGGGTGGAGATCCCATGACCATGATCCATCATGATGGTCTTACCGTAGCCGTTCATGAGATCTGCGAAGATAACGACGCCGTCAGCCGGAGCGAGCACCGCATGGCCATAACTGCTGCTGATGTCTACGCCGCTGTGAAATGCGCCTTCTCCGTTAAACGGGTCGATGCGCTCGCCGAAGCTTCCCGTAACCTGGCCTTCCACGGGCCATAGATTGGGAAGGGCACTGGCGTGGTACCAGTCGGCGGTCGTGGTATTGCGGGTCATGCCCAAGCTGATGCCGACGGTTGCATCGCCGGTAAGGGCGGACGTGCGAAGGGCTCCGAGACGGTCGAGCGAAGAATTGACGTCAACGTCGTCAATTTGCGGCTGCGAAGCAGAAACCAGCGTGGGCTGAGACTTTAAACCGTAAAGAGCGGACACTTCACTGGCAATCGAACCCAGGGACGCAACCTGAACGTCCCTTTCTTTGGCTACTTCTTCCAGCTTGGAATACCGGTCTCTTAGCTGCTCTTTTTCAGTACGCAGTTGGTTGTAGCGGGAAACCTTCACCAGCATTCGGGTATAGGAACTGGCGATGCCGGTGAGGCTTAGAAGTCCGATGACTGCACCAACGGCCAAGACGTACAGGTAATGGACAGGGATTGAAATCTTGCGTAACTGCCCATCGTCTCCACGAGCCACGAACAGTATGTAGAAGCGTTTCTGCAAATGCCTTCCTTCTGCTTGTTTTGATCAGGGCCGGACCTCCAGGCAAAAGTGTGATGTTGCAACAAGCCTGTTCGGCCAAACTGATCCTCAGGTCACGCTTAACATGCCCTGCTGCGCTACCTTAAAGCAATCGCCCGAGCTTTAACTGCGGAAATTGTCTGCAATTTCTAATAAATGCAGAACTTAGCTGGGCCAAAGTCACGTCAAATGTCAGGGTAGAAGTTAACAAACTGGGTTCTCCCTGTCAATGGAAGCAAGCTGTATCAACCATTACGTAAGGCGGGTAATCGAAACCCATTTCCGGACCGTTACGGAGGGAGGATCGGTATATGGTCTCCGGGCCAGGTAGCAAACTAGTCGGTAATGCAGCGTAGAAAGCCCTTATATTGGATTTCATTGTGATTGCCGAAAAGTTGTTGATCGCACAAATTCGCCGACAAACCAATGCAAAAAGAAATCGTGAAATTCCCACTGGGATGGGCGACGACTGCGCAGTGCTCCGGTTGACTCGGACGAAAGGTACCCTCAACGACACGCTGGTTACCACCGACTTCTCGCTCGAAGGGATTCACTTTCGGCGCGACTGGCATTCTCCAGAGTCGGTCGGTCACCGGTGCCTTACGCGCGGATTGAGTGACATTGCAGCGATGGGTGGGCGGCCCGTGGCGGCGTTTCTGTCGCTGGCATTGCCGAAGGACTTGGCGGCGGGTTGGGTCAGGGGTTTTTGCCGCGGCTTTCTCCCGTTGGCCAAAAAATATGGCGTGACTCTGGCTGGCGGCGACACGGCCGAATCGCCCAATGGGATTCTTGCCGACATCATCCTGGTGGGGACCGTGCCGAAAGGCGAGGCCGTGTTGCGCTCGACGGCGAGTCCAGGAGATATTGTCTACGTCAGCGGGGAACTCGGCGCGTCGGCCGCCGCCGTCGCCTGGATGCAGACGAGGAAAAAGTCATCCTACAAATCGAATGTGCAGGAGTTTGCGCGCCATTTTTTCCCCAACCCTCGAATCGATCTGGGCCGCACCCTGCGCCAGAAAAGTTTGGCTTCTGCCATGATCGATACCAGTGACGGGCTATCCACTGATCTGGCGCACATTTGCGAGGAGAGTGGGGTGGGCGCCGAATTGCGTGAGGAGCTTATCCCTCGCGCCCGAGTAGGAAAGCCCCTGCACGAGGTCGATCTTAAGTTCGCTCTGCATGGCGGGGAAGACTACGAACTGCTATTCACCGCCCGCCCGAACCAACGGGTTCCACCGCGGATTGCGGGAATCCGAGTTACGCGAATCGGCATGATCACGCGCGGACAACGCTTAGTCCTGGTCAACCGAAAGGGTGTAGCCCGCGAACTGAAACCCGCGGGATGGGAACACTTTCGCAGGTAACAGGTACCTTGGTCACCGGTCATCATCTATGTCTATACCGTCCCGCAGGAAACGGTACTAAAGTACAAACATGTCGTCCCAAGCTGTTTCCTTCCGCATTGCCCTAGTAATGGTGGTGATCGCCGCCGGAGCGGCGAAGTTGGCCGCCTCGAAACCGCAGCCTCCGCCGCCAGCCCATGCCAAGTCTCCCGTGCCCGCCGTCACTGACGAATATGTGCACAAGGAATTTGGCGACAACTGCTCCGTGCTGGGTGGACCGCCGCAGTTTGTTGGCGACCTGGATGGGGACGGGGTAGACGATCTTGTCATCGCCGCCCGTTGCAAGAATCCCATGGCCGACCAGGCTGAGTACGGGTTCCATGTAAGCGATCCTTACAACAGCTTCATGGGCTTCGGCGATGTGAAGGTGACTTCGACTTTCGCCTCGGACGAACCTGAACGCAAGGGCGTATCCCTGCTGATCGTTCATGGAGTTGGGCCCGAAGCATGGCGTTCAGACAAACCCAAGCCCAAATTCCTGCTGATCAATCTGCCGTTCAAAACTCTCACCGTGAAAAGGCTGGCCCTTAAGAAAAAGACCGTGCTCGGAATCTACATGGAAGAGAAAGGTGAAGGCGAAAACACCTCTTCGGTCATCTTTTGGGACGGAAAGAAATACCGCTATCAAATCCTGGGTGCGGATATGGAGTAGTCGGCGCCACAGTTTGGCCTCGTTCGGTCGAATGCGTTAGCTTAGGGATTCGATACGCGCGAGTTGCTCTTGGATGGGTATTTGCTTAACAACCACCTTGCCGCGGCTTTTGCGGACGTTGTAAGCCTTCGCATTATTGTTCGATCGGATGACTTTATAAGACCCGTCGATGAACGCGACGGCACAATTGTTCTCAATCGCGATCCCGAGCCCTCCAATGTTTTGAATCATCTCCCGGAAGTGTCTTCTCCGGGCAACTCCAAGGGTCCTGCTGTTGTAATGGGGACAATGGATCCCAGGAATGAGACCCAGACCTTTCACGTTGATGTATTTCCATTTTCGCGGATCGTAAAAAGACATGGAATCAGAGTGTCCGGAATCAAACCAACAGATCGAACCCGCGCTGATGCCCGAGAGCACGGTTCCATTCTCGTACGCCAACTTCACAAGTTTGTCGACGCCCAGTCGCCGCCACAGGCGCATCATCAGCAAAGTATTGCCGCCCCCGACATAAATGATGTCTGCCGAAAGTATTTTCTCGCGGATTCGTTGTTGAGAGGGGTGTTCCTTGATCAGGTAAAGAACGTCGGTCTTGCATTTTAAGAATTTGCCGAAGTACTCCTGGACGACATCCCAGTATTTTTCGGAATCTGAGCTTGCGGTCGGGATAAAAAGAAGTTTCGGATTCTCCTTGTTTGTGAGCCGAATAATCTCGCGGTCAATGGCTTCCGTGCCCCTGGTCCTGATCACTCCACCGCCAATCGCAACAATCGCCCCAAACATGATTCATCCTAACTCAAGGCTCACCGGACCCTCGCGCTAGGTTTGGTCACAGGCGCGTAAAGTGATGTAGCGCACATTTCCCGATCGAACCGCTATAATCCTTCGGCCATGAATCTCGAAGACAAAATCGCGGAACTGAAGAAGCGCAACCAACTTGCCGAAGAAGGTGGGGGGGCAAAACGACGCGAGCGCCAGCACAAAGAAGGCAAAATGTCGGCGCGGGAGCGTATCGAGTTTCTGCTCGACGAGGGCACCTTCGAAGAGACCGATAAGCTGGTTACGCACCGGTGCAGCGATTTCGGCATGGCCGACCAGAAGCCTTACGGCGACGGTTTTCTCACCGGTTACGGCCGCATCGAAGGCCGACTGGTCTATGTTTTCGCCCAGGATTTCACTGTCTTCGGTGGATCTTTGTCGGAAACGAACGCGGGAAAGATCGTCAAGATCATGGATCTGGCCGCGAAGATGGGCGCACCCGTGATTGGGTTGAACGATTCGGGGGGCGCGCGCATCCAGGAAGGCGTGGCGTCGCTGGCCGGATACGCCGACATTTTCCTGCGCAACACTTTGTATAGCGGCGTGGTTCCGCAGATTTCCGCGATCATGGGGCCGTGCGCCGGCGGCGCCGTGTATTCGCCTGCCATCACCGACTTCGTGCTGATGGTTGAAAAAACCTCCTACATGTTCATAACCGGACCGGACGTGATCAAGACAGTCACGATGGAAGAGGTAACCAAGGAGCAGCTTGGGGGCGCCATGACTCACAACGAAACCTCGGGCGTAGCACACTTCCTGGCGCATGACGACGCCGAATGTTTGTCGATGGTGCGCGAGTTGCTGAGTTTCGTTCCCTCGAACAATCTGGAAGATCCGCCGCGCAAAGCTTGCACTGATCCCGCCGATCGAAACGATGCACGTGCCGATGACGCGCTCGACAAAATGGTGCCGGCACAATCCAACCTTCCCTATGACATGAAGGACGTGATCCACGCCGTGGTCGATGACGCATATTTCTTCGAAGTGCAGGAGCACTACGCGAAGAACATCGTTGTCGGATTCGCGCGGCTGGATGGACGCTCCGTCGGAATCGTCGCCAATCAGCCCGCCATGCTTGCCGGCACGCTTGACATCAATGCCTCGGTGAAGGGGGCGCGCTTCGTTCGTTTTTGCGACTGCTTCAACATTCCTTTGGTCACGTTTGAAGACGTTCCGGGATTCCTGCCCGGCACGGCGCAGGAATACGGCGGCATCATCAAGCACGGCGCGAAGCTGCTCTACGCCTTCGCCGAAGCCACCGTGCCGAAGGTAACTGTCATCACGCGCAAGGCCTACGGCGGGGCTTATTGCGTGATGGCGTCCAAGCACATCCGCACTGATGTGAACTACGCATGGCCGACGGCTGAGATTGCTGTCATGGGTCCGGAAGGCGCGGTGGATATCGTCTACAAACGCGAGCTCGATGGCGCAGAGAACCGGGAAGCGTTGCGCCAAACAAAGATTGAAGAATTCCGCGACCGCTTCGCCAGCCCTTATGTGGCTGCCGACCGCGGCTTTGTTGACGCCATCATCCAGCCGCGCGAGACGAGGAAGAAACTGATCCAAGCGCTCGCCATGCTCGAGAATAAGCGGGATAAGAATCCGCCTAAGAAGCATGGGAATATTCCGCTCTGATGCTGGCGAGCTTTGGCGTACCCGCTCCGTTCATGGTGCTCATATCCACGGCTACGTTTCTACTGGGTATACCCCTACCCCCCTCGGTCTTAGGGAATCATCGCGTTAGCAAGAAATTTACCGCAAAATACGTGTTTCAAAGAGCTTAGATATCAAAATCCATGAAACAAGACAGTTAGCTTGCGCTCGCCTATTGCAACTCGTTGTGCTCAACACTGCACCTGTCATCATCAGCGGTTAGGGCTGTTGATGGCAAGGTTAGATGTCACAGAGGATGAAGGGCGCCGAAGAAGCTGACGCAGGGGGCTGGCCATGCTGGAGACGAAGCAGGATAGCAACCGCCTAAAAAGCATGGGAGGATACCGCTGTAACCACGAGAGCTATTGAAGTTGGGCGGCGAAACAGGCAAAATGGAAGCCGGTTCTCGGGGCGAATAAAAAACGAATTAGGGGATCGATGGCGTGGATGTTGAGGACGATGGCCTCTTTCGCGGTAAGGACGTCGGAAACAAGCGGAGGAGAAACACGCCATTGTGTCGTTTTATGCGAAGTTGTTTTCCACGGGGATGAAGGACAAGTGGGATGAACGAGTTTATATCGAGCTATATGCCGGTTCGGGCCACAGCAAAATCAGAGATACGACGAGAATCATAGTTGGGTCTCCTCTTCAAGCTCTCGCTCTGGAACATCCGTTTGATAAGTACATCTTTTGCGAGGCAAATCCCAAGGCGCTCGACGCCCTGAGGGCCCGGGTGGAAAGGGCCGCACCGTCGGCGAAGGTGGCATTTATAAAAGGGGACTGCAATCACAATGTAGGCGAAATCTTGTCTGAAATTCCAGCCTATTCTACGGGGCATCGTGTCCTGTCCTTGTGCTTTGTTGACCCGTATGACATTGGAATCAAGTTCGAAACTATAAGCGCGCTAGCAAAGAGGTTTGTGGACTTCTTGGTCTTGCTCGCCATTTACATGGACGCAAACAGAAATTACGAAAACTACGTTAGGGAAGAGGCAGTAAAGATAGATGAGTTCCTCGGCTCACGGACTTGGCGCGAGAAGTGGAAGATGAATCAGCAGAATGGAATCCCCTTCCCTCAGTTTTTGGCTGAGGAGTTTTCGAGAAGCATGGAGACGCTCAAATACCAGGCTCAGCCATTTTACAAGATGAAACCTGTAAGTATTCCTGAAATGAATGTTCGGCTCTATCGCTTGGCTTTGTTCTCCCGCAGTGGCCGAGCCTACAAGCTCTGGGATCAGGTGCTCAAGTACATCACGCCACAGACAACTTTTGAATTTGGGGGTCCACTTGTCTAGCACCTCCAAGATCGAATGGACCGACGCAACGTGGAACCCGGTTCGCGGCTGCACGAAGATTAGCCCCGGCTGCAAGCACTGCTATGCCGAGACGTTTGCCGAGCGGTTTCGCGGGGTTAAGGGGCATCCTTACGAGCACGGGTTCGACTTGCGACTGGTGCCGCAAAAACTTTCCGAGCCACTACGTTGGCGCGAGTCAAAGATGGTATTCGTGAACTCGATGGCCGATCTATTCCACAGCGGCGTCCCTACTGAATACATAACTCAGGTGGCCGAGGTGATGATTTTGACCGACTGGCACATATACCAGGTTCTGACGAAGCGGGCGGTTCGGCTTCGCGCGCTGCTGGCTTCACGGCTGGCGCTGGCGGCTCGCCAAGAACATATCTGGTGGGGTGTCAGTGTCGAAGACAAGAAATATGGAATACCGAGGATCAGCGAGTTGCAGCAGTCCGATGCCGCGGTCAGGTTTCTGTCTATTGAGCCCCTGCTAGAGGACCTTGGAGTCATCGACCTGAGCGGAATATCGTGGGTAATCGTCGGTGGCGAGAGTGGCCCAGGAGCACGACCCATGAAAAAGGAATGGGTGCTGTCGATACGCGACCAGTGCATTGAGGCGGGAGTACCATTTTTCTTTAAGCAATGGGGCGGAGTTCGTAAAAAGGCTGCAGGGCGGTTACTGGATGGATCTCTTTACGATCAGTTCCCGGCGGCCATAGCATTAGGCTGTGTAGATGAGTGCCTTAGACTAGCTCGGCTAGCCCAGATCGAGGCCTCGGACTTGCGGGTATTAGGCTAGCAGCCGGTGTCGCGATGCAGGAAGACTTACCCGATTCGAGATGGTCGTTCCTTGATCGCATTCCATTCCCTTGGCTTCAAAAGCTCTATTCTCAAATCCCCAGAAGCCGAATCCCGATCCTCAAGGGACAGACTCTCTTTGTGGCAACAGATACAAGTGGGACGCAGCGCGGAAGCCGATACACGGCGGTTGGGGTCTTAATCTTGGATGCGGACAATTCTCCTGCTTGGAACAGGGACAGATTACGCATCCGTCACACCATCTTGAAAGACGGAAGGCGTATGTCTTACAAGAACTTGAATGACGGCCAGCGGAGGGCGGCGCTAGTTCCGTTCCTAGAGGCCGCGGACCGTACCCGTGGACTCTGTGTCGTAATGGCTTTTGACAACCGCTTGGGCAATCTCTGCACGTGGGAAGGTTTTTATGATCGTGCAAGAGCGGAAGGGATTCTTACAGCGAAATGGAAGGAGAGTGCCTTGGAAGCAATGATGCGGGTCGTCCAGCTCGTGACTACTCTTCTCGCCGCTGTAGTTGTCAGGGACCAGAACATTTACTGGATATCGGACCTCGACGAATGCTTCGCAACCCAGGAGCGGAAGGTCGATACAGCGCGGATGGTCAGCACTTTCACCAGCCAATACGTCAGCCATAGTTTGGGGGAGCTCGGAGTAGGCACTACCGAAATTGACGAAGGCGATCGCCTTGAAGAGGACTTAACCGCCATTTCCGACTTGGGAGCTGGCGCGGTCTGCGACCTACTCAATCGTATGCACGAGCATCTTGGGAAGTTTCCTGAAGTTCCAGTGCTTGTGCCTGACCTAAAAGGAAAATCCAACCTCATCACCTCCTGGTTTTTCAGCGGCAGCGGATCCCTGACTAGGTTGGCTTGCATCGCGAGGTCGGTCCCAGGACGCGGCATGCAGGTGGGTTGCTTTGAAACGCAGCCCGACAGGAGCACCATTTTCAAAAATTAAGGGTTCCGCGAACGTGGATGACTCGTACCGACTTATCCACGATCACAAACAGAACTCGATAGGTTCCGCGATTGCGGGAGCCGATTAACATCGGACGGATGGGCACGTCGAAGTGGGTGCTTTCAGGCGCGAGAGGACAGCGTTCCGGAGAGTGAGAGAGCGTCTTGATTTCCGCGCGTGCGCGAATGCTCCACTCTGCCGCCGCTCGCGGAGCACGGTCCCGAATGTAACGATATATGCCCCGAAGATCGGCCTTGGCTTCCGGCGTGACAATGACGCGATAGCGTGACGCAGCGCTCAGGGCTCTCTTTCCAGCTCATCGAATACTTCATCCACCGACTGTCCCTCGCCTCTCGTGGTTTGGGCCAGACCGCGGCGAATTCTGGCGATCACATCGAGGTGTTCGGCTACTTGTTGGTAAATGATTGGATCAAGTACCACGGCTTCTGCTTTTCCGTTGATGGTAAGCACAAGCGGCCGCCCCGTCTTTTTCATACGCTTCATCAGGTCGGACGAATTGCGTTTAAACGTAGTAAATGAGTGGATGTCTTCGGCTACATTAACCATGCCCCGATATTACATCTTATTCGCATCTTATTCAATGCTCAAAAAGTGCGGACCCGATTATCATGCGGAGTCGTAAAGGTCGCGTTTCCGGGACGAATCGGGAGGAAATCAGGGAGGAAACAAAATAAGAGTTCCGAGGTGGTGTGGGGTCCATTCGTCTCGGCCAGTAGCTCGCGTTAGACCCTTGCTTGACCTGCTATCGCAACTTCCTTTGCGGGATGTTGCGCGCGATCTTCGCTTGGGCTCCGGGCTTACCGCCAACCGGAAAAACCTACCCTACGCCTCGGAACTCTATCCTGCCTTCGACGTTTCTTCTTGTTCTCCTCAACCAGCGCTTTGCTATAGACCCTTGCTTGCCCTCCCTGATTCATTTGCATGAAGAGGGTGACTGCGCTTGAGTCCCGGACGCGGCACCAACCGGAAAAACTTCAGAAGATGTCAAAGAACGATTATGTTTTTACTCTTTCTATTTTTGCAGTCAATAAAAAATGTAGGTTTGTAAGTCGCGTATTTTGAGGCGAGTGCACGCCGTCCACAGGCGGGTGACCGGAATTTGTGCAGCGCGTAAAGCAAATTCGCGCAGAAGGCAAGCGGGGCGCGGATTTGCACGCTGATAGATCACGGAATGACGCGAGTAATGTGCGGGGCCAATCTTTCGGCACTGTGAAAAATCGATAGAAGCAGCGACTGGCAATGGGTTCGCGCGGCCGGATCGGGGTTCGTGCATGACAGACAGCGCCCAGTTCGTGGCCAGGAAAACAGTCGAGCTGCGCTCGACCTGACAGCCGGGGGCGGCTGTCTCTACATGTGCCGATTAGCTGACACTTCTATTTTCTCGCTGAGTAATTCTTTGTCAGCCTCGTCGAAGCCGGAGAGTTCAAACGAGTTGGTCACTGCCGCTTTGCCCTTTTCGACGCTGGTGATGACGTAGGAGGAGCCGATCCAGTGGGCTTCGGCCAGGTCGGTCGCTGACCAGCGGGCGGGATGGTCCGGGTGAGAGTGGTAGAAGCCGACAACATCCTCGCCGCGCTCACGGCCTTCGCGCTGAATGCGGATCAACTCGCGGGGATCGATGTTATAGCGGTTCTGCGGGGAATCAGTTCGCGTGTTGCCGCAGCGTGCAGCGGTCGTGACGATGCGGACTCCATCGTCGTCCACGCGGCCAAGCAGCACGCCGCAACATTCGTGCGGGTAGGTTTCTTCGCCGTGTTGGCGAAGGGCTTCGTAGTCTTCGCGGGAGATCTTCAGCATTGTTGATTGTTGATTTCTGATGGTGGAGTGAAAAATCGAATTGCGGTTTCAACTAACAATCAGAAGTCATCAATCAACAATCTTATCCAACAATCGTTATCCATCAATCGTTATCCCTCGTTCCAGAATCTCTCGCTCAAGTATTTGTCGCCGGAGTCGCAGAGGATTGTGACCACCACAGCCTCCTGCTCCTCTCGCAACGAAAGTTGTTCGGCGACTTGCAGGCTACCGAAGATGCCGGCGGCTGCGGAGATTCCCAGGAGCAGTCCGCTTTCACGGGCTACGCGGCGAGCCATCGCATAGGCGTCCTCTGTAGCGATCTCGATGTTCTCATCCGCCAGCGTTGCATCGTAAATCTTGGGAACGATGGCGGTTGCCATGTGCTTGGCGCCTTCGATGCCATGGAAAGACGAATCGGGTTGGAGAGAGACACAGCGGATGGCGGGATTGAGTTCCTTCAATCGACGAGTGGTGCCCACAAACGTGCCACTGGTGCCGAGCATGGCGACGAAGTGAGTGACGCGTCCCTCGGTTTGCTGCCAGATTTCATTGGCCGTTCCGTGATAGTGCGCCAACCAGTTGGCATCGTTCGAATATTGATCCGCATAGAAATACACGTCTGGATGTTTTGCCGCAAGTTCGCGCGCCATGCGAATGGCGCCGTCGGAACCGTCGGCGGGATCGGTATAGAGAATGTTTGCGCCGTAGGCTTGCAGGATTTTTTTACGCTCCATCGAAACATTGGTCGGCATGCAGAGAGTGACTGGAAAACCCTCGGCCGCCCCCAGCATGGCGTAGGCGATGCCGGTGTTACCGCTAGTGGCGTCAAGCAGGATCTTACTGGACGCGAACCTGCCGCTACGGCGGCCTTCGGCAACAATGTTGGCAGCGGCGCGATCTTTCACGGAGCCACCAGGGTTGTACCATTCGGCCTTGCCCAAAAGTGTGACGCCCAGAATATGTGCGGTGAGCCGATCAAAACGAAGCAAAGGCGTGTTGCCGATGCGCTCAAGCGGGCTCTCTCCAGGCCGCTGCAGCGCTAGTTTCGGCGCGCGACCTCCTTCTGATGATGTGCCTAACTTGACTGAACCAAGACTCATTATCGAACTATTGCCTCGTGACTATCGTAATTATGCAAGAACCGCCAGAACACGCTATGTAGTATGGTGTCTTTAGATGACACGGATCAAAAAATTGATGCAGCCGCAAATAAGCATTATGCAACAGATGAAGATGGTTGCATCTAAATGAAGGAAGCGACGAAAGA
>JBAVZU010000167.1:0-25981 GCA_049588915.1 Candidatus Sulfotelmatobacter sp.
CAAGTGAAGGTTCTAGATTTCGGTCTGGCAAAGCTCACGCGCCCTGAAATGGAAATGGAAACCATTGGGGCAACGCAGGAGTCGCCTGAAGCGATGCTGACGAGTCCCGGTGCAACCGTAGGTACCATCGCCTACATGTCGCCGGAGCAGGCCCGCGGGGAGGAACTGGATCCGCGCACCGATCTATTTTCGCTTGGCGTGGTGATTTACCAGATGGCGACAGGGCGATTGCCCTTCGCAGGCGCGACCTCTGCGGTGGTTTTCCATGCCATTCTTGAACTCGATCCGGTCCCGGCGCTGCAACTCAATCCCACGCTGCCGCCAAGGCTGGAAGAAATCATCGGCAAGGCCCTGGAAAAAGAGCGCGATCTGCGCTACCACTCCGCCGGAGATCTGCGTGGGGACTTGAAGCGGCTGAAGCGAGATTTGGAATCCGGACGCAAGCCGGGACAGGCTACAATCAGTGACTCAGCAGTTCAGGTCGCGGCCGCGTCATCGTCGGCTCCGGACGAAAAATCGTCGGCGCCCCGCATTTCCAGCCGCACCTCCGGAAGTGCGGGGGTGATTTCCGCAGTCCAACAACACAGAATCAAGACAAGCCTGACTTTGGCAAGCGTCTTGGTGATTGTGGCAGGGGCGGCTTACGGAATTTTTGCCTACGTCACGCGCAGCAGCCCAATCCCGTTTCAGAATATTTCCCTCACCAAGGTCACCGATACTGGCGACACCGTGCACGTTGCCATCTCGCCGGATGGCAAGTACGTTCTGAGCGCCACAAGAAACAACGGCCTGGCGAGCCTTTGGCTGAGAAATGTGCCGACCAACAGCAATGTACAGGTGGCCCCGGCTGCCGATGAGTACTACACAGGGCTGCTATTTTCTAAGGATGGGAACTCTTTTTATTTCGTTCGCAGCGATGTGGGAAATCCGGACCTGAAGTTCCTCTACCGGTCTCCCCTGCTCGGTGGCACCCCGCAGAAACTTGCCGTGGACGTCGATTCGAACATTACATTTTCTCCCGATGGACAGAAATTTGCGTTCATGCGTTATGACAATCCGGAGCATGGCAAATACCAGATGATTGTCCGCTCGATCGACGGCGGAGAGGAAAAGGTTCTGAGCAGCGGCCCGACCAGCGACTTTCTGTATCAGCCCACATGGTCGCCGGATGGGAGGGTTATTGTTTGCCAAATGCTGGATGTAGCGAACTCAATGATCAGGTTGGTGGCCGTGGACGCGGCCAGCGGCCAGCGCAAGGCTTTCTTCAGCACCAACGAGCGTACCTTTGACGTGCCGGCCTGGCTACCGGATGGCAGCGGCATATTGGTTCTGGGGAGCGAGCAAAGCTCAAATTTCACTCGCATGCAAATTGGCTTCGTTTCCTATCCCAAGGGCGTGTATTCGCCGGTCACGCGCGACACGAATAGTTACGCCGATCTTAGCGTCGCCAATAGCGGGCACTTGCTCGCCACCGTGCAGAACAGCTACCGCTGGAGTTTGCAGGTGATGCCAACCGGGGCTCCAGCGGCCCAGGCGCGGCGAGTCACGTCAGCCTTAGCCGACACCAACTTTACCTGGACTCCGAAGAACCAACTCATCTCCGACCAGTCGAACGTACTCAATCTGATCGATCCGGCAACGGGCAATAAGACGGTAATCCCGGGTCATGCGGTAAGCGGCGCACCGTGGGCTTGCGGCGAAGGAGGCTCCACGGTCTTTGTAAGATTTCAGAGCGGTGTGCAGAACATCTGGCGAATAGATTCAGGCGGAAATTTCACCCAGGTTACCAACGGCAAACTCGACGTAAATCCAGTGTGCTCGCAGGACGGGAAGTGGGTCTTCTTCATGGAGCAGAGCGGCGAACACAAACTGGCTAAAGTGCCAATCGACGGCGGAGTTCCGCAGATAATCGGGGAGTCGCCGGGCGGCGGTTTTTTTGACGTCTCGCCCGATGGAAAGCTGGCCGCTTTTCCCACGATTGAGCACACCGGCGCGCATAAAGAGATGCTGGCCGTGGTGGAAACCGAGGGCGGTAACGCTCCGAAGCGAATGGAATTCGAGCGCCGCCGCTCTGGATTGCTTCACTTTTCGCGCGACGGTAAAGGGGTAATTTACCCGGTGCGCGAAAATGGCGTCGACAATCTATGGCTCCAGTTTCTGGACGGTTCCAAGGGTAAACAGATCACGGATTTTACCTCCGAACATATTTTCGACTTCCATTGGTCGTTTTACGGAAAACAGTTGGCTCTGGTTCAAGGACATACAGATGCGGATGTTGTGCTGATTCGCGATGCGCAGAAATAACTTGGAACTTAATTTCAAAGGGCGGCCATGGCTGGCCGCCCTTTTTCCGAATTGTCAACTGCGAAGCGGTTTAGGCACCCTTCACGTTCTCGGCCTGCCAGCCCTTCGGGCCTTTGACCACGTCAAACTGCACCTGCTGACCTTCCTGAAGGCTGCGGAATCCGCTCGCCTGAATGGCGGAGAAGTGCACAAATACATCCTCACCGTTCTGGCGGCTGATGAAACCGTAGCCTTTGGCGTCGTTAAACCACTTCACTGTTCCTGTCTCCATGTGTTGCAATGTTCCTTTGTTTGATATAGCGCTAAAACTTTGGAAGGGTTCTTCTGCAGGCAGGTCACTCGCCGGAGCGGAGAAACTGATTACTGCGAGGAACTCTTAAGTCAAACGCAGGTGAATTGTATTTCAAGATATCGCGAAATGCCAGAAAAATTCTTGGGGACAGCCTCTTAAACCAGCAGCGTCAGCAACTTAGGCGCTCTTCGCCATTCAGCAAAGAGATCGAAAGTTGCCAGTAAGAGGGGAAAAGATAGATCATGAGGTTATGCGCTCGCGCGATCTTATCTGCAGATTGGTGCCCGTAATTTTGGCATTTGTGAGCCTTGCTTCGGCGGGAATTGTGGAGGATGTCCGCGGGGCCTTAGCTCAAAACAGTTTTCCGACGGCTGACTCCGAATTAAAGGCCTATCAGGCTCGGAACGGAGTGACGGCGGAGTATATCGAGGCCTACTCCTGGATGGGGCGGGCCGCTCTCAGCGCTGGAGCCTATGACCAGGCGGCGGCCTACGCGAAAACGACGAAAGATCTTGCTCTCGAACAACTCAAGAACCGCTCTCTAGATGCTGAGCCGCATCTCCCCATCGCCCTGGGAGCTGCTATCGAAGTCCAGGCTCAGACGCTCGCGGTGCGCGGCCAGCGAACGCAGGCGGTTGCAGTTCTGCAGTCGGCCCTCCGTACCTACGGCAAGAGTTCCATCCAGGCGCGCCTGCAGAAAAATCTGAACTTGCTTTCCTTTGAAGGCCAGCCCGCACCTGCGCAGCGAACAGAACAGTTCCTGGGATCGAAAGCGCCTGCTCTTGCGCAATTGAAGGGGTCTCCAGTGCTGCTTTTTTTCTGGGCGCACTGGTGTGGGGACTGCAAAGCGGAGGCTCCCATCATCACCCAACTGCGCTCGGAATACGCGTCCAAGGGATTAGCTGTGATCGGACCGACAAGGCTCTACGGTTACACTGCGCAGGTCGAGCATGCGCCGGCCAGCGATGAACTCGCCTACATCGATGCCGTGCGGCATCGCTTTTACGGGGGCCTGCTGGACATGCCGGTTCCTATCAGCAAGTACAACTTCGATGAATATGGCGCTTCGACCACGCCGACACTGGTGCTGCTGGATCGCGCGGGCAAGGTCGCGATGTATCATCCCGGGGCGTTGCCGTATGACCAACTGAAAGGCGAGATCGAGAAGGTCGTGGCGCAATAGCAAGACCAGGAAGCCTCGCCTCTCACGTCACTGGGTGCTAAGCTAGACGGCCATGCTGTATCTCCCGATCAGCCGAAGCTGGCTCTTTTCTCCTGCAGCCCGGCGCACCTATCTCGTATGTGCATTATTGGCGCTCGGCCTTATAGCAACTGAGGTCGGCGTACACTTGGCTATGGCAGTCGCCAGGAGTGGCAGGCTCACCCCCGCCGCTGCGCTATTCGTCAGAACCTTGCTCTACCCCGAAATCGTGTGCACCGCCTTGCTTTGGATTGCGATGTGGTATTTCTGGTTTGGCTTCGACTCCTCACACTATCTGAAAAAAGCGTTGTGGTTTGTGTTCTTGTTTTTCTTGGCGCCCTTCGGAACGCTTCTTTACTATTTTGTCGTCTATCGTCGCTTCGTTTCCGCTCAAGCACTGGCATTGATCCCGAGTGGCTCCGCATAACTTGAATTAGACGCCCTCTCCGACTTCCCTCAACTCACCCGTCTTCACATCGTAAATAAACCCTCTGACCGGAATGTGCTTTGGAATCCAGGGATGCGACTTCACGCGTTGGACCTGCAAGCGCAGGTTCGCTTCGAGGTCGTCAAAGGCATAGAAGTGAGAGGGTTCGCTTGCGATCGCATTCATCTTACTGGTGAGGTGCGCCCTCAACTCATACTCCCGCACTTTCAGCAAGCCGCAATCCGTGTGGTTGATGATGATGAACTCCTGGGTATCGAGCAGGTGGTGCGAAACGATTAGAGAACGCAACGCGTCATCCGTGGCAATGCCGCCTGCATTGCGGATCATATGTGCATCTCCGGGGTGCAGTCCCAGGCAGCGTTCAAAGAGGATGCGCGAATCCATGCAGGCCAGCACCGCAAGGCGTCTCCTCGGCTGAACGGCAAGATCTCCCAAGTTGAAATTCTTTACAAATTGCTCGTTGGCTTTCAGCAGTTCGTCGGCGACTGACAATGGCTTTCCTCGCTTAGTTGTCCACGCCGCCAATAACGGCGTGGGCCCTTTGTTTGTACTTCAGTTTACCGTCTACAATCGCCCGGTGAACACCGACGACACAATCGTAGCCATCGCCACTCCGCCCGGTCGCGGGGGCATTGGCGTCGTGCGCATCGCCGGACCCAAAGCCATAGAGATCGCCTCACCCATGCTCCGCCTGAAACACCGACTGGAGCCGGGGCGTGCCGTCTTTGGAGAACTCGTCGAGCCGTGTGGGGCGGACACTCCTGTCTGCCTAACGACTGAAACACCCGCCTCTGCTGTTATCGGACCATCGGAGATGCCTGCTGGTTTTGTTCCGGCTTCCGGCAGGCAGAGAGCAGTGTCCGCCCCACACGAGCCTCGCATCGACGAAGTAGTCGTAACCTACTTCGCCAAGCCTCATTCCTACACCACCGAGGACATCATCGAAATCTCGGCTCATGGTTCTCCAGTTGTGCTGCGCCATATTGTCGAGATGTGCGTGGCCGCCGGGGCACGACTTGCCGAGCCCGGGGAATTTACGATGCGCGCCTTTCTCAACGGACGCATCGACCTGACCCAAGCCGAAGCGGTTCGCGATTTGATCGAGTCCCAGACTCTTTACCAGGCGAAGGTCGCTGCCCAGCAGCTTGAGGGTGCGCTCTCCCGGCGACTGCAGCCAGCCAAGGAAAAATTGGTGGAGCTGATCGCCTTGCTCGAAGCCGGCATCGACTTCGCGGAGGATGATGTTTCCGTAATACCCGATGCAGACATTCTCAGTCATATTTCCTCGGTTGAGCGGCCGCTGGAGGAATTGGCCAGTTCATTCGCATACGGAAAAATCGTGCATGAGGGACTGACTCTGGCTATCGTCGGACGCCCCAACGTAGGGAAATCAAGTTTGTTCAACCGCCTGGTCGAGCGCGATCGCGCCATCGTCACAGCGACTCCTGGAACCACGCGGGATCTGGTAAGCGAAACCGTCGCCATCGGCGGCATCCCCGTTCAACTGGTCGATACGGCAGGCATGAGGCTGGCCTTCGATGAAGCGGAATCGATCGGGATTCGCAAATCACGCGAGGCTCTGGCAGAAGCTGATCTGGTCCTGGTAGTCCTGGATGCTTCCCAGCCCGTAACGCCGGAAGACGTGGACTTGCTGCAGCTTGCCCAGAGTCGCCCGACAATCGTCGTCGGAAACAAGTCCGACTTGGCTTCCAGTAGTCAGTCGTCTGGGGATCAGGTTACGAATATCAGTATCAAGGTCTCGGCTCTAACTGGGGATGGCGTCTCCCAGCTTCGTGCTGAGATTTTGCGCCACATCGCCGGGGAAGCCGGGACTCAACTTGAATCTGGTTTCCTCACGAATGTTCGCCATCAAGGATTGGTAAAAGACTCGCTTGCCGCGCTTAAGGCCGCCACTCTTGCGGTGAGGGAAAAAGTTCCGCATGAAATGTTGCTGCTCGATCTCTACAACGCTCTTCAACCCCTCGATGCCATCACGGGCGCGACCACTACTGACGATATTCTCAACCTTATCTTCAGCAGGTTTTGCATCGGGAAGTGAGTTGCGTGTTTGCCGGAATTCAGGCGACCTTAAGCTTGGCAATCACGGTGGTGCCGTCGCCTTCAGATATAATTTCCAGGCTGCCGTCGAGCTGGCGGAGGCGCTCTCGCATCCCGCCAAAGCCGATTCCCGCACGGCCGGACTCCAGCAATTCCCGTTGCTTTTCCCTGGGTATTCCTTTGCCGTTGTCACGCACTTCAACAGTAAGACGGTCATTCTCTTGATGCAAAGCAATTGTCGCCGTGTTGCTACCGGAATGACGATGGATGTTGGTCAAACATTCCTGCACGATGCGGAAAATGGCAATCTCAATATCATCGGGAAGGCGGCCGAAGTCAGGAGGAACCTTGAGATCGACTTTTATCTTACTGCGCTCGGAGAACCCGTCCACATACCAGTGAAGCGCAGAGGCCAGGCCGGCTACGTCGAGCAGCGGAGGATGCAACAGGTGGGAGATGGTGCGGATCTCCTTTGAGACCTCCTGCACCAACATCGCATTTTCGGAAACGGCCCTTTGCCCAGCGTCGTCCAGTCTATGCATCTGCGATTGAACGACTGCGATGTTCATGCCGATTGCGGCCAGCAATTGACCCACGCTGTCGTGGAGTTCACGCGCGATGCGCTTCCGTTCATCATCCTGCATTCGCTGAAAGCGGGATGCCAGTTCCGCCTGTTCTTTCCGAGCTGTTAAGTCGGTGACCAGGAGGCCGGTTGCGGACTTGTCGCGTGACAACAAACTCATCGAGAAATGTACGGCCATTGAAGAGCCATCCGCGCGACGTAAATGCATTTCTCCCTCGGCGGATCCCGACTGAGCTTCGCGTAACAATTCCTTGCAGGACGACCCCTCCTCCGGAGGCAGGAAGTTGGTGAGAGAAAGACCGATCAGACTGTCGCGCGACGCTCCCAGCAGTTCACTAAGACTCAAATTGGCGTAAACGATGCAACAATTGGCGTCGAGCATGGCTGCGCCTTGCTGCATTCTTTCGACAAGAGCGCTATAGGGCAGGTCCGAACCTTCAAGGGTGTAAACCCGATGACCCTCTGGTTCCCGCACCACGAAGGCGTCCACTGCCCCATCGCGAATAGCGCGCAGGGTTTCTTCCGCCTCGTCCATCAGTCGGATATTGGGGTCAACTCCAGGAATCATGTTTTCCATGTGACCTACTCCGGTTGCAAATCACCTCAACTTGCCTTTTCAGGCGCAGCCGGTCGTAATTGTAGCCCCACCAACGCACGTTCAGTATCCCGAAGGTCGCCGACAATTTTTCGCAACGGCTGTGGCAACTTCCGAACCAACGTGGGTATGGCAAGGATCTGATCACCAACGGCCAACTGCGGGTGCTTTACCAAATCCACCACCTCGATATTATATCGCCCGGGCAGGTGGTCCTCGCAGATCTTCTTGAGGTTGGCAAAAGCTGCTACCGACCGTGGGGTTTGACCGGCCACGTACAGCCGAAGTTCCCAGACTTCGCCTGGATCAGTCCCTTTTTCGCCGATCTCTTTAAGGCTCATAGGTTGCTGTAGGCTATCTTTTCCCGATTTTTTCATTCGGACGTTTAATCCCCTTTTCTGAACGGCTGAGCTCCTCGATTTTGTCAGATCGACGGCTATGAGCCATGGCTTCGCGACTCTCCGCGATAAGTTTCTCACGCAACCTTTCCTGAGCACCAAAGATGGACGCGTCCTCTTCCTCTGCCTCGAATTCCTTACGCAAAGCCGCGATACGCGCTTCCAACACTTCCCGCTTGCGCACGCGTTCACGCTCCCTGCGATCGGCTTCCTCTTTACGCGCCATCGCTTCGGCTTTCTCACGCGACTCCTGAGAGAGCCGCGACGAACCGGTAAGAACTCCTTCAGGACCTACGTACACATCGAGCAAATCAACCCCGTGATCGGTTAAGAGGAACTCGCGCAGTTGGTTAGAATGCGCCATGCCGCGCGACTTTAGAACGTAAAGGGCGCGGTTTCGCTCACCGCCCAGCTCTATATCGCGGACAAATAGCCATGTATCTACGATGGAGGAAATTTCTACTTCCGTTCTTTCAATGACGTCTCCGCCGCCGGTCAGGTTGGTGAGGAAGCCGGTCACCCCTCGCTGTTTCAGAAAGTCAATCAGGCGAATTAACATAATGTGCGCATCGCGGCGGTTTCCTGCCTGTATCAGGCTGCCCACGGGGTCCAGAACGACCACACGAGGTTGAAATTCCTCAACGATCTTGTGAATGATTGCCAGGTGCATCTCCAGGCCATAGAGCGTCGCGCGGCTGGAATGGAAGCGGAGAAGATTCTTCTTTGTCCACTGCGCGAGGTTTAGGCCAATGGACCTCATATTGCGAGTAAGTTGCCCGGGTGACTCCTCAAAGGAAAAATACAAGCAGCGTTCGCCGCGCCGGCAAGCGGCATCGACGAAATGTGCCGCCAGGCTGGTCTTCCCGGTACCGGCGGTACCCGAAATCAAGATGGTGCTGCCGCGATAAAATCCTTCGCCGCCCAGCATAGTGTCCAGGCGCGCAATACCGCTTGAAACGCGTTCATCGCTTACCTGGTGCTGCAAACCGAGCGAGGTAACCGGCAAAACGCTGAAACCATCTTCGTCAATTAGAAACGGGTATTCGTTGGTGCCGTGCGCGGTGCCCCGATATTTGACAATGCGCAGGCGCCGCGTGGACACCTGATCCGTTACCCGGTGGTCGAGCAAAATGACGCAATCGGAAACGTATTCTTCCAGGCCATGCCGCGTCAGCGAGCCGTCGCCGCGTTCCGCAGTGATCACGGCTGTCACGCCCCTGTCTTTCAGCCAGCGAAACAAGCGGCGCAGCTCGGCTCTCAGAATTCCTTGGTTTAGCAATCCGGCAAACAGGTTTTCAATCGTATCCAGAACCACACGCTTAGCCCCAATGCTGTCGATAGCGGAGCCCAGACGTATGAACAGTCCCTCCAGGTCATAATCGCCGGTTTCGTCGATTTCGCTGCGCTCGATGCGAACGTAATCAATCGCCAGTTTCTTCTCATCCACCAGTTCATCGAGATCGAAGCCAAGCGAACGGACATTCTGCGTGAGTTCTGCAGCGGTTTCTTCGAATGCCATGAAGACACCGGGCTCGTTGTACTCAATGGCGCCACGGATCAGGAATTCCATGGAGAGCAAGGTCTTGCCCGCGCCAGCGCTTCCGCAGACGAGGGTTGGCCGACCGAGGGGCAAACCACCTCTGGTGATTTCATCGAGGCCTTGGATGCCAGTGGGCGCTTTTGGAAGACTGCGGACAGCTGTGGACTTTTCCTGATTGGCCTTGCTCATTCCGTTTCGGTTGCACGTCTTTCGCGATACACGCCTCCGCGCGTTTGTCCGCAAAAGACCAAACATCATAGCTGAAATTTTGTCATCTTGACGGTTCGATTCTGCCAGTCGGAGAAAGCGGCAGGACTGTTTAAATCTATGTAGGTAGGTTATCGGTGGTCCATACAGTGAACCCTGTACCTATCGAAGACCTGATTGACCTGCGGCGCCGGTTAGCGATCGATTTCCAGCGGCAACTTCCAGTTCTTAGCGGACACATGTCCGGCATGGATCCAGGCGATTCGGGTAATCAGCGAGCCCAGCACTGATGAACCGGCAGCCCATCGCCGTAACGAAGAAGATTTCTTTTGCGAAGCGAACAAGCTGATCGTTCGCAGCAGCAAGGGGACAGGGCCGGAAAGAACACCACCGGTTCGTGTGACGAATCCGCTGGCGCCCCGTTTAAGCGGGTCGAGAGAGGATTGGGACTTGCTCTCCAGACGAAAACCCTCCCATGTTTCAAAGAGCGCAGCGCCGAGCCCCAGCGTCTGCAGGGCGCGGCTCTTGCGGTGACCGAGCAGTTCCAGAAGCCCCACGGCGGCGCCCAAGCCCGAGGCTCCAAAATGCAAGGGCAGATCCGCAGCGTTGCTGTTCCACACCGGAACGGCTGTGGCACCGATCAAAACACCGGTGTAGTTTGAGAAAGGTAATCCAAACGCCAGGGAGGCAGCTTGCCCCGCATTTTCCAGTACGCGTATTGGCAAAGACGGTCCGTAATGATCGCTGAGAAACCCCGCGAACGCGGTGGCAGCAGCGCCGGTGGAAAATCCCAAGAGGGTCCAAACGCCCACAGACATGGGGCTCTGTGGCTTGAACACTCGCAGCATCGCGAGGAAACGCTCGGGGCGACCGAGATCTGATACGAGCAAAGCTGGAGAAATGACGGAACCGGCGGCGGCAATCCAGCGCGCGTGTTTTACGAGTTCTCGGTCCGCCCCTGTGTAATCGGCGATCGCACCGATGACGGCCGCAGCGCCAGCAGCGCCTCCTACGAAGAAGTACAAAGGAATTTCCCAGGTCCAAGGCGGCTGTTTCAACACCGGAATTTGATAGTAGCCGTTTTGAGGTGTGGCCTGAGGGAATGGTGCCCCGGCCGGCCGCGCCCCCACCAACTTTAATTCTCCCTGGCGTTCCGCGGTTTGACGAATTTCTTCCAGCCGCTGCTCTCGCTGCAAATCCACGTCTTCTTCGGAAGGGATGGGAATAGGGTCGCTCATCGCGCTTCTCTCCCTTCGGCCAGGAAAGCAAGTAGGGTGCCGCCGAGGAGTAGGCCCGCGGCTAGAGCGGAAGCAGTCCAGCTTTTTTTCAAATAAACCGTCGGCACTTCAGGCTCGGGCGGCAGATTGAAAGTTCGCGCATCACCCCGAAGAATAAATATGGCATGCGTCCCGCCCACGCTGCTGTTGACTGGGTCGTACAACGTTGCGTCTTCCATTCCACGCCCGTGTAACTCCTGCAGCCGTTCCTGTGCCTGCATCCGGAGTTGACCGATCTCGCCGAACTTTATGGATTCTGTAGGACAGGCTTTCGCACATGCCGGCTGCAGGCCAACTTTCTGACGGTCATAACAGAAAGTACATTTGAACGCGCGCCCATCTTTTTGATTTCGCTCGACCACGCCGAAAGGACACGCGGTGACGCAGTACCCGCAACCGTTGCACACGTCCGGCTGAATGTAGACTCCCCCGAATTCCGTGCGCACAATTGAACCTGTTGGACAGGCCTCGAGGCACCCGGCATTCTCACAATGCTTGCAAACATCGGAAGAAAAGGTCCACGAAGCCATTCCTCCGGCGTTTCCGCCCAAACCCGGAACCGGCGCTTGCTCGACGAACTTGACATGCCGCCAGGTCGATGCGCCGACCGCTCCAGTGTTGTCGTAGGAAAATCCGCTCCAGTCAAGGCCATCGGCGTCCAGGCCATTCCATTCTTTACAGGCAACTTCACAAGCCTTGCATCCGATGCACAATGTGGAGTCGGTCAGGAATGCAGTGATGCTCATGCGCTTCTTCCTTGCAGAGTCTCGATTTCGCGAAGTAATTGTTTTCCGCGCGCGCGTCGGCCTGGCGCCAGGTCGCAAGTTAGGGCCTTGGTTTCCATAATCCGCACATTCGGTTCTTCGCTGATTACCAGCAGATCGTTCACCACATCTCCCGTGACTTGACCGCGATAGCCCCAATGATATGGAAGTCCAACTTGATGCACCGTTCGTCCAGCAATCTGAAGAGGGCGCATTCGAGGCGTTACCAGCACTCGGGCCTCGACTTGCGCCCGGGCAGTGATGATGGTGGCCCATCCCCCATTTTCCAGTCCAAGCTCCGCCGCGAGTTCCGGAGAAACCTCCGTGAACAACTGCGGTTGCAGTTCGCTCAGGTGGGGAAGCTGTCGCGACATGCCGCCAGCTGTGTGATGTTCGGTCAGCCGGTAGGTCGTGAGCACATAAGGAAATCGTGGATCGCCCGCGGATTCGCCGTAGGGATTATCCGGTCGCTCCTTCTTGTCGGCAGCGGGATTGCTCTGCTGCCCGTACACGCCATTCTTCACCACCGATTCGAGGGGCTCATAGTGCGTAGGCAGCGGACCATCTTTCAATCCGCTTGAAACAAAAAGCCAGGCCACGCCGTCCGGATGCAAAGTGAATGGCTTCGCGCCGCCAAGAGCTTCCACACCTTTGCCGTCATGAATATTTTCTGGCGCATCAGGAGCAGTTTTTTTGTCATAGTCGGGATTGTCCAATCCCGTCCACTCCTGTTTGGATTCGTCCCACCAAACCAGTTTCTTGCGCTCACTCCAGGGCTGCCCATCAGGCCGGGCCGACGCTCGGTTATAAATGATGCGGCAATCGTTCGGCCACGCAAATCCCCAGCCATGACCGAGGGCATCTTTCGGATTCCTCTCGAGGGCGCGGTTGTAGCCCGCTTTGGGGAACACTCCGCAATAAATCCACGCACCGCACGCCGTGGAACCGTCGCTCTTGAGGTCTTTGATGTGAGCCAACTGCTTGCGGTCCGGCAAGGAATAGCCGTTGATTTCCTGCAGAATTTCTTCGCTCACTGGCTCCGCGTGCTTGCCTTCGGTGGAGTAGCGCCAGGTCAGCGCTCGGAGCCCGTCGTTCCGCGGCCGAGAATCATTCTTGGCTTTCTCTTTGAGCCGAACCCCAAGGTGATATAGGAACCAGGTCTCGCTGCGCGCGTCCCCAGGAGGATCAACCGCTTTCTCGCGATACTGGAGCAGACGCTGCGTGTTGGTGAACGTACCTTCCTTCTCGGCAGTTCCAGCAGCGGGGAAAAGAAATACTTCCGTGCCGATGGTGTCCGGTGACAACTCGCCTCTCTTAACTTCTGGAGAGTCATACCAGAAGGAAGCCGTCTCCGTTTCGACCATGTCCCGAACCACGAGCCATTTCAGCTTTGACATCGCTGTGCGCTCAAGTCGCCCATTTGAGGCGCCGACCGCTGGATTCTGGCCCATTACGAACAGCCCTTCGAGCTTTCCATCCGCCATATCAAGCCAATACCCGAAGTGAGAATGATCGCCGGTGACGCGAGGCAGCCAATGGAAACCCCACTCGTTCTCCTTGGTCGCGGCGTCACCGTAATACGCCTTCATCAGGCTGATGAAATATTTGTCGAAGGCGGACCACAGTCCGGTTCTGGAACGGTGCTTCCCTAGGTAGCTTTCCAGATTGCGCGAATCTTCAAGGAACGGCATCGGCATGTAGCCAGGCAAAATGTCGTAGAGGGTCGGGATGTCGGTTGAGCCTTGAATGGAGGCGTGCCCTCGCAAGGCCAGAATGCCGCCTCCGGGACGTCCGATGTTTCCCAACAGCAATTGCAGAATCGCGGCGGTGCGGATGATCTGTACGCCCTTCGAATGCTGCGTCCAGCCCACCGCGTAGCAGATCGCGGCGGTCTTCTCGGGACCGGATGCAGAGGTAAAAGCCTCCGCCACTTTCAGAAAGACGTCCTGCGAAATCCCGCAGAACCGTTCTACCATCTCGGGCGTATATCGGGCGAAGTGACGTTTGAGAACCTGGAAGACGCATCGCGGGTGTTGCAGGGTCGGATCGGAATGGAACTTGCCCGTATCCTGCGCCTCGCCGCCGCGATCCTTGCCGTGACCGCCCCCTGCGTTGGAGTGACCGGGTGCTTCGCCTGCCGCATCTTTTTCAGGCGATCCCTCATAGAGCCAGCTCTCGGGGTCGTATTTTTTCTTCTCCGCATCCCAGCCCGAAAATAAGCCGTCGAGGTCTTCAGTGTCGCGAAAATCTTCACGCAGGATGGTGGAAGCATTCGTATATTGCACAACGTATTCGCGAAATTCCTTATTGTTCTCGAGAACGTAGTGAACCATCGCGCCCAGGAAAACAATGTCGCTGCCGGCCCGCAAAGGCACCCAGATGTCAGCCATCGCCGAGGTCCGCGTGTAGCGGGGATCGACATGGATAATTGTCGCGCCCTTTTCCCGGGCCTCGACTACCCACTGAAAGCCAACGGGGTGGTTTTCCGCCATGGAGGATCCCATGATGAGGATTGCGTCCGCATTCGCCAGGTCCTGCTGCGCAGTGGTGGCTCCGCCACGCCCGAAGGAGGTACCCAGACCGGGCACCGTAGAGCTATGTCATATCCTGGCCTGATTGCTGATACACGACATCCCCAGCCCGGCGGCGAACAGTTTTTTGATTAAATAATTTTCTTCGTTGTCGAGCGTGGCCCCACCGAGGTGCGCCATGCCAAGGGTTTGCATCAACGTCTGGCCGTCGCGGGTTTCCTGAAAAGTGCGTTCGCGCGTGTCCCATACGCGATCCGCCACCATATTCGTTGCTTCTTCGAGATCGATTTCTTGCCACTTCCGGGAGTAGGGAGCGCGATACTTTACTTTCTTCAGGCGTCCAGAATGCGTGTGCAGTTCATGAGTATCGGCGCCTTTGGGGCAGAGATGTCCTCGTGAGATCGGCGATTGCGGGTCCCCTTCAATAGAGATCAGCTTTCCATCCTTGTGGTAAACCAGTTGGCCGCAGCCCACGCCGCAATAAGGACAAATGGACCGTGCTACTTCAGCACCGTCGGTCTTCGGCCGGAGGTTGCGAGTGTGTTCGGTCATCGACTCCGCGCCGGTACCGTCAACACCCGTCTGAATCTGTTTTATCAATGGCCAGCGAGAGAGTAATTTCTTTAACACAGCGAACTCCGGAAAACCTACATCAACTAAACGAATGGAAGTTACTAAGCTTGGAAGCGCGCCGGTCGCGAGGAGTTGCCGCGAGATTTAAATCCATCGCGGTTGCGATATCCAACTCGCCTCCACCTGGTGAAATAGACGCGGGCAGGGAGCCTTTTATGCTGTTCAACGAGAACGAGAAAGATCGAGATGGGACCGGGACCTCAGCGCGAAGTAACCGAAGCCTTTGCGGCGTTGTCGGGCCGGAACCCGATTTTATCCAGCATGGGCTGGATCTCAGGATTCGACATAAACAATTTCCAGATCAGACCGGTGCGATAATTCTCCACCATGACCACGATCGGTGCTTGATCCAGTCCCATGTAAACCGGCGAGAACCAGTTCCGGGTCAGATTGAACGCGTCGCGCGGACCGTAGACCCCCCACAGCCGATCGCCCAATTCGCGATAAAAAAACTTTAGAGCAGCCATGGAAGCTTCGGGTGTGTACGGAAATGAAGAAAGCGCACCGGTCGGGGTGATTGTGCCATTGTCGGTGGCCCGATCGGGAGCATGGGCCGAATAACCTAACTGGTCATCGCTGGCAGTGAGGCCCCAGTCGTCAGGACCATAGCCCAGAAAGTGACCAGGATTGGACTCGCAGTAAGCCTGATCAATGAGTGCGAAATTGCGGTTGTTGTCGAAATAATCGGTGTATTTATCGTGGATGCCTCGGGGATCGAAACCCAGGAAGGAATATTGTGTGAAAAATAACGGGCCGCCGGTTCCGACGCCCACGTCGAGCTTGATTCCAAAATAGCTGTGGCCGTTTACGTAGCGGTCTCCTTCGGAGGAACCCGACCAGCCGCTGCGATATGCGATGGCCGCTTCCGATTGCCCTGCCCAGCCTGTGTAATAAAGGCTGGCCGGAACACCATGCGTAGGAGAGGCGATGGCGAGCAGATACGTGATCATCGTCTCGTTGAATCCAGTGAGCCGGTGATCGATGAACCAGGACCACTGCGGCGACCAGTGCCACAGCAAGGCGTTATTTTGAGCAGAGCGCCGGTACCAGTCCCACTCGACAGTCTCCCAAAGCTGGCTGATTCTCTTGTACACATCTTCACCGGCTTCACCATCGGTCTTGAAATACTGGCGTGCGGCCAACAACCCTTGCATCAGAAATGAAGTTTCGACCAGGTCGCCGCCGTTATCGAACATGCCGAACACCAGCATGGTTTGCGCAGTGTCACCATTCAGGAAGTGTCCCCATGCGCCGTGATAGCGCGGAACCTTCTCGAGGAAATCGAGGATCTTCGTGAGGCGCTCAAGGCCCTGTTCGCGCGTGATGAAGCCGCGGTCAACCCCGACGATGAGGGCCATGATGCCGAATCCTGTGGCGCCGGTGGCGACAATGCGCTCGTCTCCCGGGATGTTCTCGAGCGTCGCTCCTGCAACCGGATGAGCTCCGTCCCAGTAGTAGCGGAAACATGCCTCCTCCAACATGCTGAGCAATTCATCATCGGACAATTCTTTTGTAGACGCGGTCGCAGGTGCGGAAAGGGCGGACTGCCGGTAGGATCGGTCTACCGTTTTCACACGATACGTCGCGGTCACTCCCGGGCGTCCAATAAAATCCGTGTAACGGTTGATGGCCGCGCTCTGGATCCCAATGGGTTGGAACTTGTGCTTCCCTATCGCCCGGTAGATCGCATAGCTTTGCAGATCATTGCCGTTGACCGGGTCCCAGCTGACGTCAATGTGACGATCAAAGCCTTTGGCTTTTACATTCTTGGGCGATCGAGGTGTGCTCCTGATTTCGGCGGCGACCGGCGTAGCTATTGTTTTGTCGTCGATCTTAACTTCATCGATGATCAAGGTTCGAGGCTTGTCGTCCGCCTCTCCCTGGCTGAAATAGATGCTGTGCAGTTCGCGCGCCTGAAATGGATGGACGGACGCGGTTGTAAATTCGTTGAGCGGCAGCCTGACCTGGAACCAATGCTTCGCGGGAACGTCGCCATCAATGCCGCCGAGTTTCACAGGGACAGTAAAATTATGCTCTTCGTCTTCCAACTGAATGAGGGGCAAATCGGCAGAAGGAAAAGCTTCTGGCGAGTAGCACCACATGTACAGAGTATCGCCGCGGAACTCCGTCGGGCGGTTGCGCATGCTGACCACTCGCAACTCCGTTTCCCAACTTCCCCCAGCAACGGAGCGCCATTGCAGGCGCAAGGCATTCGGCGCGGAGAAGAAATTTTTCTTTTCTACCGGCAGGGAGCCGGATAGCAATTCGATTGAACTCGGAAACACCGCTCGTCCGCTGCTGTAATAGTAGTAGTCGGGGGTGATGCTGTTATCGAACACCACGTGGTTGTAGTAGTCCGTGGGCGCGACGGCAGCGCAAGGGATAACAAACAGGATGAAAAGTAAAAACAGGTAGAAAGACAGACGCACACGCACTCCCGCTCTTGGCAGATGGAGAGAGTTTTGTTGCACTTGTGTTCGCAGTTTAACATAGGAAAAAATCGAACTCCGACGAAGCACGTCTCCGCGTATACACGGAAGTAACCCGGTCCAGATGATAAATTCAGGTATGGATCTTGCGTGTAGTGCTGCCAAATACCGTTCTGGCGTTTGATTCGAGGACTCTGCTCAGTTGATAACCAAAAACACCGCACTCTCAGCAAGGCGCCCTGCGGCCTTTAATATCCAGATCGCCGGCATCCTGCTTTTGTTCGCTGTGGTGTATCTCGGTTCACTTTTTTCCCCTGGGCTGCAGGACGATGCGGACGCGACCCACGCCGAAGCGGCGCGCGAAATGTCGATCACACATGACTACGTAACCCTGAAAATAAACGGCAACCGCTATCTGGAAAAAGCCCCGCTGATGTACTGGGCAGTCTGCTTGTCATATTTTTTCTTCGGCACAAATGAGTTCGCCGTACATTTGCCGGTTGCCGTGTCCATGTTTCTTTTGATGCTGCTGGCGATGCGCTGGGGACGCCGGGCATTTGAAGAACGAGCCGCCATCTACGCGGGATTGTTTGTCACCACCGCCGCCGGCTGTTATCTGTTTACGCGGATTCTAATCCCTGAAGCTATCCTTAGTTTTTTTATCGCGGCGTCGTTTTACTTTTTCGCCACCGCTCTGCAAGATGCCGATGAGTGGCGCTGGTACGCTGGGTACGCTTGTATGGCGCTGGCGGTGCTCACCAAAGGGCTGCTCGCCATTGTCGTGATCGGATGTGCCCTGGTGCTCTACGCAGTGGTCAGCGGAGAGTGGCGACGATGGCGCGAGTTCCATCTGTTCACCGGGATATTGTTGTTCCTCCTGATCGCGGCGCCCTGGCACATCCTGGCGGGCATTCGCAACCGGCACTTCTTCTGGTTCTATTTCGTCAACGAACACTTCATGCGTTTTCTGGGCAAGCGCATCCCTAAGGATTACAACAAACAGACCAGCTCTCTTTACTGGACCTTGCATCTTGTCTGGCTTTTCCCTTGGAGTTTGTATCTCCCAGTTGCATTGCGGCAGCCGATCGAAGAATGGATCGAACGCCGAAGGCTGGGCATACCCAAGAGGCCGCGGCCGCCGCTAAACTTCCGATCGCGCACGGAATTACTGTGCCTGACCTGGGCCGGCGTTACGCTCGTTTTTTTCTCGTTCTCCACCAATCAGGAGTACTATACGTTTCCCGCCTACTTCCCGATCTTGCTGCTGATTGCGGCGAGACTGGCAGATGAAGAGGAATCGGGCTCTCAGCGCTGGCTGGTTTGGAGTTCCGGCGCGCTGGCAGTGATATGCATCGGAATCTCAGCGGTGCTGGCTGCCGGTCTTTGGAGCTCGCGTCAACTTCCGTTCGTGCCCGACATTGGCACCGTGCTCGCCAAGCCCAATCTGCAAGCCGAAACGCTTTCGATGGGACACATGCTCGATCTTACGGGGGAATCGTTTGCCGCCCTGCGCCTGCCAGCAATTCTGGCGGCTATCGTTCTGCTGATTGGACCCACTTTTGCATTCTGGCTGCGGCGGCGCGGGGCACAACTCGCGGCCACGTGGGCGACGGCTGCCACCATGGCACTGTTTCTGATCGCTGCTCACATTGCCCTGGTGCGCTTCGATCCTTTCTTGGGATCAAAAAGCATGGCCGAACAAATTGTCCCCGAGCTCCGGCCCTCGGACCGTGTAATGATTTATGGAGATGAATCGTTTGGATCGTCGCTCCTGTTCTACTTGAGGCGACCGATTGAGCTGGTCAATGGAAACACGACTTCCATGTGGTGGGGATCTACGTATCCCGATGCGCCGCATATTTTTCTGGACGATGACGATCTGCTGCGGGCATGGAATTCTTCAGAGAGAGTTTTTCTTTTTGTGCCGCAGCACCAACGCGCGAAAGTAGAATCCCTTCTGCCAGGCCCGCTACGCATTGCCAGCGAAATGTCCGGCAAGGTGATCTTTGTGAACCATGCGTGAAAGAGGTAGCAGCCGGCAATTAGCGATTCGCATTCCGACCTGCGTATTCCGGAAGGTTACAAGTTGCTATCCGCTAATTGCTAACTGCTCCTAACGCCGCGAGCCTGCAGTCACTTCCTTCTTCACGATTGGCAGCGAGTAACCCGATTTCACCGCGTCTCTGCGGAACATCTGCACGGTTTCCTGGGAGAACTCATGCAGATCCTTACCCACCAGTGGCAGCTTCTTCAAGATGTCCGTGGTCGCGGTAATCACGTGGCAACCGACTTCATCGGCCTGGAAAACGTTGAGCAGCTCGCGCGGACTTGCCCAGATCAGCTGAGCGTTCACATCATTCACCATAGCGACAGCTTCGCGCATCAGCGGCACCGGATCGCGTCCGGTATCGGCGATACGGCCGGCGAAGACAGAAACGTAAGCCGGCGAGTCTCCCTTTCGCACGGCGCAAACATTCCGCACTTGATCGAGCGTGAGCAGCGCGGTCACGTTCACCTGAATTCCCTCGCCAGAAAGACGCCGGACTAAATCGTACGTCGCCACGCCTCTCGTATTCATCACGGGGATTTTTACGATGACGTTTTCGCCCCAATCCGAGATGTGCCGCGCCTGCTCCTCCATCTCCCCCTCTTCATCGGCGAACACCTCGAACGAGATTGGGCGATCCTTGATGGTGGCCAGCAGATCAAGAGCAAATTTTTGATAATCCCTGACTCCCTTGGCTCGCATCAGCGTGGGATTGGTTGTGAAGCCTTTAATATGCGGCTGGCGGTAGAGTTCCAGCATGCTGGCAACGTCAGCCCCGTCTGCGAAGATTCGCACGCGCAGGTCAGACACAGACTTCATGCGGGATGCGCTCCTTTTCTTGGCGTGGTACGGATAATCCAGTCAGCCGCTTCGCGGAGAGAGCCTACGCGCAAGTCGGGAACCCGGTCTGGAGCCCTCTCCGAATAGCCGTAATCGATAAGAATAGTCTTACATCCAGCATTATACCCGGCTTCGATGTCGCGCCAGCGGTCGCCAATCATGAAACTGGATGCCATATCGACGTTGTGCTTTCGACCCGCTTCCAGAAGCATTCCCGGCAGCGGCTTGCGGCAGTCGCATTTATCTTCATCGGTATGGCAACACACGAGGATATCGTCGACAGGAAGAGCCGCAGCCAGTGCCTTATGCATCGCTTCCAGCGCTTCGCGGGATTGCTTTCCGCGGCCCACATCGGGCTGGTTCGTCACTACCAGCAATTCATAGCCGTAGGATTTCAACTCCCGCAACGCTTCTGGAACACCGGGAAGCACCTCCAGTTCTTGCGGACTCGGCGGGGGAAATGGTTTTCCATCGCGAACAAACGCGCGGTTGATGACGCCATCACGATCCAGGAACACAGCGCGATTCTGTGTCACGCTGGCCAGTGATTCCCACTTTGTAGATTGCTGCTTCACTAATGGATGCGATACCAGCAGGTGCCAGATCACAGCCTGAAAAGCCTCCGTGTGCGGCGTGGTGTGCGCTGGATTTACCGTCGGAATCAATACACAAGCATCGGCAACGGTTGCGGTATAACCACCGTCGCGACCCACCACGCCGATGATCTTCGCGCTCACTGATTTCGCATGCTTCAACGCGGCAACCAGATTCGGACTGATGTTTTGCTTGACGTTTCCTCCTCCGACCGAGAAAACCAGCACCAGATCGTCGGCCCGCAGTCGGCTGGTGCGCAACCAGCTATCGAAGATCGAGCTCCAGCCTTCATCGTTGGCCCGCGCCGTAAGTTCGGAGACGTTGTCAGTCGGCGCGTAGGCCTCAATGCCCGCAATCTTACGAAAGTCGTTGACAGCATGCGAAGCATTGGCTGCGCTTCCGCCCACACCTAGAATGAACAACCGTCCTCCGCGCTCGCGAGTGCTTGCCAGAAGAGCTGCAGCCTTTTCTATGCTTGCAACGTCCAGCCTCGCGATGATCTCGGTTGCTTCGGCGAGAAAGCTATCGGCAAAGCCGTTCCGTTCAGAGCTGCCGCGGCTCATTCCCCTCCATCTCCTCGTCGGCTCAAGAAATTCGTCATCTCCTTCAAACCTGCCACCGATCCAATTTCATAGAATCGCTCGGGCACTTCCAGCGCGGCTAATTCCCCTGCCTGCAGCAATTCGCCGTAAACATCGGCCAAGTCGGAGGCTACGCTCCTGGTAAAGGCTTCCGCCCGAAACAGCCCTAACCCATAATCAATAAATCGCATGCGCGGAGAGCGATCCTTTTTGCTGTATGCGATGATGCGGCCTGCTTCGAACTCCACGTTGCTGGTGTCCCATTGTCCGTCGTTACGAAAAACAGTCATCAGCCCAAGCTTGCCGCAGCGCGAAAATTCCTGTTCAATCGCCGCATAGTTGCACGGCAGGTAGGAATCTCCGTACATAACAAAAAAAGATTCTCCGAGTCTGGGCAAAGCAGCACGAATGGCCCCGGCGGTGCCCAGCAACCTGTCCCCATCGTAAGAATATTCAACCTTCAGGCCGAAAGCGCTGCCCACCCCGACAACGCGCTCAATCATCTCACCCAGATGGCCGACACAGAGTATTACTTGTTGGATGCCATTGCTTCGCAACAGGCGCAACTGATGTACGACAAAGGGTTCTCCGGCAATTGGAATCAGCGACTTGGGAAGTTTTTCGGTCAACCCTCCCAAACGCGTTGCCAGTCCGCCGGCAAGAATGGCCACAGGTAGCATGGTTTTGTCAGGAATGCGCCAGGACGGATGTACCGCTGAAATCAAACTGCAACCGCACCTCGCGGAGGCCGGCCCCTCGCATGGCCGAGCGAAGACGAGTCTTATCCTCGGTGTAGAGCAGCAGGAACCCGCCGCCCCCGGCGCCAATCAGTTTGCCGCCGAGTGCTCCATGGGCGCGCGCCAGCTCATACATTTCGTCAATAAAACTGCTGCTCATCCCGGGAGAGCGCTTCTTCTTATGCTCCCAGTGGACGTGCATAAGTTCGGCGACTTTCCGGAGGTCGCCGGCCAACAGCGCGTCCCGGCTTTCGTGTCCCAGCTGCTTGGTGAAGTGAAGATTCTCCAGCATCTCGATGGAGTTCTCCCGAGTGCGCTTATCCTGGTCCCGCAACACTTCCGCCGCGGAGCGCGACGCCCCGGTAAAGAACAGCAGCAAATTATCCTCGAGATTGGCCAATGTCTCAGCGGCAATTTTCAAAGGCTCCGCAATAACGTGGTCATCGGCCAGAAATTCAAAACAGGTGATGCCTCCGAATGCCGCGATGTACTGGTCTTGTTTACCGACAGGCTCTTTCAATAAATCGATCTCAATGTGACAGGCCTGCTCGGCCAGTTCCTGCGGAGGCACAAAGTTTCGCTTCATGGTATGCAGCGCACGCAGCAGCGCGGTTGTGAAACTTCCAGAGGAGCCGAGCCCCGTACCAGCGGGAATGTCCGAGAGGCTTACGATCTCGAGGTATGGTCCAGTTATTCCTGTCAATCGAAGCGCCTCCCGAATGATGGGATGCTGAATGTCCTGCCACTGTTCCACATCTTCCAGCTTGGAATACTTCAAAATAATTCGCGGCCGAAAGGCCTCATTAATCGTGATGTAGACATAGCGGTTGATTGCAGCGGACAGCACGAATCCGCCGTGCTTGCGATAGTAGGAAGGGAGATCGGTGCCGCCTCCACCCAGTGAGATTCGCAGCGGGCTTCGGGTGATGATCAAATTCGAGATTCCCCGGAAATCGGTAAGTATAGCGTACTCAAAGCCTAGCCTTCGCCTCCACAGCGTCTTCGCTGACAAACTTGATGGTGGCAAGAACCGCCTGCTTGATGCTAAGACGCGGCCGCCAACCCAGCGCCCGAATGCGGGAGCAGTCCAGCAGGATGAAGGGGCTGTCTCCGATCCACCCGCGTTCGCCGCCTGCATAAGTCAGTCTCGCATTTAGCCCGAGTTGCTGGCAGATCCAACCGATCGAATCATTTACTTCGCAATATTCGTCGGTTCCAAGATTGAAGATGTTCACCCTGTCCTGCGCCTTGTCGAGAGCCGTAAGGATCGCGTCGATGCAATCCTGCACGTATAAGTATGACTTTTTCTGATGGCCATTGCCCAGCACATGGAGACGATCAGGATGCTCCGCCAGTTGGTGATAGAAGTCGAACACATGTCCGTGCGTATACCTTTCTCCGAGAATCGATACGAATCGAAAAATGTAAGCTTGCATTCCGAAACCTTCGCAATAAGCCTGAATCAGACCCTCCGCCGCTAACTTGGATGCTGCGTAGAGCGAGGTTTGAATCGGAAATGGACAGGTTTCTGGTGTAGGAAAGATTTCCGGCTCTCCGTAGACCGAGCCGGTCGAGGAGAACACGATGCGTTTGCAACCTCGCTCACGCATTGCCTCGAGTACGTTCCAGGTCGCGATCGTGTTCTGTTCCAGATCCTTCCGCGGATGCTCCGTGCCAAAGCGGACGTCGGCGTTGGCCGCGAAGTGAATCACTAGTTCCGCATCTTCCATCGCTCGCGTTAAAGCTTCCCGGTCGTGTAAATCGGATCGATGGAAAGTGAACTTATTGTGCTGCGTTGCATTCGCGAGAAAGCGTTGCTGGCCGGTGGACATATTATCGAATCCAACCACACTATGACCGGCGGAAAGCAGTCTATCGACCATGTTACTGCCAATAAATCCAGCAGCGCCTGTAACGAAAATCCGCAATCGAACCTCCGGCTGAACAAGATTATTTTGTGAGGTTTAACTTCGATCCGAAGAGGTTTGCCGCAGCGCAATGCGGGTTCCCTTCAGTTCAAAGCGGCTATCGCGCCAGACATACCGCAAGTTCAAATAGCTGGCGAACCAGACAGCAAAGCCGAGCAGGTCTCTCAGCGGATAAAGCCAGGGAGAGCGCAGTATTCTCCGATCTCGAACGACGGCCCAACCGACAAGCCAGGCTTCCGCCAGGCGGTTTAAAATCGCTGCTCCCAGCAAAAGCGCTCCCACGCCCCAATGTCCCAGTAACCCTGCAGAAACGAATCCGAGCAGACCGTAGGGCATTGCGAAAATCAATCCGCTGCCGAAGTGGCCTTTGGGCCGCGAGTATCGAGTAGTCTGCGCCCAGCGCAATTGGTTCTGCCACATCTGTCGGAACGACTTCTGATTCACAACGTGATCGATGATTTGCCGCGAGAGCACAACGCGATAGCCCGCTTTCTCGATCAAGTTGCCGATGGCAAAATCGTAAGCAATGTAATCCTTCAGCGCGGCGTATCCGCCAATGCTGGCCAGCGAATCCTTGCGGACTACGGTGGTCGGTCCCAACCCAAACTTCATTCCTTCCAGAAGGTTCGCCACCAGAACTCCCGCGGTCATCTCCACCGACATGCCGATGGCGGTGAGTCCGGAAAAGAATCCCGCCGCATTCTTGCCCCGATAAACGCACGTTACCATGCCCACTTTCGCATCAAGCAAAGGCGGTACGATTTCTCGCAAGTATCGCGGGCCCACCTCTACGTCACTGTCGGTGGTCACCAGAATTTCATGAGCCGCGGCCTCTGCCATGCAATGAAATGCATAAACCACGGGATTCGGCCACGGCGTTCCTGTGACCAGAATGCGGCTTCGAACGTGCGGATAGCGAGCGCAAACTTCTCGAACCACTTCAAGCGCGGCATCATCGGCTTCAGCTGCCGCAAACAAGATTTCGTAGTCTGGATACTCCTGGAGGACAAAACTTTCGATGTTCTCCTTCAGCCTCGCTTCCAAACCGTGCACTGGCTTGAGCACCGAGACTGGAGGCAGATGCGGATCGTCTGGAATTGAACGAAGCTGTCTCCGGGCCTCGGCGTGGAATCGAATCACCCCCACTGCTGCAAGCCCCAGGAATACGGCCGAGGATAGAGTACCGATTACGGCCACCGCCAGGACGAAATATAGAGTCAGCCACATCAAATTAACATTGCCCTCACAGGAACGCCCGCCACCACAGTACAACCTTCCATTTCATCATCTACTTCGAAAGTGCAGCAAGGGCCTCGCGGAACATGGCGTCGAAGGATCTGGTCTTTCCCGCGCCGCTCGCTCCAGTTTTGACGATTCTTTCAAGGGTTCTCTCGGCTGCTAGCCGTTGATAGCCCAGGTTTACCAGGGCAGACAGAACGTCCTCTTCGATTCCGCCCCTTGCAGGAGTGGCAAGCGAGGAAGAGCCCGCCGCTTCGGGCAATTTATCGCGCAGCTCCAGCACCATGCGCTAGGCAGTCTTCTTGCCGATCCCAGGAATCCTCGTCAGCCGTGCCAGATCATTTCCGCGGATGGCGTCGGCCATATCGTCCGCCGCCATCCCGCTCAAGATGGTGATAGCGAGCTTTGGCCCGATCCCGCTGACGGTGATCAACTTTTCAAACAACTTCTTCTCGGCCGGGCGAAGAAATCCGTACAATGCAAACACATCCTCGCGCACGTGAGTGTAGATGTGCAGCGCAACTTCCGAGCCGGTGCCAGGCAATTCGGAATAGGTTGGCACGCTGATATTCACTTCGTAGCCGACACCGGCCGTCTCTACCACCAACTGATTGGGATGCTTGCTAAGTAATATTCCGCGCAGATGGGCAATCATATTCAGGCCATTGTAGACGCAGAGCAGATTTCGTCTTCGGCGCACAAGAAAAACGGCAGGGCCGACCCCCTGCCGTTTCGTGATACTACGGTCTTGTTTT
>JBAVZU010000168.1:0-2111 GCA_049588915.1 Candidatus Sulfotelmatobacter sp.
GTTTTAAACTTGTGCGTTGATTAAAAGTAAGTCAATGTTACGAAATCGCTCTTGCCTTCTATACGAACAATTTAGTGATAGACGCGCCCTGTTGCTTCTTCATAAGAAGCCTGCATTTGCCCGATAATCCTATTCCACGAAAGTTCGCCAGCTACTTCCGGGCACCCCGCCTTAATCCGATGATACAAGGCCGTGCTTCCGAGGAGTTCTCGAAGTGCACCGGCCAGAGCATTTGCATCGTAAGAAGTCACTAATCCAGCTCTCTGATCGATGAGAGGAGCTATCCCGCACCGATCCGAAACAATAACCGGGGTTCCGCAGGCAACAGCCTCCGCTGCCGTATTGCCGAAGTTTTCGTACCGCGATGGTAAGGCGAAGACGTCCGCATCCATTAAGGCAGCCTTTTTGTCAGCTCCGTAGAGGGGTCCCAAAAACAATACCCGATGGTCAACCCCCGACATTCGCGCCTTGTCCTGGAGAAATGCAACGTATCCCGCTTCGCCCTCCGGACCTGCAATTACGAGCCTGATTGTGTCACATCCCCGTTGCGACAATGCCTCGATCAAGAGGTCGGCGCCTTTCCTTGGAATGAGACGGCTGAGGAAGACCACCAACGGTTCATCGTCGCGAATTCCGAATTTCTTTCGAAATGTGCCCTGAGGGGGTAGGTCGCGAAATTCCTTCTGGTCGATGCCGTTATATCTGAGCAGCAGTTGATGTGTTGGAAAGCCGTCTTCTACTAGTTCCGCCTTCTCTAACTCCGAGGTGACCACCATTCTGCAGGCGTCTTCTAAGTAGCCAGTAACCGAACGTTTCCACAGTTTCTTGAGCAGAAATCCACGGTCAATCAGGCGCGTCATGCCTAAGGGTTCTACAAAATAGGGTATTCCGAACCGTCGACAGTATTTCGCTACCGCGGGCCCCAGCGTGTCATAGAGTCCGTAGATGTGAACCACGTCGAACTCTCGCAGCCGGCGGCGGCAAAAGCTCAATACGCCGGGATTTACCGTGAGGTTCCGGTATCTAGCTCGCGTAGTAAGGTAGATCACCTCCACGCCCTCCGCATCACTTCGCCAACCTTGCGGGCAACGAACCACTCCGGCCGAAGCGATGGTTGGATTGGCGAATCCCAGGTCGGCGGTCAGCACCGTCACCTTGTTCCCTAACTCGGCTAACATGCGCGAGATAGAGCGCACTTTAAACGCCGGCCCACCTCGATCCTGAAACGGATAGTAGGACTGCGTTACACTCAGAATTCGCATGGGCGAGTTTGGGGCCCCGATCGCCTCGAATCTGTACTGTTCCTGTACCTCCACCTCAGTTCGCAAGCACGTCTCGCAGCTTCTCGCGGAAGGCGCCGTAAGAGTATTTTGCTCTGACATAATCCCGTCCTGCTTTTCCCATAGCGACCGCCACATCAGGCTCAGATAACAATCTTAATAGGGCTTCTGCCACTGCGGCAGGATCCCCGGGGTCGACCAGAAAACCATTTTGTCCGTCACGAATGATCTCCGCTGGTGCACCGTAGCTAGGGCCCACGACTGGTTTTCCAAAGGCCATAGCTTCGAGAAAAACAATTCCAAAGCCTTCGCCTTTCGGATTGGGAGAGCCCACCACAGTCCGCGCCGGTAGGACGAACAGTTCGCTTCGCTGATATAGAGCGGCCAATTCGGAATCGCTTATCTCGCCGGTGAAAACAACGTGCGTCGCCACGCCCAACTCTCGAGCCAATAATTCGAGCCTAGGTCGATCGTCGCCGTCGCCGACAATGACATAGGTGAGATGTGCTACTTTCCCGATAACCGATGGCAAGGCACGCATAACAACATCATGTCCTTTGTACTGCTCTGAGGCGTCCATCCGCGCCACTGTGAGAATCACGCGTTGCTCATTGCCCAGTTGAGAACATCGGCCATTCTTTGCCGGAGTAACGTTCAGTAACTTATCATCCAGCGTGCAAGGCAGGCTCGATATCGGTTCTGAACCAATCTGATGCTGCCTCATGACTTGTTCTCGGTTGAATGCGCTGGTCACGATGAGGCGGTCAGCGTGTTTAAGGGCAACTTGTCTCCAGTAAGGCAGCTTACGCCACGCCTCAATCCCAGGCAGAA
>JBAVZU010000169.1:0-17821 GCA_049588915.1 Candidatus Sulfotelmatobacter sp.
AGCTTAAAGCGCAGGCTCCCTGATCTTCAAATTGCGCTATTTCATGAATTTGTTCGCGAGTAATCATTCGCTGTATCACTCCCTTTCAATTGAAATTGAAATCTACGCGGTCCCGGTAGGCGCAAAACGTCCCTTGAATTGGCTTGCAAACTGGGGCGATTGGCGCAAGTGATCGCGCGCGGCAGAAATACATTGCAACACCCGTTCGGGCGGGCTGCCGGTGATGGCAGAGATTTCATCGACTGCGAAGCCCTCAATGGCATGCAGGATAAAAGCCTCACGCTGGTCAGACCTCATGTCGCGCAAAGAGACCGCAATGAGGCGCATCATCTCGTCCGAACCGACGATCTGTTCGGGCGTGGACACGCGGTCATCGGCGATGATGGTTTCTTCGGTGAAAGTCTCGTCCGGCTGGTGAAATTGCAACTCGGATTCGTCGCTGGCCTTTACGTTTTGCTTCCGTGCTGATTCCTCCAGTCGAATCGCGCCGCCATTGGTACCCTGCGGTCGTGAAAGCTGATCGAGCGCATCCAGCGCCAAGCGGTAGAGCCAGGGCTCCAGGGCCAAACGCTCGGGCTTTTGCCGTGCTGGCTCTAGCCCATCGCACCCCAGGGCGGCGGCAATGGCTTCATCGATCACTTCTTCTTTGCTGATCGATTCCGGCATAACCTGATCAGCGGCCTCGCGCAAATAAATCTCGCGTTCCACAAAACGCTCCAGGCGGGACAGGTTCGCATTAACGTACGACCGTACGTCTTCGGAAGAAACTGTCGGCGGAAACACTACGGCCAAGGTCTCCTCGAAGGGCACAGAAGCCTTCCGGCGAGTCGGAACCTCTTTCTGCCGGCGCGACCACTTATGCGTGGATCGCAGCAATTCTTTATGTTTGTTGACTTGCTGCAGCAAATCATCGAATGCACTTTTCACCGCAGACTCGGCAGTTGGCGCTTTGGCCAACACCGCCATCTGACCCGACGGCAGACGCAGGTTAAGCGAGACGCTGGTGCCCTCGCGCGCGGAGATCTCCTCCACGACACCTTTCAAATGAACCAGTTCCGGGCGAAAGACCTGCAACCGCTTCCGCAGTTTTTCTATGTGATGCTGGAAATCTTTTTCTACTGCCGGAGTTTTATGAAGACGGTAACTGACGTGGACGTTCATTAGCACCTCGAGCTTGCAAACGAAGGACGCAAACCAGTGCTTTCTACGACGATTGTACACCCGCTCGCTCGGTGGAAAAGCGCGAATCACCGACCCGAATTTCAAAGGTTGTCAACCTTGGAACTCGTTCGAGAGCGAAGGTGACGCGGCCGGATTATTTGCAGGCTACGCAAGGTCCAGTTATGATCCGGGCCATGAAATTTGTGAGAGTTTCAATCTTATTCTTGAGCCCATTCTTGATTCCAATCTTAATCCCAGGTTCTATCGTCGCTTCCGCCTGGGCTCAGACCTCTGCGTCAACAGAAGTTGATAGTGTCTATCCCGATGCGCATTCGCTCTATTTGGATCTCCACGAGAACCCGGAACTCTCTGCCCATGAAATCCAAACGGCGGCGAAGCTGGCCCGCCGTTTGCACGCTCTCGGCTATGACGTGACAGAGCACGTCGGGGGCACGGGAATTGTCGCCATTCTAAAAAATGGCGCTGGACCAACGGTAATGTTTCGCACGGAACTGGATGCGCTGCCGGTCGAAGAGAAAACGGGGCTTGCTTACGCGAGCAAGGTCCGCGGCAAAGATGACGCTGGGCGCGATGTGCCAGTCATGCATGCTTGCGGACACGATCTGCACATGTCTGCGGTCGCGGGAACTGCTGCCATCATGGCGCACAGCAAAGACACGTGGCACGGAACGTTGATGCTGATCGGACAGCCTGCCGAAGAAACAATTGGTGGCGCCAAGGGCATGCTCGGAGACGGCCTGCTTACGCGCTTTCCCAGGCCTGACGTGGTCCTTGCCCTGCATGTGGGGAACACTCTTCCGGCAGGAATCGTGGGGATTACGCCGGGAGTTTACAACACCAATGCGGACTCGGTGCGGATTACGATCTATGGCAAAGGCGGCCACGGTTCAGCGCCACACACGGCAATTGATCCCATCGTGATTGCTGCGCGAACTATTCTGGCTCTGCAAACCATTGCTTCGCGCGAGGTCAAGCCCGGGGAAATGGCGGTGGTCACGGTCGGCTACATTCAGGCTGGAACCAAGAACAACATTATTCCTGATCAAGCGGAACTAGGTTTAACCGTGCGCACGAACAAGCCAGAAATACGTAAGCAGGTGCTCGCTGCCATTTCGCGCATCACAAAAGGCGAAGCTGAAGCGGCCGGTGCACCACGCGAACCTTTAATCGATCGTTATGAAGGCACCGACCTCGTATACAACGATCCCATCCTGGAGCAGCGGCTGCGTGGTGTGCTGGAGTCGGCGCTCGGCAAAGACAGAGTTGTGATTCAGGAGCCGATCACTGCATCGGAGGATTTTTCATACTTCACCGAGCAGGGTATTCCTGGATTTTATTTCACTCTGGGCGGGGCGGATCCAGACAAGTTTGCGCAAGCTAAAGCTGACGGCACGATGCTGCCATCGAATCATTCTCCACTCTTCGCGCCCGATGTGGATCCCGCGCTGCGCACTGGCATTGCCGCGGAGGTCGCCGTGCTGCGCAATCTGCTGAACGGCTCGGCGGAAGAGCTACGCAAAGCGGTCGCTGAGAGGTCCGCACCGGCGCAATTGAACCCTTAATGTCGCCCCCTTAGCGTCGAGCCCAGTTCCGACGCGTGCCTAACGGTTCGCCAATGTTGAAATATCTCCCAGGCCCAGCAGATTGGTGTCCGCAGTGATGAGCGTTAACCGCAACAGTTGAGCCGTTGCTGCAAGAAATCGATCTGCAGGATCGTTGTTGGGCAGCGGCAACCTGCGCGCCGCAAGGGCGATCTCGTGGGTCAAGGGCGCTTCCTGCAACGGAGCGGTTGCTTGAGAAACCCACGCGCCAATATCCGCAGGCAGCTCAATTCGGCCTTTGGCGTTCAAGGTTAGCGCTTCCCAAGTGCTGATGGGGGAAAGCCAAAGTTCATTCTTGGGGTTCTTTAACTCTTGAAACACTCTCTTTCCTAGCCGCTTTGGGTCTTGCAGGCTCCATAGCCAGATGTGGGTGTCGAGGAGCAACTTCACTTCCGCAGCGCCTCCCACTCGTTTTCTTCATTGGCAGGAGAAACAATGTCACCCACAATCTTCATCGTATCTTTCATCGATCCAATCCAAGCCGCGGGGCCTGCTTCCGGCGACGCAGGCACCACTTCTGCGATGGGCTTTCCGAAGCGGGTGACAAGTATCGGCTTTTTTGTTTTCTGAACCTGCTCGAGCAAAGAAAGGCACTTAGCCTTGAATTCCGAGATGGCGACTTCTCTCATGATCCGATTAGACCATGGTCTAAAATAATGGTCAAATAAATTTTTTATGCGCCAATCTGCGCCAGGACTTCCCTAACCGCTGCGGCCGGGTCGGGAGCTTCGGTAATGGGTCGTCCCACGACGATATGACTTGCGCCCGCCGCAATCGCTTGGGCGGGAGTAACCACGCGCACCTGATCCCCGTGGGCGGTCCCGGCGGGGCGCACGCCAGGTGTAACGATTGCGAAGTCTTTTCCTAATTCTGCGCGCAACCGCGAAGCTTCGCGAGCCGAAGTAACGATGCCTTGGCATCCGTTGGCTAGGGCGAGCGCCGCGAGCCGCAAAACTTCATCTTGCACACTGCTTCGAAGCCCTATCTTTTCCAGGTCGCCTTCGTCCATGCTGGTGAGCACGGTTACGCCCAGCACAAGCAACGATGGATTCACCGCGCGCGCGGCATCGGTGGCAGACCGCAGCATCTTGCTGCTGCCCGAGGCGTGCACCGTCAACATACTTACACCGAGTTGTGCCGCTTCGCTCACCGCCGCAGCCACGGTGTTAGGAATGTCGTGGTATTTAAGATCGAGAAATACCTGCCGTCCGGCTCCCACCAAATCCCTTACTACCTGCGGACCTTCGGCGGTGTAGAGTTGCATGCCGACCTTGTAGATCGACACTGACTCTCCAATTGCCGCAACAATTTTGTGCGCAGCCGCCGCAGTCGAGAAGTCGAGCGCCACGATCAGCTTCTCGCGAGAATTGTCTTCGTGAGAGTCATTTTCGCGAGAACTCGCCCGTGACTCTTTTTCACCAGGGCTATTCCCTGGCGAATCATGTTCTCGCGACTCGGAATTGGGGAAGGCCGATTTGCTTACATCGCTGCCAGGAATGAGATGGGGCAGAGTAGTCTGCATCCCCAGCAGTGTAAAGCCTCTAGGGGAGTTCCGCCAAAGGGCGGTTGAACGCCACAGTCTGGAGGATCGGCCTATGTGAAGACGTACCTGCCTTCACAACGTCGAGTCTCACTCGCTGCAGACCGCGCTCCTGGAATTGGAGAGCCTGAGCAGCGCCGTAAGAAAGGTCGATAATACGGTCGGCGATGATCGGGCCGCGATCATTAACTTTTACCACCACCGCCCGTCCATTACGCAGGTTGGTAACGCGCACGTAACTTCCCAACGGAAGCGTAGGATGCGCAGCGGTCATTTCGTACATGTCATAATCTTCGCCGCTGGCAGTCGGTTTGCCTTCGAAATCCTCTCCGTACCATGAAGCTGTGCCAATTTGATACGGCCGATTTTTCACAGCTTTCTTTTGAATTTCGGGCTTGATGTAGGCTACTCTATCGGGTGTGGAACTGGCCTCCGAGTTGTTCGGACCCTGAGCCGCTCCCAGCCCGACGATCATTACCCCGACCATCAGTCCATGAGCTATACGTATATGCATTCAGTTTTCCTCGCATCTCAAAAAGTCGTCCTAGCTAGGTTTTCCCGTTAACGATTCGTCGATCCTAGAGGCCTACCGGGACCTTGTCAATCCGAAAGAATGCGCACTATAGTGACTGCATAGTAATCGATAGCTCACGTAACTTGCTGTCAACCATAGCGAATCATCATGATGTCTATAAAAACAATAGACTTAACTGTTTACCGATCAGTAATTAAGTTAAATCCCTCAGCCCGAGAACTTTTTTCAACTGCTTCCGATTCAATAACTTGTAGACAATACATTTGTAACTTCTTTACTGTCAAAATGTTACGCAAAACATAAATTAGCGCAATACTCGTTTCTCGCCATGGTTAGGGTATAAACCACAAAAATATGCCTGAATCGCCCTCAGTCGTCCTCACTATCGCGGGTTTTGACCCCTCCTCCGGGGCTGGCGTAACCGCCGATATCAAGACCATCGCGGCTCACGGCTGCTATGGAGTAGCGTGCATAACAGCTCTCACCGTGCAATCAACTTCGGGAGTTCGACGGGTCGAGGCTGTCGACCCAGGTGTGATTACAGAAACCCTCGAGGAACTGGCCGCCGACATTCCGATCAGGGCGGTCCATGTTGGGATGCTCGGCACGGCGAAGGTGGTTCGGGCGGTGGCTGAATTCCTAGGAAAGCGCCAAGGCACCGCTAAACTGCAAAACGTTGTTTTGGACCCCATCCTGAGGTCGTCTTCAGGCGCCGACTTGCTGGATGTTCCAGGAACCAAATTGCTTATTCAAAAGCTCATACCGCTGGCCACCGTCCTGACGCCAAACGTGGACGAAGCGGCCGTCCTTACTGGTCTCAAAGTGACGAATCTCGACGAAATGCGCCTGGCCGCCCACGAGCTTCATCAGATGGGCTCACCTGCCATCGTCATCACCGGTGGGCACTTGGAGAAGGCCACCGATCTATTGAGCTTCACCTCCAGGGGGGGTATCGAGCAGGAGGTATTCAAAGCGGAGCGGCAACGATCGCGTTCCACCCACGGAACGGGCTGCGCCTTTGCCAACGCCATAGCTTGCCACCTGGCGCTTGATCGCGGTCTGGCCGAAGCCGTGTTCCTGGCAAAAACCTACGTGACGGCTGCAATTGCGGCTGGTCATTCTCTGGGCTGCGGAACTGGCCCCGTCCACCATCTGTATCGCATGAACCAGCACCCCGCAGCGTAGGTTTTCCAGCCGCCGAGAACTAAGGTCGCTATCGGACAATCAGAACTAGTTTGGATCGGTGTCAGAGGGGTTCTTCAAAAGGATACCGGCAACGAACGACGCCGTCGCAGCCAGCAGCCATTCGATGCGCCACATCTGGATCGCCTGGAACTCCGCCAGATTGGATGCCTTGAAAAAAAGGCTGACTCCAAGCGCTCCCGCCACGCAGCCCAATCCGATTATGAACGCGATCAAGGCCGCCGTCGGCAGCCCCACCCAACGCTTTATCTCGTGGAAATGTAGATAATGCATCCATTGCGGAAAAGGTATCTCGCTCCAAATTTCCGAGACCCAATCATCGGTGGTTCTTATCCATGCCAAACTTCGCGCCCACAGACTCGCTATTATCTCGGCATCCGTATGGCTCGGTATTGAGGGAGCGGTTACGATGGCGCGGCGAAGTCCGCAGGTGTGGCAAAACTTCGCACCAATCATGAACTCGCCGCCACAACCATCGCAGGCTCCAACCATCTTTGGGTGGACCGCAGATGGCAAAGCTTCTGGGCTGCTCAGTGAAGGTGGCTTCCAAAACTCTTGTTGTGCATCATGAACTACTTCAGACATGGGAGTGAAGCTCTTGAGGACGGAGCTGTAAGGGCAAATCAACAACCAAAAACGTCAGTGTGCTAACAGGTTTAGACATGGGCACTTGCGAAATTGTGCCTAACTACTCACAGAGAATCCCGGGCAATTATTACTCACACGCTCGCGTAAAGATGCCCCAGTTACGTGGGTCCGAGACGTTTTGAATATTGAAGCCAAGCGCGAAGTGCTTCGCACCAAAAATGATTCACGCATTCTCCGATCGGGAATGACCTATCGTGCTTTGCCGCTTCTTGATCTTCCTTCCCCATCCTTTCAATTCAGTTAAACTAAACCTAGAATTAGAACACCGGGGATGCAGTTCAGTCCGAAATTCACGAGAACTTTGCTCCACAGCAGCAGACTGTTTTGCATCGCCGGACTTTGTTTGCTGCCTCTCGGTGCAAGTTCCCAAGAAGCTGGTTTCCCGCCGCGCTCTGCAATTGCCATCGACGACGATGCGAGGTCCGCGGCGAATGTTGTGGCTAATCTCGGCCACGATCCTCAGGTTGTCTCTGCCTTCGATCACTTTTATGAGATGGATTATGACCGGTCGATTCAGGAGTTCGAAAGGATCTTGAATCTGCATCCCAACGATCCCTCCTCAGTGAATCACTTGCTGGCTGCGGTTCTGATGCGGGAACTTTATCGCATGGGGGCTATGAACAGCGGCGAATATGCCAGTGACAGCTTCATTGGCCAGGCGCATCGCGCTGCCGATCCCAAAGTGAAGGCGCGCATCAAACAATTGGTCGAACGCGCCGAAGGGCTTGAGGAACAGGAACTCAAAGCCGACCCCAAAAATGTGGAGGCGTTGTATGCCCGAGGCGTCACCCGCGCTCAGTTCTCGCTTTACACAGCTCTCGTGGAACGCGCCTGGATCTCCGCTCTGCGAAATGCGGTGGGCGCACGCCACGATCACGAACGCGTCTTGGAACTGAATCCGAATTATGTGGACGCCAAGCTCGTCGTCGGTACCCATAACTACGTGATGGGCAGCCTTCCCTGGAGCGTAAAGGCCGCCGTAACGCTCGTTGGCCTGAGCGGTACAAAAGAGAAAGGTCTGCAATATCTGCGCGAAGTGGCCGACAGCAACGGCGAAAACAGCGTTGATGCCAAAGTCGTCCTGGCGTTATTTCAGCGTCGCGAACATCGCTATGACAAAGCGGGCGCTCTAATGCATGATCTGGCAGTTCGGTATCCGCGAAATTATCTCTTCCCGCTGGAGGATGCAAATCTGTTGCGTGCGGGTGGCCACCCGGCGGAGGCTGCCTCCTCCTATCGTAGCGTTCTGCAAGCCGGTCGAGAAGGAAAGTACGGCACTCTGCATTACGAAATAGCCGCCTGGGGATTAGGCGAGTTGTTGCGCAGCCAGAAGGATTACGCTGGAGCTGCCGCTGCCTACGAACAAGTAAGCCAGGTTTCAAATCCCGATCCCGAGACCCTTCAGAAAGCCAATCTCGCGGCGGGTGAAATGTATGACCTGCTACAGAAACGCGATTTGGCAATGAAAAAATATGAGACCGTTCTGGCCGAGAATGCCAGCACTCCTCCGGCTGAACAGGCCCGTAAACACATCAAAGAGGCTTATCGCGAGTAAGTCTTACTTTGTACTCGTCATTTGGTGGCTGAGTCTGCGGTTGATAAGTCAGTAAGAGCAACGTACGCATGACTCGGAAGCCACCCGAGGTTGCTTGGGAACAGGTATTCCACAAGTACGGTGCTACCGGGACTGCTTTGGCTGAGAACGCTTGCCAGATCTTCGGTCGAATGAATGTTCCGGCCACTTATAGCGGTGATCACGTATCCGATCCTTAGGTCAGCAGCTTCCGCCGCGCTGTCAGGCGCAACCTCCAGGATCTCAACGCCCCTCACCCGGTCTTTCATCCAATTCGCTCCCGAGATACCGAGCACACCGGAGGTAGCGACCGCGGCGTCTGACACCGATCCGTTCGAACCAGGATTGCTTGCAGCGGAGCTGACTCCTCCCAATGCCGGCAGTTCTGGAGCAGACGACGGCGTGGGCGCCGACACCGCAGCGGGCAGAGGAAATTCATAGGTTCTGGCCCCGAGCGCAATTCGTACGACGCCCGAAACGAAAGCTTTGTCACGGCTAAAGCATAATTTTCCGGCGAACCTGGAACCTGGGAAAACAGTAGTGCTCCGAAGATATTCGTGCGTCAAAACGCTGTTGACTGCCTGTCCTCGTTCAGCGACTGCAGCAGCCTTGGCCAGCCACTCGGCCTCCGCTTCGTCGTCAGCGCCGGGACTCAAACTTTGACTGAGGCTCCCGATACTGGCTATTACTTGGCCCCAGAAAACGCTGCGGACCGCCGACTTCTGCAGATCATTTTCCGTTCGAAGTCTGAGGTCTTCTGCCTTGGGCGAGGTCTGATGAACGGTGATGTTCGTGGGAATCACATTCACTGCGTCGTTGGAATCGTTCACGACATAGACGGTCAGCCAGTTCGCCTTATTCTTTTCGTTAAGATTAACGGTAACCGTTATCCCATTCTCGGTTCTCTGCTCGAGCGCCTGCCCGTCGACATAATAGACGCGAAGAGGATCCTGGGCGACCGCGCGGGCAAGCAAAGTCAGAAGCAGAAGGCAGAAGAAGCCGAAGGAACGCATTGAATACCTCTCACGTCAATTACTCGGGGCGGGGGAGATTGGCACCAATTATGCCACAGACGCGGAAAGCTGGAAGCGGGATTTCTGTTCTTCAACTGCCGGGCGGTGGAAGTGGGGGTGCCATAAGACCGATGCCAGTGTTCAACTTTTGAGGGTAGAATTGCGTATCATCGGATACAGATCGGATACAGAGGTAAGCCATGTACTGCAACTATTGTGGGAAAGTGATTCAGGACGACGCCGCGGTTTGTGCATACTGTGGGCTTCGCGTGGCAGCGTCAGTATCCCGTAAGCGTCTCGTGCGTCCGCGGCAAGGCCGCAAGATCGCGGGGGTGTGCCTCGGCGTCGCCGAATATTTTGATGTGGACGTAACCTTGGTTCGCCTGGTCTGGCTGATCGCGTCATTCATGACCGGCATCGGACTGATCTCCTATCCGATTGCCTGGATCATCATGCCGGAAGAGCCCCTCCTTTTGAGCGCTCCCGTGGCCGTGCAACGCGCGACGAATCCGTAGATAGAAAATCGAATAGCAGCATGCTTCCCCAGAAGGTCAAGAGCGACGACGCCGAAATCGTTTACTACTCGCAGGGGGAGGGCTCAGCCGTAATTCTTCTTCATCCCTTCCCTGCTAATCATGAATTTTGGTTTCCTGTGGCAGAAGCACTTACTACGCGCTATCGGCTTGTTCTTCCCGATCTGCGCGGCCACGGAGATTCCGGGGTTGGCGAGGGCCCGGCCACCATGGACAAGCACGCTGCCGACCTTGCGCGAGTAATGGACGATGCCGGCATCGGTCGCGCTCCGCTGGTTGGCGTCTCCATTGGTGGATATGTACTGCTGGAATTCTGGCGTAAGCATCGCGGCCGCGTCTCCGCACTTAGCCTGTGCAACACGAAAGCGCCCGCGGATTCCGCCGAAGCTCGCGGTGGACGCCTGCAAGCCGCGAATGATGTGATGGAACGCGGCACCGAACCATTTTTCGAGAGCATGATTCCTCGCTTGCTTGGTAAGACCACGCGAGAATCGCGGCCTGATCTCGTCGAGGGCGCACTGCGTATGATGCGCAAGATGTCTCCCGAAGATGTGGCGCAAGTGCAGCGTGGCATGGCCGACCGTCCCGACTCCGTAGATACATTGAAGACGATCAATGTTCCCGCTCTCATCGTGACTGGAGACGAGGATCTCCTAACCGGCCGAAACGAAGCAGAGTTGATGCGCCAGCACATTCCCCATAGTGAGCTGCGCGTAATCCCGAAAGCCGGCCACTACTCGCCGTGGGAGCAACCCTCGGAAGCAGGCAAACTGCTGCGCCAGTTTCTCGATGCAATTTAAGTAATAAATTCCACGCGAGTCCGCGTGCCGTTAGAATCGAAAATGCCATGAAAATACTCTCTGCTGCGATCCTGTTCTTCGCATTTTTAATCGCCGCCCAGGCGCAGTCTCATACCGCTGAGCGGCCGCGCATCACCGGCATCGACCACGTTTCGTTCTACACCACCGCGCCCGCCGGAGAGAGTCAGCTTTTCAGTGGCACACTCGGATTGGCCGCCGCTCCGCCGCTCGAGGCTGGTGAAATTGCGCGCTATCTGGTCGGTAAACAGTGGGTGGGCTACAGCCCTGCCCCCGATCCCAATGCCACCGACCGCATGGATCACGTTGCGTTCACTACGAACAACATCGTGGCGCTGCGAGACTATCTCACGGCGAAAGGAGTCAAGGCGGCGGCAATCGAGGTCCGCTCCGATCATAGCTCGAGTTTTCTCGTGAGCGATCCTGAAGGCCATCGCATCGAATTTGTTGAGCGCAGCGCAGGCGAGACGTCTCCGGCGCAGCCTTCTTCCGCGGTCTCGCGCCATATGATTCATGCCGGATTTATCGTTCACGACCGCGAGGCGGAGGATCGCTTCTACCGCGACTTGCTTGGGTTTCGGCCCTACTGGCACGGAGGAATGAAGCCTGGCGAGACCGACTGGGTCTCAATTCAGGTTCCCGATGGCACGGATTGGCTGGAATACATGTTGAATCAGCCCGCGCGTACTGACCTGCGCACTAGCGGCGTAATGAATCACATTTCGCTGGGTGTGGTCGACATGAAGAAGGCGCAGGCGATTCTGGAATCGCACGGCTGGAAGCCGCATGGAGATGAGAAAGCGCAGATGGGCAAAGATGGCAAGTGGCAGTTGAACCTCTTCGATCCCGATCTTACGCGCATCGAGTTAATGGAATTCAAGCCGGTGGAAAAACCATGCTGTTCCGATTTCACCGCCCCGCACCCATCCGAGTGACTGGCACACTGACGGCTGTCTTCGCATTTGTTAGAATCCTCTCGCTATGATTGATTCGGTTTTAGTAGAAGACAAAACAGTAGTGAATTCGAAAGGCGACGGCCCCGCGGTTGAAATTGGCGATGCGGCGACTCGCGTGTTTCTCGTGGCTCTGGAGATAACAAACATCATCGAGCAGGAGTCGCTCGACCTCAGTATCCTCGGTTCCGCCGACGGCATAACGTGGGGAGCCAAGCCATTACTCGCTTACCCGCAAAAGTTTTATCGTGGGCAATCGCCGCTATTGCTCGATCTAACCACGCATCCCGACGTAAAGTTTGTTCGCGCCCACTGGGATGTGGCGCGCTGGGGCCGCGGGGTGGAAACGCCAATGTTCGAATTCGGCGTGAGGCTCAGGGAGATCCCGCCCGAAGTGCTGCGTGACGCGACAGCAGAGACCAAAGCGCTGGCCTAAAATTGCTGATTGCTGATGTTCGATTGAAAACCCAATCCCAGAGATTGCGGCAGCGGATTTTAATCAACGATCAACAATTATCAACAATGTCATTCATCTAATGCTGATTTTCCAATGAAAAGCGAATCGCTAGAAGTTGTGCGTCCGGCGCGCAATGTACGCGGAAGTGTCAGCCTCCCGGGTGATAAATCGATCTCGCACCGCTATGCAATGCTGGCGGCGATCGCCGATGGACCTTCGCGGCTGGAGAACTATTCAACCGGAGCGGACTGCGCGAGCACGCTCGGCTGCCTACGTTCGCTTGGCGTGAAGTGGGAGCGGAAAGACGCTGCTCACAACACCATCGAAATTCAGGGATCCGGGCCGTCCTTGAGCGCTCCTACGCGGCCGCTGGATTGTGGAAACTCAGGTTCGACGATTCGGATGTTGAGCGGAATTGTTGCCGGTCAGAATTTTAGCAGCGAGATGGCCGGCGATGAGTCACTATCGCGCCGTCCGATGGAACGAGTGATCACTCCCCTCACCGCGATGGGTGCGGAGATCAAATCGCAAAATGGGCGCCCCCCGCTGCTCATCCGCGGCGGCAAACTGAACGCCATCAATTACCAGTTGCCCGTTGCCAGCGCGCAAGTCAAAACATGCCTGCTCTTTGCAGGATTACTGGCCAATGGTCAAACGCATATCGTCGAACCGTTGCGCACCCGGGATCATGGAGAAGTCGCGCTCCACGCCTTCGGCGCGAATGTTGAACGAAACGGGAATGAAATATCCATTCGCGGCGGCCAGCGTTTGCATGGCATCGAAGCGGTGGTGCCCGGCGACCTTTCAAGCGCCGCCTTTTTCCTCTGCGCCGCGGCTCTGTTTCCTGGATCACAGCTCACGGTCACAAATTTGTTGATGAACCCGACGCGCGCCCGGCTGCTCGACGTTCTTATACAGATGGGCCTTCTTATATCGGTTACACAACTGGAAGAAATTCACGGCGAATTGGTGGGTACGCTGCAGCTGGAAGGCGCAGGGTTGAAGGGCGCAAGCCTCGCAGGATCCGATACCGCTGCTTTGATTGATGAAATTCCCGTGCTCGCGGCCATCGCTCCATATACGGAGCAGGGAATCGAGGTTCGCGACGCCAGAGAGTTGCGGCTGAAGGAATCGGATCGTATTGCATCGATTGCCATCAATCTTCGTGCCATGGGCGCAAAAGTAGAGGAGCGCGAGGATGGCTTGAAAATCGCCGGAGGGCAAGAGCTTCATGGCGCCGAGCTCGATTCATTCGGTGACCACCGCATCGCCATGGCATTCAGCATCGCCGCTCTGCGAGCCAACGGCGAGACGCGCATTCGCGACAGCCACTGTGCTGCAATCTCCTATCCGGAATTCTTCTCTGTGCTGCAAGGACTTATCGAAAGTTGAGGTTTGTATGCATTGGCCTGCACAGTAAGTTGCAACGTCCCTCACATTACGTTCGCACGATACCTATGTAATCTAACGGACCCCCAAAGCATTAGAAACAATTCATACGTCTCTGTTGGCGGGCGATTCGCTGGTCCTGCGAGATTTTCGAACTGCCTGTCCATGCTCAAATTGGAGGATTCCATGCGTCATCGATTACTTGTGCTGGCATCAATTCTGCTGGCAGCCACTGCGTACGCCAAAGAACCTAAAGCGTACCAGAGCGGCAAACTGCTGCAAATGGATTCGGTGAAGTGCGGCGTAGACGAGAAAGACGCAACAAGCTTTGCCGGGGAAATGATAGGGACAGACTCCGGTCATAAGAAAACACAGGAACTCCTCTGTCAGGAGTACGTCTTGCAGACGGACAAAGTGATCTATCGAATTCGTCCCAGGGACGAGAAGCACCCGGTGTTGCTGCCGATCGGTGAACAGGCGCAATTCCGCTTGGACAAAGACAAGATGTTGTTGCGAGTGGAAGATCTCGACAGCAAGGAACGCGAGTACGTCGTAGTGTCCATCAAGCCCCGTGGCGAGAATACGGCCGATGCCAGCCCGGACAGAGTGAACCACCTGCAGTAACCGTTCGTTCAGCCCGTGACCCCTCCCGGTGATGACATCGCGAAGGGCCGCATTCCGCATCCAGCAACCTTCTACGGCCTGTTCTCATCTGATTGCGCAGTTCTCCCTCCGGCGTTTTCCGCAGCGCTGTCTGCCAAACAGCGGGAGTGGTGTGTTTGAACGATCATTTTTGAGCGATCAAGGGAACAAAGCATGTGGGACGGAAAGGAATTTTGATGAAACGCTATTTGGGATTGGCCAGTATTTTCTTAATGTTTGCGGCGCCGGCTCTGCTCGCGCAAGAGCCTTCCGATCACATCGAGGTCGGAGCCTTCGCCGATTATTTCCGGTTCAGTAACGCCACGCCAGCGCAGAATTTCCTGGGAATTGGTGGCCGAGCCGCTTTCAACGTTCACCCCAGCATTCAGATTGAAGCGGAGATGGCTTATGATTTCCAGCGAAGCTATACCCAGACCTTCAGCAACGGTGTCACGACGGAAGCGGTGACATCGCGTTTCCGCACGCTGCACGGCTTTTTTGGACCGAAGTTCCAGACCGGCTCGGGTCCATTCCGCGTGTTCGTGACGGGCAAAGTTGGATTCGATAATTTCAGCGTCACCAATCAGAATGCCACCGCCGGCTTTACGAACACCGTGGGCCTCACAAATGGCAGCACGCAGTTTGCAATCTATCCGGGCGGAGGCTTCGAAGCTTTTGCCGGCCCTATCGGGGTTCGAGCCGAAATCGGCGATGACATCTACTTCCTGAAGGGCGCGCACAATAATCTGCGAGTTAGCTTGGGACCACAATTTCGCTTCTAGCCTTGCATTGGTTCCTTTACAGGCGGCCTTTTCCAGGCGGCCTTTTCCAGGCCGCCATTTTTATTCACCTCCAGTGGGATGAACCGGATGCTTGTGTGGTAGAGTAATTTCCGCCTGCGGATTGGCCGGGTCGTGGGGGCCCGGGCCGCCTCGTCTCAGTCTTCGTCCAAAAATCTCAGGGAGGGGTTCATGCTGACACTCCGCGAACTGATAAAAGACCGCAAGATTTATTCCATCGACGCCGGCAGTTCGGTGCTGGAGGCGGCGCGCTTCATGATGGAGCACAATATTGGCGCCTTGCCGGTCCTGCGAAATGGCGAACTGGCCGGCATTTTTTCCGAGCGCGATATCATGAACCGAGTGGTGGCCGTGGGCCGCACACCTGGCCACACCGCGGTGTCAGAAGTGATGACCGCCAATCCCCGCGCCGTGAACGTGGACGAGAGCGTCGAGGAGTGCCTGTTTATCATGCACGAATTCGGGTTTCGCCATCTTCCGATCGTGGAAGGCAAACAGCTGCGAGGACTGGTCTCGCTGCGGGACGTTGTCATGCGGCAGGCTGGCGAAATGCAGAAGCAAAGCCGGCGCGCGGCGTCGTAGAACGGACTTCCGGTTTTTCGGCTGCACGTCCGAAGCTCTTAAGCAACCGCGTGCTCCGACCACACAGTCTGATAATTGTCAGCACCGGTAAATAACGTGAAGGCCGAGTCCGGAAAACGGAAGTCCGAAGCCGCTTTCTCACTCTCGCTTTCGCAGCAGGAGTTCGCCCGCTTTCGGCGGAAGCTTGAAGGGGAACTCGAATATTTTTTCCTCCAGCGGTATGCGCAAAACGAATTCCTCTTGTGGCTTCCATCCCCCCAACCATTTATTTGCGGTATTGAAAAACACCCACCCGCTCACTTCTGGATGGGCTTCATCCAGGTGCGCCGGGCGCAAGCTGTTCTTGCCCAGAAACTCGATTAGTTCACTTACCGATTTCTGATAGTCCTGCAAGCGGGCTTCGCGAGCCGCTTTTTCCTCCGGATGTTTTGCGACGACGCGCCTGGTTTCGTCGTCCAGTGTGTCCGCGTCTGTCTGGATCTTCTGGATGTACTCGTCAGGTTTGAGCGCTGTCTCAACTACCTTGAAGTGGTTCATGAACTGCAACGTAACGGCGTTGGCGCTGGCGTCAAGGTCTCCCCTTCCACGATATCGGATGGTCAGAAGAACTCCGAATATCGGTTCGATGCGATGGCGGATAATCTGTACCTCCCGCGCGTCGACCGCCAGGGTGATTCCCAGGTCATCCGACCATAGTCCGTAACGATACTTGCCATCTTGATCGGATGCGAACGTACATCCCGGCTGGGCTTCGCTCCAGCGCACAATAACCGGCTCCGATTTTTTCTTTTCACTATGGGCGGATACGCCGACAGATGGGTTGGCAAATGTGGCAAAAGTGAGTGCCGGGACCGCTATAAGCATCAAGAGAACGGCCCTCGTCGGGCGTCGCGGAACGCTGTCAGACGGCCGGCAGCGACGCCAAGTCCTCCCGTTCATCTTCAAGTCCGTCTCAATTCACTGTGAGGCTGACAGTCGCCTGGGCACTGGTTGAGTTGGCTGTGTTGCTCGGCGAAAGGCCATTCTGGTCCACGCCCGTCAGAGTGACTGTGTATGTATTCTTGGGAGTGACAAGGCCGTTGTTATTGTTCGAGGTTGTCGTGGTGGCGTTACAGGATGGCAAAACTAGCAAGCTGCCGGCAAGGGCCATGAGCAACATGAGCCCGAACAATGTTTTTCTGCGGGCTCCGCTGGTGCCCGCTCCAGCCAGCGCGAGTGCAGGAACTGCAAACCAGAAAGCGAAGAAAATTCTTGGGAAAAAGCTCTTGGCCTGATTTTGCAAGTTTCCGTAAGTCGAGACGGTGAGAATCGATGTGGGCGGGGCTCCACTGGTGACTGCTACCGTAGACGGATTGAAGGCGCATATCGGAGACGCCGTGACAGTGGGTGTAATCGAAAGACACGACAACGTGACGTGTCCCGTGTAGCCGGCGATTGCCGTTACCGCGATGGTTCCTTGTGCGGTGCCGCCGGCAGAGAGGGTAGTCGGGCTGAGCGCTCGCGTTATGCCCAGAGTGTAATCCTGAGGAACATTTACAACATTGAGGTACAAGGTGGCAGTTTCCGTTTCGCTTCCGCTTGTGCCCGAGACGGTGACAACGTACTGGCCCGGCGACACTCCTCCCACCGTCGTGACCGTGAGCGACAACGTGGCGTTTGGTACCGCAGAGGACGGACTGATGAGACACAGAGGAACATCGTTGGTGACCCCGCTGGGCGGCGCCACGGAACACGTGAATGTAACCGTCCCGGTGTAACTATTTGTTGTGGTGAGGGTGATCCCGGCAGAAGCTTGGCCGCCAGGAGTCACGCCGGCCTGAGGCGAGAACGCAGTTGCGGTAAGGGAAAAGTTTTGCGCGGCCGCCATTGGAACCTGAGCCGCCGCAAACAGAGACACGAAAGAAGCGAAGACGATGGTGCGGATGACCTGCCTGCATTTCAACATGGATGGATGGGAACTCACTACCTTCGATTCCTCCAACGGCGCAAACGCTGCCCGAGCGCACAGGAAAGAACCTGGCTTACGGGATTGTCCAAAGAAATAATATTATCTGAGTCCGGCTCCAGAGTGCGTCAGACAAGAATCTTAGACTAGACTCGGCTATCCCGCCAATCGCACGTGCCCAGAAAACCACGTGCCCAGAAAGAATGGCCGCCTCTTGGTAGAGGCGGCCGGAGAAATCCATGTCAAGCCCTTAGGGTAATGAATATGTTGTGACGAAAGCATCGGGGCAGATATTACTGATCGCGTCGCTGCAGGTCGTTCCACCACCCCAAGCGCCATCTAACGGGTGGACAAGCGGAAAAGAGATGGTTCCTCCATTACCTGAAGTGGTGTCGCCAGTGACATAC
>JBAVZU010000170.1:0-17250 GCA_049588915.1 Candidatus Sulfotelmatobacter sp.
TATCCGGGTGAATGCGCCGTTGGTGAATGTGGATGTTCTGGTCACCACCAAGAGCGGCCAGTTCGTTCCGGGCTTAAAAAAAGAGAATTTTCGCGTGTTTGAAGACGGGGCTGCGCAGTCCATAAGCACTTTCAACGTCTCAAAAGCACCCATCACTGCCGTACTGCTGGTCGAATACGCCTCCACAAACTACGCGTTTATGATCCAGGCGCTGCAGGCTTCCTACGCCTTTGCCAATACGCTTCAAAAGGACGACTGGATCGCAGTCGCATACTACGACATGCAGCCGCATATCCTCGTCGATTTCACCCAGGACAAAAAGGCGGTTTACGGGGCGCTCAACCAGTTGCGAATTCCGGGATTCTCCGAGACCAACTTGTTTGATGCTTTATATGACACCCTCGACCGTCTCGACCGGATCGAAGGCAAGAAGTACATCATTCTGGTGACCACCGGGGTGGATACGTTCAGCAAACTAACGCTCGACAAAATCACCAAGAAGATCAAAGACACCAAAGATGTAACCATTTTCCCGGTTAGTGTGGGATGGATCATCCGTGAGATGTACGAAGCCCGCGGCCGCGCCGCGCCGCATGGCATGGGTATCCCCGTGAGCAACATGGATTACCTGCAGGCCGACAACGAAATGCGTAACTTCGCAGCTATGACTGGAGGCCGCGCTTATTTTCCGCGCTTCGAGGGAGAAATGCCGGAGTTGTTCCGCGACATTTCCACTGACATTCGCAATCAGTATTCCCTCACGTATCGGCCTACCAACGATAAGCTGGACGGCACGTACCGCAAGTTAAAAATACAGGTCGTGGCCCCGGACGGCGGGCCGCTCAAGGTGAAAGACCAGAAGGGAAAAGAGCAGAAAATCGACGTTGTAGCCCGCGATGGATATACTGCGAAGCACTCGGTGGACTAGAATCGAACTGAGACACTGCCTGTCTTTCTCCTTGGTTTACAATTGTCCGTTCCGCAATTATCTGCTCTAACCAGCCTTGGAGGAATCTATGAAGCTCACACCTGGAAAACTTGCTGGCCTTAGAAAAGTTTCGAACGATCATGGAGTCATCGCCGCCGCCGCAATGGATCAACGCGGTTCACTGCAAAAATCTCTCGCGAAAGAAAAAGGTGGAGAGGTTAGCGACGCTATGATGGAGGAGTTCAAGATATTAGTCACCGAGGTGTTGACGCCTCACGCGAGCGCTATCCTGCTCGATCCTGAGTGGGGACTTCCTGCCTCCAAGCGACGCGCCAAGAATGCCGGTCTTCTGCTGGCCTATGAAAAAACCGGTTACGACAAGACTGGCCCGGGACGGCTCGGTGATCTGTTGGATCACTGGTCGGCGCGACGATTGAAAGAGGCTGGCGCGGACTGCGTAAAGATTCTGCTTTACTACACCCCATTCGATTCCAAGGAAGTGAACGACAAAAAGCACGCCTGGGTCGAGCGTATCGGCGACGAGTGCCGCGCCAACGATATTCCTTACTTCCTCGAGTTTGTGGGATATGAAGAGGGAGCCGACGAAAAGGGATTGGAATACGCCAAGAAAAAACCGCATATCGTTACGGAGAGCATGCGTGAGTTCAGCAAAGACCGCTATGGCGTGGATGTTCTGAAGGTCGAGGTTCCCGTTAACATGAAGTTCGTCGAAGGCGCAAAGTCGTTCGGAGGACAGAAAGCGTATACGAAAAAGGAAGCCATCGACCTCTTTCATAAAGCCGCGAGCGTCGCTACCAAGCCTTTCATCTATCTTTCCGCCGGAGTGAGCAACGCCGAATTCAGTGAAACCCTCGAACTTGCCGGCGAATCCGGAGTGAAGTTCAACGGCGTGCTGTGCGGCCGGGCCACCTGGAAGGACGGCATCCCAATCTACGCTAAGCAAGGCGCCGCCGCGTTCCGCAAGTGGCTGGAGACCGAAGGAGTGAAAAACATCAACAACGTAAACGGCAAACTCAAGGCCGCTACTTCATGGTACTCAATTTATGGCGTTGAGCCGGCTCTGGCCAACGCATAAAATATTCGAAGTTTGCGAGAGCGCGGACGAATTGTCCGCGCTTTTTTCTTGCATTGAAAAGCGGCTCATTCCGATGGACTCTAACTGCGTCCGCTTCGGTAGGACTAATTTACAATAGTACAACTTATTGGTATAATATCCTACATGATGATCGAGAGTGCAACCGTTAAAGCCAAAGGCCAAGTTGTGATCCCAGTTGACATCCGGCGCAGATTCAAGATTGACGAGGGTACTCGCGTGGCCTTTTTGGAAGAAGGAGGCCGTCTTTTTCTGCAACCGGTCACAGACGACTTCATCGATGACATGAAGGGAATCCTTGCAGGACGGGGCCTTCCAAAGAGTGTCGAACGGAGCGCGGACCGGGACCTCTGATGAAGGTGCACGTTCTTGATGCGAATGCTCTGTACCGTTTTCTCACGGGTGGGCCAGGTGCCGATACTGTGAACCGGTTGTTCAAAGAGGCTCGCGATGCGGCGCAGCCACTCCGTATATCGGTGATCAACTGGGGCGAGGTTTACTATACGATTGCGAAGTCCGAGGGATTCGAGGAAACTGCCAGGACCATGAATCGGGTCAAATTGTTGCCCATCACGATTCTTGACGCCGGGGAAGCCGTCACAGCGAAAGCCGCTCAATTCAAAGCTGGTCACGGGCTTCCTTATGCAGACTGTTTCGCCGCTGCCACCGCCTCCAACGGTGACGTGCTAGTGACCTCGGATGCGAAGGACTTCAAAAAGATCCCGGGACTGCACAGCCTTCCACTCCCCGAGCACAAAACTAAGAAATCTTCGAAGCCTTAGCTACACACTCAGCGGCATTCCCGCCGGGCTTGGTGCCGGCGGGACATCCGAGGCGGCTTTCTCCGCGAGCTTTTCCGAATCGCCGACTTCTTCAATGCAGGTGAAATAACGCGTCCAGCAAGAGAACGATCCCCGCACCGACAAACACGAGCAAAGCCATTCTCGCCCCGGGTTCCTGATTCACTTCGGGAACCAGGTCGGAAGCTGCCACGTAGATGGTGACCCCCGCCGAGAGTGGCAGTCCAGCCTCCACGTGGTGACGAAATACCGCCATGGTCAGAACACCGGCGAGCGTCGCACCGCCTAGGATGATGGAAGCACCCCAAGCCGTTCCTCGACTTCGTCCGCTGGCCAGCATCACGGAACTCGCAGTAAAGCCTTCGGGCGTTTTGTGCAGGAAGATGGCGAAGAAAATAATCCATCCCAGGGCGTTAGAGACCAGAAATCCCGATGCAATCGCAATGCCGTCAAAAAATGTATGGATGACCAGCCCCAGCAACACTGAGTATCCCTTGTGCGAGTGCATGAATTCATCTTTGTGGGTCTCTTCGCCGAAATGGAAGTGAGGAGTAACCGTGTGCTCAAAGAAATGAATGATGAGGTAACCGAGAAGAATCAAAAATGCCGCGCTTCGTCCCCGCAGTTCCAAACTTTCCGGGACCATCTCGATCAGCGCGGTAGCCAGCATGAATCCAGCGCCCAGCGCGACAAAGTAGCGCAAATACCGCCGCTCCCAATCGCGCTGAACGATAATCGCCCCACCAAATACATTGGCGGCGGCGGCGGTGAGACCGAGCAGAATGCTGGTAGTGATGGGATGCATGAGAGTATGGAGTCCCGAGTTGCGAGTCCCGAGTAAAGGTAACGATTACGAAGGAATGTAGTCAAATCACCGACGGTGGAATGTGCTGTCCCAGTGAGTTGATGAGGCCGCTTAGGATGCGGCTAACTTCGTCAGTTCGCTTCAAAAGTTCCGCAGTCTGGGATTCGGAAAGATAATTTCTTTGCCGCGCGATCATTACCTGGGTTTCAAGTTCGGCAAGCGATCCTCGCGAACGACGCAGGAAGTAGCGAAACTCGCGATCCGAGTAGTGGGCTTGTCCTTCTGCGATATTGCTGGGGACCGAAACGGCGGCCCGGCGCATTTGATCGGTCAAGCTGTAGGTTTCGCGTTTGGGAAATGATTCGGTCGCATCGTAGAGTGCGGACACCAACTCCATTGACTTCTGCCACGCGATCAAGTCTCTGTAGTGTCGGGCCACCAGTTCAGCTTACAGGCACTGACAGATTAGATTGGTAACTCGAAATGCAATTCAGTTCGGGTTCCCAAAATAGGACACCCACAACTTAAACCCTGCGGCCACTCCCGATGCAATGAAAACTCTTCGGGACTCGCAGCTCGGGACTCAGGACTAACCGCTATGCCTAATATGCATCACGTCGCCATCCTGCACGATATAGTCTTTGCCTTCCAGTCGCAGCGTGCCCTTGGCGCGGGCATTGGCTTCCGAGCCTGCTGCGAGCAGCTGATCCCAGCGGATGGTCTCTGCACGAATGAAATGTTTCTCCAGATCGGAGTGAATCGCTCCTGCTGCCTCTTGTGCGCGAGAGTGCGCGGGAACCTGCCAGGCGCGGCACTCATCTTCGCCGGCGGTGAAAAATGAGATCAGTCCCAGCAACTTATATGTAGTACGAATCAACCGCGCTAAACCGCTCTCGGTCAGCCCATAGCTGGAAAGGAATTCGGCAGCATCAGCGTCACTCATCTCCGCGAGTTCCGCCTCCACCTTGCCGCAAATCGCTGTGGCCGCGGCATTCGGTCGCGCTGCGATTTCGGTTAACCCATACTTACTCACTGCTTCTTCCAGTTCCTTGCCTAGCTCGGTAGATTCGCCGATATTGAGTACGTAAAAAATCGGCTTCTCGCTCAGGAACATGAAGCCCTTGATGCGCTTCTTGTCTTCTGCCGTCATTTCCATTTCGCGCAGCGGCTTGTCCGATTCAACCTGCGCCTTCGCCCGCTTCAATAGTTCGAATTCTTTTTCAAGTTCCGGCGTCTTCATCTTCTTCAAATCTTTTTCCAGCCGCTCCAGCCGTTTTTCAATCTGTCCCAAGTCGCTCACCAGCAGATCGAACTCCACATTCTTGATGTCTTTCAGCGGATCGATCTCTCCGGTGTGCGGCACCGAAGGATCGTCAAACACCCGCACCACGTGCGCTAAGGCATCCACGTTGCGCAGGTGTGCAGCGTAAGCGCTATCTTTCAGCGCCTCCTGTCCGATTGCTCCTACGTCCACATACTCGACCGACGTGTGCGTAAGCTTCTTCGGGTTATAGAGCGCCGCCAGTCGATCCAGACGATCGTCCGGAACCTTCGCTACTCCGATGTGAGCCTCACGCGGATTCGCGCGCGCCGAATCGGAAAGATGCGCCTTGGTCAGTATTCGAAACAACGATGTCTTGCCCACCTGTGGCAGGCCAATGATTCCAGTTTTCATAGGGGAAGCTTTTTAGCTCTTAGCGAAACGGTGACGAAACAGAATGGCTGGACACAGTGCGCTCCTGCCATCGTCAAACAACGTTTCAGGATAAATGATCGGGGAAGCAAATGCCCAACAGATCACCAGGAAGGGCCAGCCTAGAAGCTCGTAGCCAGCAACTAGAAGCTGCGCGCAGTCAAATAGACCACCACCAAACCGAGCAGCAACACGGCGCCTTCCACCCGCGTCGACCACACATGTAGCGCATCAAACTGAACCCGCTCGGGATTATCGATTGGCACCGATCGCACATCTCCCAGCGACGAGCGCAACACGTCCATCCGAGGGATGATCCCGAACTGCGAGACAAGGGTGAGCGCCAGCATCAGGCACAGCAGCACATGACGCCCGGCAAACACGTGCGGAGTTCCCTCGGTAAACCGGCTGTATGTCAGGGAACTCGCAAGAAAAACAATTCCTGAGATAATGGCGATCCAGTGTAGCTTCCCTAAAGCACGTCCAACCACATTGCCGGCGAGATGAGACGTTGGTAGAACCGAGAAGGCCGTCGGCGCCAGGACGAAGGCAAAAAAGATGAGGCCGCCGATCCACGCTACAAGCGAAAGCAACATGAGAAAGCGAAGCAGGGACATAGCGGAGAATTATATGCTTCGAAGCGTTCAGAGAAGGAATGACCGGTTCAGTTAGAAATGGAGATGTTGAAGTCGTCCAATAACGATCGCTCCGATCAACATGAGCCAACCCATAGCAAAAAGGATCCAGCTTGCTATGCGGACTTTCTTTTGCCGTTCCTCGCGTGAGAGGTGGGAGCGGGACGCGGGCGGCTTCTCCGAAAGTCTAAACTTTCTCAGCCTAAACGTGAGCCAGAAGTTTGCGACCGCACCCACGACACAAACGATTACTGGGAAGCTCTTGCCCATAGTGCATCATGGCACCTACACCGGCACCGCAACATTCTCCACAATCTCGCGCATCACCTGATCGGCCTGCTCGGATTTCTTCAGAGTCGAGGCATACTGTCCGTTCACTACCACGCGGTGCGCGAAGACTGGCACCGCCAGCGGCTTGAAATCTTCCGGGGTACAGAAGCTCCGGCCATCGAGAAACGCCATGGCCTGCGCGGCGCGATAAAGCGCCTGGGCGCCGCGCGGCGACACTCCTAAAGACAAATATTCCGAGTTCCGTGTTCGCTTCACAATTTCCAGCGCGTAAGTCACCAAGGATTCGTCAACGCGAATCTGTTTCACGGCCTCCTGCATTTCGAGCACATCCGCCGCAGTCAACACCGGCCGCAACTCCTGCAAGTGCGTCGCTCCCGCCTCCGACCGCAGAATCACCCGCTCGGCCGCCGCATCCGGATATCCCATTCTCACTCGCATCAAAAATCGATCCAGTTGCGACTCCGGCAGAGGATAGGTTCCATGATGCTCCACCGGATTTTGCGTGGCGATGACCAAAAATGGCTGGGGAAGCGCATAGGAATGGGCGTCCACGGTGACCTGCCCTTCGTTCATCGCCTCCAGCAGTGCCGACTGTGTCTTCGGCGTGGTGCGATTAATTTCATCCGCCAGCAAAACATTGGTAAACACCGGGCCGCGCTTGAACTCAAACTCCTGGTCCATCGTGGAATAGACCGAGATGCCCAGAACGTCGGATGGCAGCATGTCGCTGGTGAATTGTACCCGTTGAAATGTGCAGTCGATGGCGCGAGACAAAGCCTGGCCCAAGGTGGTTTTGCCCACGCCCGGAACGCCTTCAATCAACAGGTGTCCGCGCGCGAAGATGCTCACCAGCGCGAACCGCACAACGTCGTCTTTGCCACGAATCACGCGGCACAATGATTTTTCAAGATCGGCGGCTTTATGGGATACAGCGATAGCGGTCTCAGGCGACATTGGATTGGATTCTACTATTCAGCATGCGGGAAGCAGAGTTACCGATGTCACAGGCTTCTGGCTCCTAGCCTTTGGCCACTAGCTCAATCGAACTTCCTACGGAGACAGCTGCAAAAGAGGAACGCCGACAAGGCCCTAAACTTGCAAGAGGTTTTCGCCAAGAGCCAAAAGCCAGATGCTAAGAGCTGTTACTGCATAAACTCCGCGGGTCTTCCTGTCAGCCGTTCGATCCGCTTCGCAATCGGAGGATGGGTCGAGAAAAGATTCCCAAAGTTCACGCCCAGCAGCGGCTGGATAATGAACAAATGTGCCGTCGATGGGGAGGCCGCCATCGGTACCCGCCGCGAATATTGATCCAACTTCTGTAGAGCACTCGCGAGCGCATAAGGATTCCCGGTGTAGTGCGCTCCTGTGGCATCTGCCTGATACTCCCGCGAGCGCGACACCGCCAGCTGAATCAGACTTGCGGCAATCGGAGCGACAATCAGCATGAGCAACCCGGCCAAGCCACCGCCCCGCCGCTCGTCCCGACCGCTGCCCATTCCACCGAAGATCATGGCGAAACGGCCCATGCTGGCCAGCATAGTGATCGCGCCTGCCATCGTTGCCGCCACAGAGCTGATCAGGATGTCCCGATTCCCCACATGCCCTAATTCATGCGCCAAAACGCCTTCTAGTTCTTCGTCATTCAGCAGCCCCAGAATGCCATGCGTGACGGCCACTGACGCGTGCTTTGGATTTCGTCCCGTGGCGAATGCATTCGGGGATTCTGTCGGGAGCACATAAATCTTCGGCATCGGCAAGCCAATCTTCTGCGTCAAACGCTCCACAATCTCGTAAGCGCGAGGCAGTTGCTCTCGCGTCACAGGCTGAGCGCGATACATGGCCAAGGCAATCTTATCGGAGTAGAAGTAGGAGACGAAGTTCATGACTGCGGCGAATACCAGCGCCAGCAGCATCCCATTCTCTCCCCCGAAATAGCGGCCAAAAAACATCAACAACAGCGTAAGGGCAGTTAACAAAAACGCGGTCTTAAACGTGTTTCCCATGACTTTCACCCACCCCATTAGATGTTGCGCCCGTTCCGGCGATGCATGGCGGGTCGGAACACCGCGAGCAAGCCAGCTCCAGACGATGGGTTGGGCTAGATTACGGGAACACCGAACTCTCTAACCCTACGCCGCCAGCTTGGTAGGCGTTTCGCCTGCCTCCGCGCGCCGCGCCGCCGCAGTAATCGCAATCCGCGCAACTCCGCTCATAATCAGGCTTACTCCCACCAGCACGCCGATCGCCCAGGTCGCGCTCCACGGCCATTGCAGGTAGATCATCCCGCCCAGCAAAAGCGTGACAATGGCGTCGATCAGGACCCAGGTCGCTCCGTGTAGTCCGCGAATTCTGAAGAACAAAACCAGGTTTAGAATTCCCTCGATTACAAACAACGCGGCCAGCACCAAAGTCAGCGAAGCTACTCCCAGAACTGGATGCACCAGCATGTAGGCGCCAAAGCACAGATACGCCAACCCTACCAGTACCCTCCAAATAACAGTGCCCGCCCCATGCGCGTGAAATGCAAGCGCAATGTGAACCACGCCCGCGAAAACAATCAGCCATGCGATGATCACACTCACGGCCACTGCGGCGAACAATGGCGCAGCCATCGCCGCCATGCCAAGGACAACGAGCAATACACCCCACAAAATCGATAACGTCGGATTGGGCCTGGCGACCCGTATCGCAGTAACTTGAGCCATAGGAACCTCCAGATGGATCACGAGAGATCGAACTGCCCTCTTAGATGCTATCCAAGGAAAAGAGCAATCCCCGCCCGTAGGCGTTGATGCTTAGTATACGTTGCGGTAGGCGATGCCGCCTATTATGGCGGGGGTACAGCGGCGAAACTTGGCATCGAGACGGGTGCAAGCTCAACTCACGGATAAATTCTGGGGCGCCTGTCTGAGGTCGTGTGAAGCGGGCACCGCAGCCCGCCTCACCTGAATTTTGAAATCAAAGATTCGAGGGTCAACTTCTCTAACCGGGAAGTGATCTTATCAGGCAGTGATCGAAACGCTGCCCGTACCGCTGGAGGCTACGGAGGGAGTTTGCAATCCGCTATTCTGTGACGATTGCTGGAACTGCTGCGCCAGCGAGCCGTAGGCCTGTTGCGCGGTAGATAGGTCGCCGGATTGCAGTGCGGTGCCGAGCTGACTAAGGAGCTGGCTGATCTCACTTGATCCGCTCCCGCCGTGGTGATGATGGTGGTGCCCTTGCGTTGCCTGGGTCTGGCCTTGCGTGGATCCATTCTGAAAATCCTGCTGGATCGTAGCGAAATCCTGCTGGGCCGCGGAAAGATTGCCGGATTGGAGATCCTTCGCCAGTTGGCTGAATGCCTGGGCGATGGGGCTGCTGCTCTGATAGCTCGCATTCGAGTTCTGCGCCTGAAGGTTTTGCAAGGTGGCAAAATCCGACTGCGCCGCAGATAGATTTCCAGACTGCAAATCCTGGCCCAGTTGCTGGAAGTCTTTCTGGAAGCTATTCTGCACGCTCTGCGTGTTGTAGAGACTACTGCTGGAAATGCCCGAAACTGACATAAAATTGTCTCCTCAATGGGAGCGGTTCACTCCCTCTGCTTATCGGTCTCTATCGGCGGTTTTCTGACCAACTTGAGTTGCCGATTCATCCAGGAAAAGCAGGTATGGTGCCAAACGATGCAGGGTTCTACTCATCAGAATCGAACACATTCAAAAGCGGTTAACGCCCCGCTGCTTGCCTCACGGTCGCATCGCGCAGTGCAAGAGGTGCGTCTGGGCAAAGCCTGCCGGGTTGACCCGGCAAAATGCGGAAGCCGAGGATAAAGTTTAGAACTCAACTGGATTTTTTCTTCTGCCGCGATTGTAGAAGTGGGGCGCCCCAGGCGCTGACGGCCAGAAACGCACCGAACAAAATGATGGCGTCGATGCTGGCTCGTCCCTCGCGGGCCCAGTACACGTCCTTCAGGTTCAGCCAGAGGGCAAACTCGTCCAGCGTAAGAGCTGCCCCAACGCCGTAAAGGATAGACATGAGCCGACTGAGCAGAATCGACGAATCATCCGCACCGGTACCGATCTCGACGAGCCATCCGTAACCAACAAAAAGTAGGATCAGAATTCCGAAGACGAGATGATGAATGTGCCGGCCACTCGGCTGAATAATGAAGTGGAATGGCGGGATGTTATGCAGTACCGCATAAACCACTGCACGCACCCCGGCGAAAGTGAGGAAGAAGCTGACCGATGCCACAAACAGCCGTCGCCGCGGCCGGTCTGGAATGCGCTCGTGGAGAACAACGCCGAAGGACGTGCCCTGAAGCAGTAGCAACAACAGGACCGTTCCTGCAATGGCGAGTAGAAGTATGAACCACGAGTAGACCATGGGGAATACCTAGTACCGGATGCCGAGTACCTAACGACTCAATTTGCTCGGTAATCGCGACGTTAGACTGAATGGGCTATGCCTTTTGGGCTTCGCGCTTTAGCGCGCGGTCTAGGGTCTGATCGAGAGCGGCTTTGGCTTTCTCATATTCAACAGGCGAGATTTTTCCCTGCTTGCGTTCCACTTCCAGTTGGAAAAGCTCTTCTTTAATTCCCTCCATCAGCATGGAAGTTGGCCGCATACGGGCGCGAATTGCACTCCCTGCCGAGACATCAGCAGGCTCGTAATCGTCTTCCTCTTGCTCTTGCATGGCCGCCGGCGCCGAAGAACCGGATGCGCGTCGTTTTAGAGCGCGCGCGGCCGCTTGCTGCCGCGACGCTACGTACACACCGCCCAGGAGCAGCAATACGGCAAAGCTGCCGAGAATCCACCAGCGATATCTCTGCAGAGGATCAGGGGCATCGATCGGTGGGCCAAGCCCTCCGCCCGGACGAGCACCGGCCTGACCAGTTCCCGGCCCCGGAGGAGAACTCTGAGCGCCTTCTTCCGAGCCCTGACCGCCCGAGCCTTGTCCGCGCGAGCCTTGTCCGTTAGCCTCCTGTCCTCCCGACAGCGTGCCCTCGCCAGAGATTTTGAAGGCAAGATTCTCTCCAGGCTTGGTGTTCGAAGCAACTTGCACGCCGGCGTCAGGCTCGTTCGGATAGTTAATCAACTTGAAGCCCGTCGAACTGGCGGCTGCAGTGAATTGCATCGCCTTGGGCAGCATAACCACGAAGTGCTCCAAGGCATAAAGCGACTTAGGATCAATATTGGCGCTGCCGCTGTAAGGAAACTCATAAGTCACTTCGAAGCGCGTCAGCCCCGGACGCAGTGGAAAGATAAAGGAATAGCGATTTTTTTCGCCTTCGGGCACGGGTGCGGACTTCAACGGATTTCCGTTCTCGGTGGTGGCAGTGGCCGAGTCATCGATGATATGGGCGCCGTCGGGCACGTAGAACTCAAGGTTGTGCTCGCTCATCTGGGTGCGCGGAGGTTTGGATGTGTTCTGCACTCCGAATTCGCGAGTCACGGCAATCTGCCCCTGACCTGCCTGAACCCGCATGATGTCAGCGACCACTTCGATGCCGTCAACTTTTTTCGCCACGTCATAAACTTCGATGGCCACGGAAGTCGTTCCCGGCGGCGCCATGCGGTGATAGGTGACGTCCTGATGGATGGCACGAATTAAGTGTGGAGCTTGCGCGTCGTCGAGCTTGAAACTGAACTCGCCTTTCGGATCGGTCTTGGTGCGACCGGATTCTTCCATACCTCGACCGAGCTTGAACATGACCACTTCGTCTCCAGCGGCAGGCTTGCCGGTCGTGGAGTTCTTTACCGTGCCGGTGAGTGTCTGGGCTGCGGCGAAGGAGGCGAGAAGGAGAATGACTGCTGAGGCCAACAACGACTTTCTGCCAACCACTTGCAGAAAGGCCAACTCAGCTTCAGAAGAGAAATGCTGTCTACGCCGCCGGATAACCCGTGCGCGCGAAAGATCCTTCGACTGCGCGGAAATTTTGCCTTGCGAATAGTCCACTTCGCTCAGGATGACAACAGAGTGATAAATTGCTTTCAAAATCTCTTTCCTTTTTGAGGCGCGGGATTCTTTTCCAGGCGATCGATCTCGGCCAGAATGGTCGCGGCCTCGTCTTGCAAAGAAGATTTCAGTGACGCGTAGTCAACGTCGGGCACTTTGCCCGCCTTGTACTCGAAGTTGAGGTCCCGCAGGTTCTCGTACACAGCGTCTTTGCGCTCGCGCAAATAACTGGCGCGAGTTTTCTCCGGCCCAAGAAAAAGTCTTCCCGGAAGATAAAAAACATAATAGAGCGAAGCGATCGCGAGCATCAGGCAGAGAGGTAGCCACGTCATAGATCGGTATCCTTGCGGGCTTGATCGCGGAACTGCTCAAGTTCGGCGCCGCGAAGAGGTCGCAGGCCATCGGCGAGCGCAGGTTCGGGGCGGTTCTTCCAGGCGCGAATGACGAGGACAATCAAGCCAAACCCCAAAATCAAAGCCGCGAAGGGCATGACGTATGCGGCGCGGTCGAAACCTCTAGCGGTCGGCGCGGCCAGAACCGTCGGTCCATACTTCTGCACGAAGCCTTGCTCGACCAAACTGTCGCTGTCGCCGCGCGTGACCGCTGCCATGAGTTCGTTGCGCATGCCGTCGGAGGCGGGGCAGCCCACGTGATTGCATTCCAGAAGAATCTGATTACATCCGCAGATGCACATCATCTGGTGGCCGATTTCGTTGAAGCGAGTGGCCGGATCGGAGGCGCCGAGGAGTGCAAAAATGGCAGCGCAGAGAATGAAGATCTGTATTACCTTGCACAGACTCCGACATCTCGCAAAAGAGGAGAGAAGTTGGGACCCCGATGTTCGTGAGTTCCATGTTCGTGAGTCCCACGTTCGGCTTTTCAGAAGCGGATTCGGATGGTTATGCATCAATCTCCAGTGGCGACCGGGGCGGCGGTGGCACGTTCTAGCCGGGCAGACGCGGAAGCCCGGACCGGCGCAGGCGCATTCGGGATCAGTGCCAGAACGGTTCCGATGAGCATGATCCACACACCCATCCAGATCCACATCACCAGCGCGTTCAAATGCGCTTTCAGAATCGGATGCCCATTATCTTGATTCAGCCCCTCGAAAACGATATAGAGATCTTCATTCAACGTGGAGCGAATGTCAGGCATGGTCGAGGTCTGTCGACTTGCCTTGTAAAAGCGGCGGACGGGAGTCATGGTGTCGATCTGCTTGCCACCTTTATAAACATCGAGCACCGCCCACTCACTGGCGTAGTTGGGCGCATCATCATCCGTATAGGACCGGCAAATGAGGGTGTAGGGGCCGATATTCATTTTGTCCCCGTATCCCATCTCCTGCTCTTTATCCAGATTGAACGCTGCTCCAGCGAAGCCAATGATGACCACCACAACGCCGAAGTGGACGATATATCCGCCGTAACGGCGCGTATTGCGGTGGGTGAGCTGCACCATGGAGGCGAACATGCCCTGGCCGGTGTGTTTGGAAATGACGCGGCCGCCACGGTAGAACTCGCTTGCGACCGTGAGGGTAACCAGCACCGAGAGCGCGATCGCCATCAGCGAATAGAAATAGGAGATATCCTTCCACGGCTTCAGGCCGAATGCCGAGCCCCAACTCTGCGGGGTGATCATCAGGAAAATTGCGACCACGAGAGCGCCGATCGTCGGCCACATGAAATTGCGCTTCAAACTTTCGAGTGAAGTCTTGCGCCAAGCCAAGAGCGGGCCCACCGCCGTAAGTACTAGAAGCAGCAAGGCCACAGGGATCGCGACCCGGTTGTAAAAGGGCGCGCCTACCGTCACTTTGTTCCCTTGAACTAATTCCGAGATCTTTGGGAACCATGTGCCCCACAGCACCGTGAAGCAGAGCAGAACGAAAAGTAAATTGTTGAACAGGAAACTGGATTCGCGCGAGACCAGCGATTCCAGCTTATGTTCACTGCGGAGGTGCGATTTGTTCTTGAAGAAAAAAAAGACGAATACGACCAGCGTGATCACCAGGAACCAGGCAAACCAGTCCCCGATAGAGGACTGCGCAAAGGCATGCACCGAACTGATGATGCCGCTACGCGTAAGAAAAGTTCCGAGAATCGCCAGCCAGAATGTGGCGAAGACCAGCCACATATTCCACATTTTCAGCATGCCGCGCTTCTCCTGCATCATCACCGAATGTAGAAAAGCGGTGCCGGTCAGCCACGGCATGAGCGATGCATTCTCGACCGGATCCCATCCCCAATATCCACCCCAGCCCAGCACGGAATAGGCCCAGTGGGCGCCAAGAAACACTCCGCAAGTGAGGAAGGCCCAGGTAACCATGGTCCAGCGGCGGGTAATGTGGATCCACTTCTCGCCGGGATACTTCATGATGAGCGCGCCAAGCGCGAAGGCGAAAGGGATGGTGAAGCCTACGTATCCCAGATAAAGCATGGGCGGGTGAATCACCATCTCGGGATACTGCAGAAGAGGATTCAGTCCGTTCCCGTCAGCGGGAATGGTCCCTTGCACGATGGCGAAGGGATGAGCCGCGAAATTCAGCAGCAAGAGAAAGAAAATCTGCACGCCGGATAGAACTACAGAGGCATAGGCGAAAAGTCGCGGGTCGGTCTTGTAGCGCAGGCGCAAAACGAATCCATAGGCGGCGAGCAACAGCGACCAGAACAGCAACGACCCTTCCTGTCCCGACCAGAGCACTGCAAACTTATAGGGGCCGGGAAGATCGCGATTGCTGTGGTGCAGAATGTAAGCGATGGAAAAATCATCGCGGAAGGCGCAGATTACCAGCACGACTGAAGCCAGCAGGACGGCTGCAAACGTGGCGATACCGGCGCGCCGCGCCGTCTCTCCGATGCGCTCCGATCCTTGGCGGAGGGTCGTGATCAGCGAATTCTCGTCTGCGTAGGCCGCGATTCCGCCGCCGGCTCCGCCCGCCAGTTGCGAAGAAGCCCGATTCTGGAAGGCTAACGCGACGATACCGGCGAAGAACGAATAGACGCTCAACGCAAGAGCGAGCAGAAGCGCAAAACTACCTATTTCCGCCATGTGCGGGAACCCCAACCCATTTTTCCAGAAACGCCCCTTCGAGGCAACCGTCAGGGTGGCGGTTGCCTCGATTTCCAGGCAAGAATCGGCCAACTGACGGGAGCGTTCGCCGCTAAACGAACAGCCTGCGACAAAGTAATCAGATGGGCCAGCGCAGGACCCAATTCATCGCAACGGCGGTGTTCCAACCGTCTCTTATCAGTATCGTAAGAATTGGCTTCGTCAAAAGCGTCTACGCGCTGTGTTGACGGTAGCGCTGCATCACTTCACGTTCCGCACTCAGCCAGTCCTCGGCCTCACTACCAGAGCCAACTCCGCGCTGCTGGAAAAGTTCATAGGCGCGGCGGCGAATCTCATCTTCGAGGTTGATGGGGAACACATTTTTGCGGGACTCCGTCTTGTGGAGCTCGAACTTCTTAGGTTCCGGAGTAATTTTCATTTCCGGGGCATTCTTAGGCTCCGGAGTAGTCTTCATTTCGGGTGCGTTCTTGGGTTCCGGCGCGCTCTTCATTTCGGGCGCGATCTGCTCGGAAGCACTCTTTACTTCGGGCGTGCTCCTGGTTTCCGGCTCAATTTGGCCGGCTGCTGTTTCTGTCGCTGACGCTCTGGGCACATCGGGAAGACCGGCTGCATCGTTGCCGATGGTCTGCTTGCTACGATTGGACTTGCCGCCTGTGGTAGATTTTGCTCTCGCCATTTTCGGATACTCCTTAAGGTTATTTAAATCTAGCAATGAATGGTGGGATACACGTCGCCCGCAACCTCTATGAGGAACGGTGCAAGTTGATGTAAGAGTTGGCCGTAGTATAAACCTTCTGGGGCTGTGGAAAGTGCATTGTGCCGCAGAAAATCACGATAACTGCTGAACTCAATACCGCGCTGATGGAGCGGCGCGGTACCAATCCGACGCCGAAGCCGCAAGCCCGCCTCACGCGCCGCTGGAGACTTCGCGAGCCCACTGTTGGGCCTGCCAGTACGAGGCCGCGGCGCCGTCGGAATCCAGTTGAAGGCCCTCACAGATCGCACGAGCCGCCTCCCATTCGCCACTCTCGTGTGCCAGCATGAGCTGATAAATGGGGCGGAGTAAACTGGGTTCCCCGCGGAGCACCGCCTTGGTTTCCGCATCCAGCGGAATTTTCTTCAATATCTCCGAAATCGGCATTTCCAGCATGACATCGAGCATGGAGAGCAGTCCCAGCAAGAACAGATCGGACTCGCCATGCGGCGTCAGCGGAGCCAGCAGTTCTCCAAAGCGGGCGCGGACCAAAGCGCAGAGCACCAGGTCGCTGGTTTTATCCTGGCCGGCGCCCACTGTTGCAATCAGTCGCACCCAGCGCCGCACCTCGCGATCGCCTAGAATAGCGAGCGCATGACGCACCGAATGGATTTCATTCTGGAATCCGAATCTCGCCGAGTTCATGTAGCGCAGCAGGCGGTAGCAGATGGAAGCCTCTGTCTTGATCAGCTTTTCGAGTTCGGGCACGTCCAAATCAGCTCGGGATACGGCTTGCAGCATTCTTATGTAATTGATTCCGCTGGCCGGCACGTCATGCGCAGTCAACATCTCCGGCCGGCGCAGGAAGTAGCCCTGGAAATAAACGAAACCTTGATCGCGAGCGGCCACAAATTCTGCGTGGTTCTCCACCTTTTCCGCCAGCATGCGGCAGCGCCAGGGGCCATGCTTCTTTACCAATGCCGCTCGCTGTCCCAGCGTGGTCAGCTTGAGATCCACCTTGAGGATATCCGCAATCTCTGCCAGCGGTTCCCGTGGATCGTTGCTGACGAAGTCATCAAGCGCGATCACATATCCCGCTTCTTTCAGTCGCTGGCAGGCGTTCATCACCTCAGCATCGACAGGAACAGTCTCAAGAATCTCCACCACCGTGGAATGCGACGGCAGCAACGTCACAAGGCCCCCGATCAAGGTATCTCGCGTGCAGTTTAAAAAAGCACGTCGCCCGTCGCAGAGAACGTCGAGGCCTACCAGCAGGGAACTGTCTAGGG
>JBAVZU010000171.1:0-8038 GCA_049588915.1 Candidatus Sulfotelmatobacter sp.
AGCGGGCCCTGGTCGCATGAGCAAAGCAACACCAACACCTAAACCTTTCCACGAAGAGGAAAGTCAAAACCCTTCGCGGGTCCACGTGTCTCTTGACAACGCCGACACGGTTATAGAGGGTGGCCCACTCAAGCCCGGTTTTGGCTTGAGTGGGGCAGTTCGATCACTGGACGAAGTCTTCCCGCCGCTCGTTCGCGTTTTCGCGCCGTCCATTCTGACTCGATCTCTACCCTTCCCTCACAACCGGTGGCGTAATGGCGGAAACTGCTCCACTCCCAACCTCCGGACGTTCGCATAACCCAGCCTTCACCGGATTTCGATGAATATAGCGCAGCTTCTCCACAAACTGCGGGTAATTTCGAATGTTGAAATCGTAGTATCGCTTTTGCCAGAAATGATCCGCATCGCCGATCAAACGCCGCGATACTCCCTGCTTCAACGACTTCAGCGCTTCGGCCAGCGTATCCGGTTGCGGTTCGCTGAGCAGGAGGTGAATATGCTCTGGCATGACTACGTACCCGTAAACGTGTAGGCTGAAGCAGCGCCGGACGCGTTCCAATGCTGACTCGAAGATTCGTCGGCTTGCGCCCGTGGTAAGCAACCGACGGCGATGGTAGCAGCAGAAAGTGACGAAATGACTCTGCCCGCTGTGTTGAAAACGTGTCAGTCCCCATGGCATGAGGACAATCTAGTTTTGTTCTCCGGACCAAGTCTGTGACTTGTGAACATTCCCACTCAAGCCAAAATCGGGCTTGAGTGGGCCACCGGCCGGCGTGACTGGGTGAGGAGTATACAGTTGGCTTCCTACGAGACATCGTCACTTTTGAAAAGCGGCAGTGTTTTTCCCAGCAATTCATCCAGAACGCCGTTCCGATTATTTACAAATCCCCGGACGATCTGTAGCGGTGAAGAGTCCTCGTAACCGATCTCGTGGATGTGTCCATCGTCAAACGACAAAATTTGCGCGTTTGGATAGCCCAGCAAGATGGGAGAGTGAGTCGAGATAATGAATTGAGCGTCTTTGAATTTGCGCAGCACGTCGTGTATCAACACAATCAATGCCAGCTGCCGTTGTGGAGACAGTGCTGCTTCGGGCTCGTCCAGAAGGAACAGTCCGTTTCTCTGAAATTTGTATTTCAACAGCGTAAAGAAAGTCTCACCATGAGAACGGGTATGAAGACTTCTTCCCCCATAGAAAGCGCTGATTGGAGGCGAATATGAGTCCTCTTTATCGAGAGCATCCATGTGCGAGACTGTGTTGAAGAAGCTCTCGGCACGCAGAAAGAATCCCGCTCCGGTACGCACATCGAAAGCCAGCCGAAGCGCCCGCACCAGTGGATCCACAGAGTGATTGCTTTCGGTTGTGTCGTTCCGAAAGTTTCGATTGCCGCCCTCAGGGCCGAAGCCATAATGGGCTGCTATCGCTTCCAGCAGAGTGGATTTTCCGGTACCGTTTTCTCCGGCGAAAAAACAAGCCCGAGATCTCACAGCAATTTCGTGCAAGCCCGCGATAGCTGAAACGGAGAATGGGTAGATCGTCCAGTCTTTGACCCTGTCTCGTAGTATTGTGATCTTTTTTAACACGCGAGACTCACCTCGAAAGGGGCGGCAGTTGAATCTATCCCGCCAGCCTCGACGCATACACCAGCACCAGCGTCCCAACAATGATGCGATAAATGGCAAACGGCACGAACCCATGCTTGCGCACATAGGCCATGAACCATGCCACGGAAGCGTAGGCAACAATAAACGACACCACGAAGCCGATGGCCAGCACGATCCATCCATGAGAGTCGATCTGCGAAACGCCGATGGGATTTGCATTCTTGCCGACCAGGGATTTCAGCAAGTCGTAGCAGGTCGCGACCACCATCGTCGGAATAGAAAGAAAGAACGAAAATTCAAGCGCCGCGGCCCGCGACATTCCAGCAATTTGCCCGGCTGCAATCGTTGACATCGAACGCGACGTGCCTGGAAAAACCGCCGACAATATCTGGCATGCACCAATCCAGATTGCTTGCGCCAGCGACATGGTTTCCATTCTCCAGGTGTGGATGCGGCCTCCCGCGCCAGATGGGCCCGCCGCTTCCGACTTCGCATTGACGGCGTCGACGATCCACATCACAATTCCCCCGACCAGCAAAGCAGTCCCCATGATGGTGAGGCTTTCCAAATGTTTGCCGATTATTTTGGTGAGCAGAAAAGCCGGAATCGCCGTTACCACGAAAGCCACAATTGTGAGTCCCAGAGGATGCGTAAGCGCGGTGCGGTCGCCGTTTTCACCCCGAGGGAAGGTCGAGATGAATTTCGCAATGCGTTCGCGGAAATAAACCGGCAGACACAGAATCGCGCCCAACTGGATTACGATCGTGTACATCTTCCAATAACCGTCGGAGAGACTAATGTGCAGCAGCGCCTCGGAGATGCGTAGATGCGCGGTAGAGCTGACCGGCAGAAACTCCGTCAAACCTTCCACAATCCCGAGTATTAAAGACACTAGGTAGTCGTTCAATCGTCCTCCGAGATTATGTCCGAAACTTAGGCTCTTAAAAAGTCAGGCAACAGTATCGCAAAAAAAAATCGGAATTATCCACTTGACAGACCCATCGTATTTAAAGCCTTTGGCATCAACGCCGACTTCCAATGCCGAGCGGCGATTTTCTAGCCCTTGGCGGGGCGTCGGAATCTAGCTAAGTGGCGCTTCGCGGATTTAGCTCGGGGCTTACCTTCTTGTTTCTCCGGCATCTTCACTTGGGAGAGGCCCGCAACTGCCTCCTCGAAACTCAGGGGCGCAAGGGAGATCGGCTCTCCCTCTCTGCCCTTCGGGTTCTTGATTCGTTTTCCCATCTCTTCCCTAATCTGCAATATCCTCTAATCGCCAATGTCTATGCGCCTTTTCGCGTATTTCGCAACGGGCTTTCCCTTGGGATTTCCCTCTGACTAATACTGCGAAAGGTTAACACTGTTGGTTCTTCGCCGAACAAACTTCTTGCCCTTTTAATTCGAGAGAAGCACTATCGTTTTGCCGGAGGTTTTCTTCTATGAAAGCAATCGCTATCGCTTCAGCTATCGAAGAAGCAAAGCAGGAACTCAAGTACGTCTCTTCCGAAGTCTCGGCTCTCGCTACCAGACGCAAGCAATTGGAAAACTTCATCGCGACTGGCCGGTTGCTTGCTGGCCGGACCCTTCGTCCGCAACCCCAAAATGTTCCCGAGACTCCAAAGGTCCCCGGTCGCGGGCCGCAAACCAGTTCTTGGCCTGAGGTTCCTCGAAAGACTACAGCACAGAATGCTGTGGATGCGTTTAAGAAAGTTGGGCGTCCGATGGCCACAAAAGACATTGTAGAAGCATTGGCCAAACAAGGAACACCTATTCGCGGAGAATTCCAGCGTGCAACCGTTCGGTCGGTGCTGAGCGCGAAAACCGACATTTTCGAGAGAATATCGCCCGGAATTTGGGCCTTGAGAGAGTGGCCCGCCGATCTCAAACAACTAAAGCAACCAAGGGTTCAGTAGTTGATTTCTGCTCATAAGGCAGAACCGGCCTAGCGCAATTGAAAGCTTCTCTGCCGGAGATTCTCTCTTGCGCTAAGCCGATCATGCGGGCGTGGTGGAATTGGCATACACACCAGCCTTGGACGCTGGCGGTGATCCCGGCGACGACACCGTGGGGGTTCGAATCCCCCCGCCCGCTCTTAAATTTAGCTCAGAGTCGGATCACTGTACAGAGGTGGGTCTCCGAAGTGTCAACTAGGGCGTTCCAATATGAACACCACCCTGATGTCGCTCTATGTCCCTGCCGCTCTCCTACTGATTGGGGCGGCTGGCAGAACTCTCATTGCAGGCGAATTTAGATGGAACAATCTCTATTTGGGGCCCGATTTCTGTTTAGCTGCAATCTCCGCAGGTTTGCTCAACTTTCTGGACATGTTTAATGCCAAAGATCCGAATATCGGAGCATCGAAGGTCGGATGGGGCATCGGGTACGTGCTTGTGACTTTAGGCATCTACATGGTGGTACTCATCATGCACCAGAATATAGAAAAGAGGCATACGAACCCACGCACGCACAGTGGTGTAACGATGGGGCTTTTCGCCAACTTTTTCGGCCTCATTCCCAATTTCCTGTTTGTTTGGCTTAAACTGAAAGGGATGCTATGAATTTCACGAGAGACAACAAACTGGATGCCCTCAGCGGTCTCTTCGTTCTCATTGGCGTCGGCTTGACGCTCGTCGCGGGTGAGTTTTCAGACGACACTTTTATGTATGCCGGAGCATTGATCATAGTGCTTACAGCAGTCATCCGTTTAATATCATTCCGCGCTTCACACCCTCCGCATCTGCGATAAATGACGCTTTTTTCACTTTATTCTGGGGTCTACTGCTTAGCGATTGGAGTCCGAAGAGTCAACCTCTTGCCTTCGCATGCTTTCATTGCTAGGTCTGCGCGCTCCATGTCGGTCACCTTCCGATTGTTGTACCGGAAATCGAATTCATTCAAATACTGCTGCAAGTAGGGCACTCCGATGTGATGGTATGTTCCATAAACTCCGCGCTTCAGCAGTGAGAAGTAACCCTCCACAGTGTTCGTGGTGATGTGCCGTCCATCCTCGTAGCGCGAATATTCCTTGGCTTTGTGGTTCACAACGTCATGTTTTGGAAACTCGTCTTTCATGAAGTGGTAGACCATCGCCTCGTCAGTCTGGATCGTGCTGCCCACTTCCACATGCTCTTTCATAATCGGCTTGATATTTTCTAAAGTGACTCGCGGAACTGGAAACGAGCGCACCTTACCACGTTCACGATCCACGAGCGCGACAACGGGGCGCTTCTTGCTTAACCGATTACCAGCGCCACCGCCGATGCCTTTCTCTTTCGGACCAATGTAGACCTCATCGACTTCGACGACTCCGCGCAACTTGTCAATCATTGGGTGCTGGGTCATCGCAAACCGAATCCGATGGAACATGAACCACGCGGTTCGATAGGAAACTTTCTCGCCGTAGAACGTCGCAGTCATTCTATGAAATTGGTACGCACTTATCCCCTTTTTCGAGGAGCACATGAGATGGATCGCATAGAACCACTTGTGCAGGGGAATGTGAGAATCTTCGAAGATGGAGCGCATCTTAACCGTGAACGTCTTGCGGCATCCCGCGCACTTGTAAAGACCCTTGCGAGTCGTCTTTCCGGCGAGCTTGTAGGCGTTGTCAATCTCGCCGCACTTCGGGCAAACCGGGCCTTCGGGCCAACGTTGTTTCTCGAAAAACTCCAATGCCTTATCTTCGTTGGTGAATAAGTCAGACTGGCCAGCCGGGTAAATTGTGCGTTTCATGGCCTAAATATAAGGGTTTTAGTTGGGTCTGTCAAGTGGATAATTCAGAAAAAAATGCGCGCCACTGTTAACGGAAGCAATGCACGCGCCGGCAGCACGACAGCGGAAAGCAGAGCCTCTGGAACGCTCAGAAATCACTGGCGTTCCCGTAAGTTGCGATGCCTTGTTGAATGTAAAAAATCAAGCGTTGGGTGCGGTAGCCCCAATCGCTCTGTCCGTACTGGCTGACCAGCTTCTGCGCCAGCGACAAAGCGCGATCTTTCGATTCGGCGGATTTCTTCTCATTGGGTTCGTTCTTATAAATCTCGATGAGCGCGGCGCGCCGCCAGGCGGCGTCGTAAAGCGCCTCCGCGGCGGCCGGAGATTGCGGGTGCTCGCTCGCGTACTTCTCATAGATTTCCGCCTCCTTCTCCGGACACTTCGACAGGCCTTCCCAATCCCCGCATAATTTGTTTTCGAGCAGTCGAAAAGCAGCCAGGTCGGCCCATTTTGACGTGGGATACTTCTTGATGACCAGCTTCATCCAATCTTCTTTCATCTGGCCGCGCATGTAGGATTCGCGTTCGCGCGCGGAAGGGCGCGTCATGACATCGGCACGCTCCATTTGCCAGCGTATATCTGCCGCGCGGTAAAGCCCTTCGGCTGCCAGTGGCGATGCGGGCATCAGATCGTAGACGCGGTAGTAAAGCCGCATCGCATCTTGAGCCGCATCGCGCCGCCCACGGCGGCGGCTGGCCTGGTCCTCGGAGTCTGCCGCTTCGCCGAAGATGATCCTGTCGCCATCTTGCGTGGTGCTGGTGACCAGCCCTTGCTTTGGAAGCCATCCGGTAATCGCCTTCCCCTCGGCTTCTTCTTCGGTGGCGCCTTCTTCGTTGCTGGGTGGGCGCAGAATCGCCTCCACATGGACCCAGTCGCGGCTGTTGTCGATGATGATGAGTTCGTTGCCGCGATTCGCGTCGCCAACTCTGGCGGCATCCGAGCTGGGCGCCACGCGGATGGTTTCTTCGTGCACCAGCGTTCCGCGAACCGCATCGGCGAAGGCCAATTGAATGAAGGAGAATATGGCGAAGGACAGAACACTGGCAGCGAGGAAGGGAAGCCGCGGTTTCATAGGATTTTGGATGCGGGCAATTGTTCCTACATTACTTCGCCTCTCGGACTCATCGGTCCGAGTGGAAAGGTAGTGAAAGTTTACGGCGGTATTTGGCTTCCCGGCAAGCGGCGAATATCAAAGGAGTTAGGATGCTCTTTGCCGAGCCGAAGCGGGTAACCAGCAATTTCCCGAGTTGCTGCTCGCAAGATGCAGTTCGGGTGAATCGGACGCGCGCCATTTACACGCGCAAAACAAAACGCCCCAGACTCTAGTTTGAGTCCTGGGCGTCTGTTGATCAGCCCTCCCCCAAGTGCTGCTCAATTGGAAGAGTAGGCTAAGGGACAGGTTTGGTAAATGGCACCCAAGTGCTATACAGACCCCACTAGAGTGCCGTGCGTCCAGTTCGATTTCCACAGGCTCGGATTACAGCGTAGACGATGTGTCACACGGTTGCGAGCCCTGGCTTTTCACTGACTCCCTCAAAATGCGCCTCGATCTCTTCCAGGGTTTTTCCCTTTGTCTCAGGAAGGAAGAAAGCAGCTGTCAGGAAATAGATAACCGTGCACGCGGCGAAGGCAAAGAACATGGTCGAGTAGCCATATTTGCCGACTGTCGGCAAGAAGGTCGCCGCGATGCCCGTCGAAACCGCCTGATTAATCAGCAGTGCAATGCTCATGCCATTGGACCGAATGCGAGTCGGCATCAACTCTGACAGCGCAAGCCATACGCACACCCCTGGGCCGATGGCAAAAAACGCCATGAAGATAAAGAGGGTAATGGCTACCATCCATCCATTTCGAGTGCTGGGCACAGGAGTAATCAGCGCATTGTCGATTCTCAACGAAGCTTCTCGTGAAGCATTCAAATTGCTGAATGGGTTCGAGAAAAAAGCCACCACTTTGTTGGCGGGCAGGCAGTTCTCACGCGTGATCTCGATAGGCTTCGCCGCCAGGTCGTCGGAGCGGACCACTTTAGTCGCAGCGCGAAAATCTCCGCAGGAATAAATAATGATCAGCGATGTAGGCCGGTTAACGAGTTTGTCCCTATCCGAGCCGGCCGCTGCCAGAAGATTATGGGCGGTCTTCTGGTCATAAAGCAGCGCGAGCTTCTGATCGGTGCTGACCATCGACTGAACTGCAGCGTGAGAATCCACGCGCAGGAGTTCAGTGCGCCGGAAAAGCGTCCCGGTGCAGAGAAGCGATACGATAATCCCGGCGCTTCCGATCGATAGCAGAAATTTGCGTCCCTTGCGATCGACCAGCATGAGGCCGCCGATGGTCATCACGAAATACACAATTGTAAAAAGAACGTAGCCCCAGTGAGCCTGGACGTCGGACAGGCCGCTCTGCAAAAGAATGTTTGCGTTATATCCGATGATGGAGTTGACGCCCGTGGCCTGGTTGCACGCCAGAATCACGCAGGCCAGTACAAACGGAATTACATACTTGCGGCGAAAAAGAGATTCCTTCACCTTCGCTCCGGTAGAGGTCTTGGTCTTCTCCGTCGAGGCCGCTTGTTCCATTTCGGCCAGCTCAAGATCCGCCTGCTGCGTGGTGCGAGAGCGAAGGAGCGCAGCGTAAGCGGCATCGCGTTGGCCACGCCGAAACAGCC
>JBAVZU010000172.1:0-4484 GCA_049588915.1 Candidatus Sulfotelmatobacter sp.
CCACAAGACTGATTGTTTTTACCATTGTAAATCAGTCGCCGCAAGTTACTGTCATCGAGTATTCACCTGGTCTCATATGCTTAGATATTCACTACTGGAATGCTGGTTGCACGGTTTGGAGGGATATTTGAAGTGGCGGGCTGAATTCCGGCCGGCCATGCGTATGATTCATAACGTTTTCGATCGTCGTAACTCCGTTATTTTCGTGAGGATCGCGCCTTTGGTCACGGCAACGGAATTATAGGAAAGCGATCCGCTGCTGTTAGCATATTTTCAGCATCGCTCAAGCTAGCGGACGTACAGTTCAATTCGAAGAGTGGAGCAGGGACTATGGTTGTCAATGAGTTAACGCAAAAAGAATGCCGAGATCTGCTGGAGCGTACGTCGATTGGCAGACTAGGTTGTTCGCAGGATAACCAGCCCTACGTGGTTCCAATTTATTTCGCATACGAATGCGATTACTTTTATGTTCTTTCCACGGTTGGGCAGAAGATCGAGTGGATGCGGGCCAATCCCAAGGTTTGTATCCAGGTGGATGAGATCGCGAACGAATCGGAGTGGGTGAGCGTGATTGTTAATGGTAGTTATCAGGAATTACGCGAGCCTCAATATACCGACGAACTTGCGCACGCTCGGAAGCTGCTGGAGAAGCGCTATCACTGGTGGCAAAACGCATTGGGAGAACGCCAACTGAAATCAGGCACAGATTTGATCATGCCAACATTCTTTCGCATTCAAACTGTTTCGATGACCGGCTTGCGTGGCACTCCCGAAGGCAGGTAGTGGACGAAAGCTACCTTCACTGGATCGGGAAATTCTTGGCCCCTTTAACCATGTTCGGGCTGTTTGCAGTAACTGCCATGCTGATTTGCTATGCTCTGGAAGATCGCAGTCGATGGTTTACTCTTGCCTTCGCGGGAGCTTGCGTGCTCGGTTCCATTTATGGGTTTCTGCAAGGCGCGTGGCCATTCGGCCTGGTCGAGGCGGTTTGGTCCGTGGTCGCAATCAGACGATGGGCGCTGGCGTCGCGGGCAAAGTAAGCCTGCTCAAACCGGGCTGCTAGCCGCCTCGTAATTCTTCCAGCATCTTAGGGTCGATGTTCCCGCCGCTGATAATGGCTACGCTCACCGCGGCGCGTGGCAGTTGACTGGCATGGAAAATAAATCCGGCAACCGCAACAGCCCCGCTTGGTTCAGCTAGGGTGTCCGGATTGGCGCTCAGATACTTCACCGCATCGCGAATTTCGTCTTCGCTCACAGTAACGATATCGTCCACGTAGCGGCGGATGTGCTCGAAGTTGATGGGTCCGATGCATTGTGTCCGCAGCCCGTCGGCGATCGTCTGTGACACTTCGGAAGCAGGGAGCTGAATGATCTTTCCCGCTCGGAAACTTGCCTGCGCGTCGGAAGCGACCTCTGGTTCTACGCCAATTACCTTGACCGTCGGCTTGGTGAGCTTGATGGCTGTAGCCACGCCACTGATCATTCCTCCACCCCCAACCGGAGCCAGAACCATGTCGACATCCGGCAGATCTTCAAGGATTTCCAGCCCTATCGTCCCTTGACCGGCGATGATTTGCTCATCATTGTAGGGAGGAACAATCACGTATCCATGTAGCGCGGCCAATTCTTCCGCCTTCGCCTGTCGCTCGGCGCTACCCGAGCCCACCGTCACGATCTCTGCGCCAAGCGCTGCCGTAGCCTCGCGCTTAATCGTCGGAGCATTGTCCGGCATGACGATGACTGCCTTTACGTCCAGAGCCCGCGCCGCGTAGGCAACGCCTTGCGCGTGGTTGCCGCTGGAGTAGGTGATGACTCCGCGTTTGCGGTCGGCTAGCGAGAGCGAAGCGATTTTGTTGTAGGCTCCGCGAAGTTTAAAAGCGCCGATCGGCTGCTGGTTTTCCGGCTTGAGGTAGAGGCGGCGCGGGTCATCGGCGCAGAGAGGAAACCGAAGTAGCGGCGTGTGAATGGTGACGCCGCGGAGGCGGGAACAGGCTGAGTGGATGTCAGGTAGGGTAACCATGCAGTTTCATTATCGCCAATTATGTGCGAAGAAAGGAGTAACTTAGCGTGGCTCTATGATTGTGAACCTGCAGCGTTCCTAGTTCTTGTCGCCGGTTGACATCATGATGCCTATTATATAGCATCATGGTGTGCGCACCACTCTTACACTCGATGACGACGTCGCCCGCCTTTTGAACAAGGAAGTCCGCAAGTCTGGCCAGTCGTTTAAGCATGTCGTGAACCGCTTTTTGAGGCTGGGTTTGACAGCTTCTAAACAGCCCCGGCGAAAACCGTTCGTAGTAAGACCAATAAAGTTAGGACTTCCGCACTTCGAAAAGGTTGAGGAATTGCTTGAACACCTGGAAGGGCCGAATCATCGGTGATCGTTGTTGACGCCAACCTGCTCATCTATTCCTACGATGCCGACTCTCCTCAGCATAAGAAGAGTCGAGTCTGGGTGGAGAGAGTCTTTTCGGACATAGAGCCCGTGGGATTGCCATGGCAGGTTATATCTGCCTTCTTGCGCATCATTACGAATCGAAGGTTGCCGGGATCGCACCTGACGGTGGAACAGGCCGCGGAAATTGTAGAAGAGTGGCTCAAGCAGCCGAATGTACGAATCCTTGTGGCCAGTGATGAACACTGGTCCGTCTTAAAACGGACGATTATTGAAGGGCAGGCCACAGGACCGTTGATCAGTGATGCTGAATTGGTTGCGTTGACCGTTGAGCATGGTGGAGTGCTTTACACGGCGGACCGGGACTTTGCGAGGTTTCCGGGATTGCGGTGGGTGAATCCTCTGGCCTAAATTTCCAAAATCACCGGCATGATCAATGGCCGCCTTTGCGTTTCTTTGGAAATATACCGCTTTAAGTCCGCGCGGATTTTTTCCTTGATCACGCCGTAATCGGCTTTCTCTTCCTCGCTGGAGTGCGCGAGCGTGTCTTCCACGATGCGCCGCGCTCCATCCAGCAAACCGTTGTCCCCGGGATTGAAGCCTCGCGTAACGATTTCCGGCGCGGTTTCTACACGGCCAGTCAGCTTGTTGATCGCGATGATGGGCAGCACGATGCCGTCCTCGCTCAAATGCCGCCGGTCTTTGATGATCAAGTCCTCTACCACATCTGTGCGATTACCGGAGTCGATGCAAACTCGGCCCACGTTGATTTTTCCAGCCTTCCGCGCACTGTGCTCATCGAATTCGAGAATGTCTCCGCTCTCGATGAGCATGACTTTGCCCACGGAGCTATTCATTGCCCCGGCCATTTCGGCGTGCAGCTTAAGTTGCCGGTATTCGCCGTGGATTGGAATAAAATATTTCGGCTTCACCAGGTTAATGATCAACTTCAGTTCTTCCTGGCTCGCGTGACCGCTGACATGAATCGGAGGCGACGTGCCGTCTTCGTAAATCACATGCGCTTCGCGGCGGAACAGATGATCGATCATGCGGTAAATCGTCTTCTCATTGCCTGGAATGATGCGCGAGGAGAGCACGACCGTGTCTCCCTTTTCGATCCTGGCATGTTTGTGATTGTCGACTGCGGCACGCGACAGCGCGGACATGGGTTCGCCCTGGGTGCCGCTGATCATCACGCAGACTTTTTCCGGAGCGAAATTCTTCATCTCGCCGGGATTGATCACCAGCCCATCCGGAATATCCAGATAACCCAGATCCTCGGCGATCTCGGCGGAGTTGTTCATCGAGCGGCCGACGAATGCCACTTTGCGGCCATGCTGGTGGGCCAACTCCACCGCCAGGCGAATGCGATGAATCGATGAGGAAAAACACGAGATGAACAATCGCCTTTGAGTGTGCGCGAACACTTCATCAAACTTGCGGCGCACGGCTCGCTCGCTGGGCGTGTATCCTTTGCGCTCAACGTTGGTTGAATCCTGAAACAGCGCGAGCACGCCCTGTTTGCCATATTCGGCAAAGGAGTGCAGATCAAAAAGATGATTGTCGGTGGGCGTGGGATCTACTTTGAAATCGCCGGTATGAATGATCACTCCGAGCGGAGTATGAATCGCCAGAGCGACGCAATCCACCAAACTATGGGTCACGCGAATGGGATGCACAGTGAATGCCCCGGCCTTGAAGCGTTCGCCGGCCCGTATTTCACGCAGGTCCGCATCTTCCAGGAGTCCATGCTCATCAAGCTTGTCTTCTACATAAGCAAGTGTGAATTCAGTGCCCCACACCGGCACCTTGAGTTCGGAGAGAATCCAGGGCAGGGCGCCAATGTGATCCTCGTGGCCATGGGTCAGAATAATGCCGCGCACGCGCTGGCGATTCTCGGTGAGGTAGGAAATATCGGGAACGACGATGTCCACGCCGAGCAATTCAGCTTCGGGGAACATGAGTCCCGCGTCGATCACAATAATGTCGTCGCCCCAGCGGACCGCCATGCAGTTCATACCGAACTCGCCAAGGCCCCCCAAAGGGACAACTTGCAGTTTTCCAGTTGGCATGGAGTACTGTTG
>JBAVZU010000173.1:0-2545 GCA_049588915.1 Candidatus Sulfotelmatobacter sp.
CCCATTTGTTCCCGTAGTCCTTGAAGTCGGAAAGGAAGTAATGCAGGTAGAGACCGGAGGCTGGGTCTTTTAGCTTGTAATCGAGCGAGCCGGCAAATCCGTATCGCTTGCGCTGGTAGCGATACTCTCTAACGTCCATGCTGTCGTAAACGGGCTGCGCCCAGTAGGGGTCCGGTTGCGGCTCGATATCATCGATTCCGCGCCCGTTATAGTCATAGCTGCCGGAGAATAAAGCGCCGAATCTTTTGTCGTGTCCAAATCTCTTACCCGCAGTCGCGCTCACCAAGCCAATGTAACGTGTGTTCACAATAGGGGTGAATCCGCCGATCCCCTCGAATTTCAGGGTCGGCAGATCGCCCGCTTTCTTGGTTACCAGATTCACCGTTCCACCGATGGCGTCAGCGTCCTGATTGGCGGCCAGGGTCTTGTTCACTTCAACCGCCCCGACGATATCCGACGGAATCGTGTCCAGCTTGAACTGGCGCACGTTGTCTTCGGGAGCAGGAAGCTCAACGCCATCGACCGTCGTATTGTTCAGGCGTGGCTCGGTTCCGCGAATTTGCACATACTTGCCTTCGCCCTCGTCGCGCTCCAGGCTTACGCCGGGCATACGGCCAACCACGTCGGCGATGTTCTCGTTCGGCAAGCTCTGGATGACGCCCTCCGGCATCACATCCAGGATATTGTCGGAAGTGCGCTGCTCGTTGATGGCTTGCGCTACTCCTTGGGCATCCGCCACCACGGTGACTTCTTCGTTCGCGGATGCGACGTTCATTTTAGCTTCGACGCGCGTTGCCTGACCCGCGGTTATTTTGACCTGCTTGGTAAATGTCGTGAAACCCACGTATGAAATCGTCAGCGTGTAGTCGCCGGGTGCGATCCCGATAAGATTGAACTCACCTTCGTCATTGGTCGCACCGGTAGTGTCACCCGGCTGCAATCGAACGCGGGCTCCCGGGAGTACGGCGTCGGAAGTGTCGGTTGCACGGCCCACAAGGGTGCCTTTTCCTGCCTGAGCGAAGGCCGGGTTTGCTAAAACTGCGCAAAAGATCAGGAGCATCGAAGCTTTCAGGAGAAAGGAGATAGTGCGGCGGGATTGCTCTTTCTTCATGTGATTTTGGCTCCTTTACAACCATCGCTCGACCCAGACAGGAAGCGAAGTTTCAGGATGTAAGCAACTGACTCATAAGTCTGACTTGCTGAAACAAAATTTCAGTCGTTGGGATGAAGGCCAATGGTAGGTTGCTGGTGTGAAGTCATTATTAAAGGACGGTTAAAGTTTTTTCAGATTCAGTGCACTCACGCTTTTCGCGAGTTACCCTAATGTCAGCTCATGCGACCGGTCACAGTCAGAGATAGGTTTGTTCAATGAAACTGCTGGTTGTAGAAGACGAACGAAGAATGTCGGAATTGCTCCGTAAAGGACTGAGTGAAGAAGGACACTCGGTTTCGTGCGCCGCCGATGGCAATGAAGGATTGCAGATGGTTCGAGAGCAGGATTTCGACGTAGTCATCCTGGATGTAATGATGCCCAAAATGGACGGATTCGATCTGGCCAAGAGCCTGCGAATCGAGAAGAATTACACGCCTGTGTTGATGCTAACTGCGAGAGACTCCGTCCCCGACATCGTGCACGGCCTCGAACTCGGTGCCGACGACTACATGACCAAGCCGTTCTCCTTTGAGGAGTTGCTGCTTCGAATTCGCGCAGTGCGTCGAGCAGCGGTTGTTCCGCGGACAACTCAGCTTCGGGTCGCCGATCTCTGGCTGGATGCCTCCACTCGCGAAGTGCGCCGCGATGGCATACGAATAAGCCTGACCCGCACCGAATACCAGTTATTGGAACAGCTTATGCTCCACGCTGGGGAAATCGTCCCCCGGGAGATGCTCATTGCGTCTTCTGGGCGCGACATGGGAAGCAATTCGTTGGACGCTTTCGTGCGGCTGCTGCGACACAAAATTGATTGTGATCAGAGGCGAAAGCTGATTCACACCGTGCGCGGAGTCGGCTACGTTGTTGATTCAGATTGGCAGTCATGAAAAAACTTTCTATCGGCTCCCGGCTGACCCTTTGGTATCTGGCAATATTTGCTGCGGCGCAGCTTTTCTTCGGCGTGGCCATGTGGGTTGTTCTGCGGCAGGAACTTTATAGCGTTGCCGACAATGGATTGAAAGCGCAGATCGACGACCTCACAAATTTCCTGAAGTCGCAAAAGAAAAAAAATATGACGGTAACAAAGCTTCGGGAAGAAGCCTCCGAAGCTTACGATCTGGAGCACTCAGGCGACTTTTTGCAGATTTACGATGAGGATGGGAACTGGATCTTCCGTGCTCCCTGGCTGGAGAGAAACAAATTTGCACTGCAAGCACCCGCAGCTATCAAAGGACGGTTGTTTCAAAATGTGTGGATCGCGAACCAGCCCTTTCGGTTCATTACGCAGAGGATTGAGGTGAACGGCCGCTTCTATACGGTACTGACAGGCGTTCCTGCCCATCAGATTGTTGCTACCCTGTCTTTGTTTAGACGTTATCTCCTGATGTTAGC
>JBAVZU010000174.1:0-39599 GCA_049588915.1 Candidatus Sulfotelmatobacter sp.
GCGACGCTCAGATGGAGCGGCGGAGTCCGGACAAACCTTATGTGCCTCGAGCACGAATAGAAGCCTGTCCGCATCGCCGCCAAAAATACCTACGGACAGGTGCGCCCGTTTTCATAGAAGGATGACATGTTCCCTCGGGATGACGAACAATCAGTGGCCGCCGCTTAGTTCGCGGACAATGGCGCCCACAAATTGTTTGGCGTCGCCGAAGAGCATCAGGGTGTTCGGGAGATAGTAGAGGGGATTGTCGATGCCGGCAAAGCCAGGGCTCATGCTGCGCTTGATGACCATGACGGTGTGGGCTTTGTCGACGTCGAGGATAGGCATGCCGTAGATGGGGCTGGAGGGATCGGTGCGGGCGGCGGGGTTGGTCACGTCGTTGGCGCCGATGACGAGGGCGACATCGGTTTGCGGGAAGTCGCCGTTGATTTCGTCCATTTCGATGAGGCGGTCGTAGGGAATGTCGGCCTCGGCGAGCAGGACGTTCATATGGCCGGGCATGCGTCCGGCGACGGGATGGATGGCGAAGCGGACGTCGACCCCTTTCTTGGTGAGGAGGTCGTAGAGTTCGCGAACTTTGTGCTGCGCCTGCGCGACGGCCATTCCATAGCCGGGGACGATGACGACTTTGTTGGCGGCCGCCAGAATGGCAGCGGCTTCTTCGGCGGTTGCGCTGTGGACTGGCTTGGCTTCCTCGCCGCCAGCGGCTGCAGCTTGGACTTGGCCGAAGGCACCGAACAAAACATTGGTGAACGATCGGTTCATGGCCTTCGACATGATCACGGAGAGAATGAGTCCGGAAGAACCGTCAAGGGCGCCGGCGATGATAAGGAGTTTGTTCTGGAGAACGAATCCCATGGCTGCAGCGGATAGGCCGGCGTAGCCGTTGAGCAGTGAGATCACCGTAGGCATGTCGGCGCCGCCGATGGGGATGATCAGGAGGACTCCGAAGATGAGCGAGATGCCAACGATGAGCGGAAAGAATTGTTTGGCTTCGGGATGCAGGACGAGGTAAACCGCGCTGCCAATAGCGACGGCGAGCAGCAAGAAGTTGACGAGGTTCTGTCCTTTATAGGTGATTGGGCGTTGCGGGAGGATTTCTTGTAGCTTGCCGGCGGCCATAAGGCTGCCGGTGAAGGTGAGGCCTCCGAGGATGACTTCCATGGAGAGGACGGACATCATGAATTTCGGGACGTTTGGCGTGCGCAGGTAAAACTCGGCAGTGCCGACCAAGGTGACGCAGAGTGCGCCGAAAGCGTGGCTGAGGGCGGTTCGCTGGGGGACGGCCGTCATGTGGACCATGCCGAGCGGGATGCCGATGCCGGACCCGAGGACGAGGCCGACGATGATCCATTTCCAATCGACGATGCCGTGGTGAAGCAACGTGCCGGCGATGGCTAAGAGCATGCCGAGTTCGCCGGCCCAGATGCCGTGGCGGGCGGTGGAGGGAGAGCTCATCCACTTCAGCGAGAGGATGAACAGGGCGCTGGCGATGAGGTAGATGATTTCGATCAGCTGCTGGCTTCCGGCGAACTGGTTCATTATTTTTTCACCGGGCGGCTGGTCTTGAACATCTTGAGCATCCGGTCGGTGATGAAGAATCCGCCGACGACATTGCTGGTGGCGGCGACGATGGCGATGACGCCGAGCACGGTTGCGAACTCGCTCTTGCGCTCACCGACGAGAACGATTGCGCCGACCACCGCGATGGCATCGAGCGCGTTGGTGAGCGACATCAGCGGCGTGTGGAGCAGGGGCGACACATGGCGGATGACTTCAAAGCCGATGAAGCACGCCAGCATGAAGATGAAGAGGGAGTCGATTAACGTCGAATTCATTTTGCCCCTCGGGGGCTAAAGCCCGCGTTCTTGTTACTCCTGGCGGCACGTCTGAAGGCGTACCGTGATACGAATCCCGAGTTCGACTGCCGGTATTCCCACACTCAGAGGGATCCTTCGACTGCGCAAGAGTTCGCTTCGCGAACTCTTGCTTCGCTCAGGATGACAGATTAGAAACAGCATCTTACTTACCCACCTACCGGTGCTAACGCCGGCAGTTTGAAAAATTCACGCACTCTGGCATTTACGATTTCGCCGTTGCGCGTGACCATGGTTTCGCGGATGATTTCATCCTGCATATTGAACTGCAGCTTGCCGTCTTTCACCGTGTAAACCAGGAACGCGGTGAGGTTGCGGGCGTACATCTGGCTGGCATGATAGGGAACGCTGCTGGCGAGGTTGATGGCGCCGATAATGGTAACGCCATGGGCTTTCACGGTTTCGCCGGTACGGGTGAGTTCGCAGTTGCCGCCGCGCTCGGAGGCAAGGTCGACAATGACCGAGCCGGAAGCCATGCCCTTTACCATTTTCCCGGTAATTAACACTGGAGATTTCTTGCCGGGGATGACGGCTGCGGTAATGACAACGTCGCTTTCCGCGACGACGCGGGTAAGGAGCTCGCGCTGGCGGGCATAAAAGGACTCGTCCTGCGCAGTGCCGTAGCCGCGAGCGTCCTGTGCGTTCTGCGCTTCAATCGGTAACTCGACGAAACGGCCACCGAGGCTCTGCACCTGCTCTTTGGAGGCGGCGCGCATGTCGTATGCGGAAGCCACTGCGCCCAGCCTGCGCGCGGTAGAGATGGCTTGCAGTCCAGCCACGCCTGCGCCGATGACAAAGACGCGCGCCGGTGTGATGGTTCCGGCGGCGGTTGTCATCATGGGAAAGATCCGGATAGAGGTTTCCGCGGCCAACAGAACGGCCTTGTAACCGCAGATCGTTCCCATAGAAGAAAGGGCGTCCATGCTTTGGGCGCGTGTAGTGCGGGGCACGAGCTCGACAGCGAAGGAGGTAACGCCGGCGGCGGTAATCTGCTCGAGCACTTCGATAGAGCCAAAGGGACGGAGGAAGCCCATCAGCACTTGATCCCGCCGGAGAAGAGGAAGGTCAGCCTTTCCGGTAACATCGTTGGAGCCATAGCAGAGCACTTGCACGATGATGTCAGCGGAGGCAAACACAGTGGCACGGTCAGGAAGAATTTTCCCGCCCTTTTCGACGTAAGCGGAATCGGGATAGCCGGCTTCTACGCCCGCGCCCGATTCGACCGCGACCTCAAGCCCGGCCTTTGCGAGAGTCGGGATAACTGCTGGAACCAGCGCGATCCGTCGCTCTCCGGGATAGGTTTCCTTGGGAACTCCAACGATCACGCGGTTGTCCTCTCCCCAGTAACGTTGTTATTCGACGGTCTCAAATCTGAATAACAAGTTTGAATAGTATCGACTGCAAGTGCCCTCAGACTGTGACGCGCGTCACAATCGGTTTGGTGCGTTGCAGGTAACGGCACTGCCTATGACGGACTAAAAACACTATCAGAAAGAGATGAGACAGGAAAGCGAAGCATAGGCCGTTTTGACCCCGGCTTGGTTTGGGCCTGCAGTGAGTACTGTATTGACTCGACCTGCCAAGGCCTGAGGTAATAAATTGGCTATTCATGTGCGAATCACAAGTCAACAAAGCTACCGATGGCAATGGATTGGCGGGATCGCATGCATTGTCCTAATCAGCGCTGGGGTGGTTTGTCATGTGGTAATCACCCGCGCCCAACCCATCCTGCGTGCGCGGGTTATCGAAACTCTTTCCAACCGATTCAGGAGCAAGGTGGAACTTGCGACATTGAATGTTTCAGTGTTTCGCGGGCTCGAAGTATCCGGAACGGGCCTCAAGATCTACGGTGCGACCGATCCGAATCCCTACGCCCCGGGGGTTCAGCCCTTGATCAGCCTGCAGCAATTTCATTTTCACACCGGCGTTCGAAATCTTTTTCGTTCGGTTGTACACGTCGATACGGTGTATGTGAAAGGGATGCAGTTGAATATCCCGCCGAAGGAAGATCGCCAGGGATTTAAGGGTATGAGTTCGCAAACCACAAAGATGTCGGTGGTGGTTGACAAGTTCGTTTGTGAAGACACGGCGTTATTCATCAACACTTCGAATCCGAACAAGCCTCCTTTGGAATTTGCCATCAGCGATTTGCGAATGCAGGACATCGGCCGCGGGCTACCGATGCGTTTTGAGGCTACGCTGGTCAACCCGAAGCCGGTAGGGGACATTCACTCCGTCGGACTGTTTGGACCGTTTTATGAGACAAGCCCTCGAGATACGCCGGTACAGGGGAATTATTCCTTCAGCCATGCCGATCTCGGCACGCTCAAAGGGATCGGGGGAATACTTTCCTCCACCGGGGAATACAATGGAACCCTCGACGACATCGTGGTAGATGGAAAAACCGACACACCGGATTTCCGAATCGCGAGCAGCGGGCATCCGGTGCCGCTGCACACGGATTTTCATGCGATTGTGGACGGCACCACCGGGGACACGTATCTTAAGCCTGTCAGGGCGACGGTCCTTCATTCTTCTTTCACCGCTACAGGCTCGGTGACCCGGGTGCAAAATCCGAAGGGGCACGACATCAATCTCGTAGTGCACATTGACCAGGCACAAATTCAAGATCTACTGGAGCTCGGCGTGCGCACCGATCCGGCAATCATGACAGGTCCGCTGGAAATGGAGACAAAGTTGAGATTACAGCCTGGCGACGCGGATGTGGCCGATCGGTTGAAGTTGGACGGAAGCTTTCACGTGGAGCGCGCGCACTTTGCGAATAAGAAAGTTCAGTCCCGATTGGATTCGTTGAGCCTTCGATCCGAGGGCAAAGCCAAAGAAGCCGCGGAACACGTGGTAGAAAATGTTCCTGTGGATTTGCGGGGAGTGTTTACGCTGAACGATGGGACATTCTCTTTTTCACTGCTTCACTTTGAAGTTCCCGGCACTCGTATCTTTATGACTGGAGTTTACAGTCTGGACGGACGAACGTTTGACTTTCGGGGCAAGGCCCTGTTGAACGCGAAGCTATCTCAGATGATGACCGGCTGGAAGTCAATTCTGTTAAAACCGGCTGACCGCTTCTTCAGCAAAGATGGTGTCGGAACCGAGGTTCCAATCAAGATCACGGGAACTGAATCGGAACCGCACTTCGGTTTGGATTTTCACCGCAAAGACGAGCGCCCATCCTCCGATACGAAATACGATTCTGCCGCCAGGCGATAAGGATCGTTCGAAGCTCCTCTGCTGCTCGATTCTTCGGAGCGCATGCCGAACCTAGGGTTCGGCCCACGGCTAATTACAGGCACCACCCCATAGATACACGAAAGCGGGCCTTTTATGCTCGGGACTCAGTTGAGTTGGTTGCCACCGCTCGGGCATCTGTCGGCACGACAAGAAAGGACTTTCCAGTGAGTGCTTCCGTCATTTTCCCCACGTCTACAGTTCCTCCGGTCAAAATCAAAATAAAGACTGATGCCGAGCTGATTTCGCGCGCCCAAGAGGGAGATCCTCAGGCATGTGCTGCAATCTTCGACTTACATAGAAGGCGCGTCTATTCGATTTGCTTGCTGATGACTAAGAATGTTTCCGACGCGGAAGATCTGATGCAGGATGCGTTTATACAGATTTTTCGGGGCATTCGCAGCTTTCGTGGGGACTCGGCATTCTCGACATGGATCTATCGGGTGGTGGTGAATACAGTTTTGATGACCCGCCGCAAGCGACACTTGCGGGAAGTTTCGATTGACGAGCCAACGTCGGTGGACTACTCGCCTGTGCAAAGGGAATTCGGAGGAGACGACACTGAATTGATGGGAGCTGTTGACCGAGTCGCCTTAACGCAAGCGGCGGAAGAACTCCCCGCAGGCTGCCGGACAATTTTTCTTTTGCATGAAGTGGAAGGGTACGAGCACCATGAAATCGCCGAGCGGTTAAGCTGTTCGATCGGCAATTCAAAGTCCCAACTGCATAAAGCCCGGTTGAAGATGCGCAAGCTGCTTGCCTCCGGCAAGAAACGCATCGGGCGGAAGCATGTCCCGCACAGAATGGTGGAGTTTCCGGCGGCTTAAAACTATTTCATGGCGGCGCCAAGGGATGTGTCCGAAGACTCCGTGCCCGAAGAGGTGGAATCTCCCCCTTTTGGCGGCGACAGGGGAATGGTTACAAAGACTTGAGTTCCGTATGGGTTAGATTCGATATCTAACTGGCCGCCAAGTTCCCGCACGCGTTCCTGCATTCCCGTCAGGCCCACGCCAAAGGCTCCTCGCTTGGTCCGAAACGTTCTTAATAACTCCTGTGGAAATCCCTTTCCATAATCCTTCACTTTAAGCACTACTTGCTCGGGCCCCGATTCCAGGGTAACTTCAGCCTTCGGACTCTTGGAGTGGCGATGAATGTTAGTCAAGCTTTCTTGCAGCACGCGGAAAAGCCCCAGTTCTACCGGCCGGGGAAGACGCCGAAGGTCCTCCGGCAGATCCACCTTTACATCAACGCCACTGCGCTCGGAAAAACCTTGCAGATACCAGGTGGCCGCGGATGCGAACCCGACTTCGTCGAGCAGCGGAGGGTGCAGCAGGTGAGAGATGGTCCGAGTTTCTGCAATCGACTGGTCGAGCAACTGGGAAGCGTTCGTAAGAAGTTCGTCACTGCCGGGGTGGGCGTGTATAAGCATGTCCAGGTTCATTTTGACGCCGGCCAAATACTGGCCCAGGCTGTCGTGAAGCTCGCGCGAGAATTTGCGCCGCTCCTCATCCTGCATCTGCAGCAGACGGGAGGTCAAATGGCGGAGTGATTCTTCTCCATCGCGAGCCGCGCTCTCCGCCAACGCTCGGGATCTGAGTTCGCTCCTGAGCAGACGATAGTTGACGAAAAATAATATGAGCGCGAGCACAAACGAGGCAAAAAGTATGATGATCGTAAGGGAATAGAGGCGGTTTGAAGCTGCCATGCGCGACTTGAGCAGTCGCCGTTCTTCCTGGCGCATCTGCGCCATGATGGAAGCATTTTCAAAAGCCAGAGTGAGCACGTTGGCTGCAATAGCGCTTTGGCCGGTGTCGTCGTGCGGACCTGACTGCTTGAGCTCGATTGATTTTCTGAATAGATTAATTCTCTGGTCAGTTACATTCTCCAGCCGCGTGCACATTTCCTGTTGCCGGGGATTGTCCCCGGTCAGTTTTCTCACCGCCTGAAGTTTCTGGCGCACTTCAGGAAGTGCGGCATTAAACGCTTCGGAGAGTTTCTCATCGCCTGTGATAACGTATGCGCTTCGCGCACGAGCCAGTTTTGCAATCGAGGAATCTATCTCGCCCAGCGTGGTCTCAACCTCGAATGAGTGCACCACCCAGGCTGCACTGTCGCGGAGGCGAGCGACGGTGATATAAGCCGCGATCGCGCTTAGGAGCAGCACGGCCACAGCGGATGCGAACGCAAACTGTGCATTTCTACGTGGTGACATAAAGGCAATGACCCGGCTGACGCATAGAAGTTGCGTCCCATCCCACTGAAGCGGCTGTGGGGTACAAACCTTTTAATGGTACCTTGCTGGCAGTTTTCATGCCACAGCGTAAGTGACGCTTCCCTGAATCAGAAAGGTTCTTTTCGGTTGCAGGACGCTACAGCAAAGACCTGATTGCACTATCCGTGCCTTCCCTATATTTAGTAACTTCGAACGAACAGGTGCGTGCACTCGTGGTCCAGCCTTCGATGTCGAGTCGCCCACCAGACTTATGCAGTCCTGTCACGGACATTCCGGCAGTTCTCATGCTGGGCTTGCTCCCGCAGATTCCCCGTTGGATCGAACAAGTCGGCTGACCCTTGTGCTAAGGGCGCTCACGAATTCTCAATTTGAAACAATCGCAGAGAACATAGCCCGCTTGCTATCGGCAGCAGGTCTCACAGAGGCGCTGGGAGGAAAGGGTTGAGCATTCGTATTCTGATTGCCGACGATCACGAGGTGGTACGGCGCGGGCTCTCGTCTTTATTGCAAGCGCAAGAGGGCTGGCAGGTGGTGGCGGAGGCGTCTGACGGACGCGAAGCGGTAGAAAAGGCGAAGGAATTGAATCCCGATTTCATCATTTTGGATATCGGGATGCCTAATCTGAATGGACTTGCGGCGACCCGGCAGTTGGTGGAGCATAATCCCAACTTTAAGATTATCGTTCTGACCATTACAGATTCGGATCACGTGATACGAGAAGCGCTGGATGCTGGGGCGCGGGGGTTTGTGCTGAAATCCGATGCGATACGGGATTTAGTCTCCGCGATCGAAGCGCTGCAACACGGCCAGATGTTCTTCACGCCGCGGGTTAATGAGCTGCTACTGTCCGGCTTCCTGGAAAAGGGAACCGCCACTTCTCGTGGAGTTCAGCCAAGGTTTCCAACCTTGACACCTCGGGAGCGTGAAGTGATCCAACTTTTGGCCGAGGGCAAGAGTTCCAAGGAAGTTGCCACGGTGCTGAATCTCAGTACGAAGACGGCCGAGACCCATCGCAGCAACATCATGCGGAAGCTGGGCTTCCATTCCATTCGGGACCTGGTTCTATACGCAGTAAAGAATGACATTATTCAGGTGCAAATGCCGACAGGAGAACGCTCTCGGGAGGGCTCAGGGGACTAGATTCCATGCGGGCCGTTGCCATCGATTACCCTTTATTTGATTCTTATTTCGCCTAATAAAAGGAACCGCCGGGAAGGTGTACCCGGCGGCAATTAGTTAAAAAGAACTTCCCGACCAATGAAGGCGAGAGACTAACCGGCCTTTCTTTCGTTCAGGTCGTCCGTATCCCTTTTAGCGGGATCGTTCTCGCGACGATTTTCATCCGTGGCCGACCGGGCGGCGTCCTTTACTTTGCCCCAGGTGTTCTGCACTTTACCTTCGGCTTGCTTCGCAGTGCCGTGGGCCTGCTTCTCGGTGTCATCCGTCCATTCGCCTACCTGACGTTCCACTCTGCCGGCTACATCCTTGACTTTGCCTTCAACACGATCCTTATCCATGATCATTGCTCCTCTCAAATTGAATATGATCCGCTAACGGATCACCCTTGCTCACAGATATTGCCATGCACGTAAGGACAGGTTCCCTGTCCGGCGAGTTAGAGCGCGAATACGAACTAGACCGCGCTGCGGCCCTGAATGAGCCGTATCACAACAGCGATGATGGCCAGTACGAGCAGAATGTGAATGTACCCGCCCAACGTGTAGGAACTAACTAACCCAAGCAACCACAACACCAGGAGTATTACCGCAATGGTCCAGAGCATCGAGAACCCCTCTCACCGCTATTTTTCTCGCACGAAACAACTTATACATGCTATCTAAGGGATTGTTCGACGAATATAAGGTCGATTGTGTATCTGCTTGACGGCGTTGCCTTAAGAAGCGATGTATAGCGATTTATTCGGGCTTAAGTTCGACAGCAGATCCGGGAAATTGGGAAATCATAAAGTGAACGGGCGCGATGCGATCGCGCCCGCCCTTAACTCACGCGTTCCGGCGTCTTAGATTATGCTGCTTTGTCTGCCTGGGTGTTGGCCGTGTCCGCAATGCCCGTCAAAACCCCATCCGCGTGCTTTTCTTCTTCAAGGGTTTGTTCTAGCAGGTTGGCCTGATTTTCTTCGCCCAGAATTTCCGCGAAAGATCGTACCGTCCCGTAGGCGGCCATTTCGTAGTGCTCAACCTTCTGGGCAGCCGCAATAATTCCAGCGTCTCGCACCGACGTATCCACGGCGTCTTTGATCACGTCTTCGCCTTCGGTGATGAGCGCAGCGATACCTTTACACTTCTTGGAATCGACGGAACCCGTTGCCTGGTTCAAAATCTCTTCGAGTCGGGCGACCTGGCCCCGCGTTTCCTGCAAGTGAGTTTGCAGCGCATTTTTCAACTGTGGCTCGGTGGAAGCCTGAATCATCTTGGGCAAAGCCTCGGTGATTTGAGTTTCAGCGGAATGCAACTGCTGAAGCTGGTCCAGGTAAAGCTTTCGGAGGCTGTCAAGATTTGCAGAAAAGAATTTCATATGTCGAACCTCGAAGGATAGATTGGTTGAAAGTTAAATTTAAGATGCGAACGCGATGAGTCTTGTTGTCGAAAAATTAGGTGTGAGAGGTATCAATAAATCTGCACGATTCCGTTGCGGACGGCATAGAGCGTCAGATCTGCTATTGAATGGAGATCAAGTTTTCGCATGAGGTTCGTGCGGTGAGTTTCCGCCGTCTTGACGCTGAGGCTGAGAGTGGTGGCGATTTCCTTGGTGGTTTTGCCTTCTGCCACCAGTTGAATTACCTCCCTTTCTCGAGGCGTTAAAATTTGCTGCTCGGAATTCTCCCGCACTTCCTGTGGGCGGAGGTAGCCATCGAGCATCATTTGCGCGACTTTTGAGGTGAAGAATGTCCGGCGGTTCTGCAGGGCTTCGACGGCAGCCACCAGATCTCGGCCGGCATCGGACTTGAGCAAGAAGCCACGCGCACCGGCCGCCAGAACTTCACGCACCACTTGCTCCGAGTCATGGATGGTGAGGATCAAAATTCGGGCATCGGGCATGATGGCAAGAATCTGCCGGGCAGCGTCTAAGCCATTAAGGTTGGGCATCCCGATATCGAGCAACATTACATCTGGTCGGGATTGAAGAACGAGTTCCACAGCTTCCCGGCCATCGCTGGCTTCGCAGCAAACCTCCCAGCCGGCGCGGCTTTCCAAAATCGCGCGAATGCCTTTCCTCGCAACTTCATGATCATCCGCAATTAAGATCCGAAGCATGCGCACCCCTCGACCTTTCAGCTCAAACCCTCGTAGCGGAACAGTCTTTCGGCAGAGGCGAGCTGTGCTCAGATAGTTGCGCCTCCGCACCGCCCGGTTGCCCCCAGAACATTGCACTCCCCCGCCAAGGGCGCGACTATCAGGTGTTTATAGTAGACAAAAATTGCTTGAGAGGTTTTCCGCAAGCGTCCAAGATGGCATCTAAACACGCGACGGAGGAAGGATTTCTATGCGCTCAGCCGCTCTCTGGGGCGTCGGCTCGATTATTTCAGCTTTGCTTATCAGCGCCGCTCTGGCGATCAGCGCCTCGGCGCAGCCTCTGGGTCAAACTGCGGCTCAAGCTGCGGTTCAACCGGCAGGACCAGCCGCCGCGCCTGTCCAGTCGAACAATCCGCAACCGACTTCTGCACAGGCCCCGCCAGATACGTCAGAGAAGTCGGAGAGTGCGCCCCAGAACGTTGCTCCCGATCAGCAGCCGACCGCACAACCGCCGAGCAGCGATGATCAGGGCATGTTCGTATTCAAGAAGCAGATCGAAGAGGTTGTACTTCACGCCACCGTAGTCGACCAAGAAGGACACCTGGTTACCGGCTTGGATCGAGGCGCTTTCACCGTGTTTGAAGCGGGGCAGCCACAGACCATCACCTCATTTCGACGCGAGGACGTACCAGTGGAATTGGGCATCGTGGTCGACAACTCGGGCTCCATGCGCGACAAGCGGGGGCAGATCAATCAGGCGGTACTGAATCTGGTCCACGCCAGCAATCCGGACGACCAGGTCTTCGTGGTGAACTTCGGACAGAGGCCCTATCTGGATCAGGACTTCACTTCCGACGTGAATCTGCTGCAAGCGGCGCTTCATCAGGTGTCGGCAAAAGGGAGCACGGCGCTATACGACGCTATCGTGGCATCGGCGGTTCACCTGGAGAATAACTCGCGGCTCAACAAGAAAGTCTTGCTGGTCATCACCGATGGCCAAGACAACATGAGCCAGGAAACGTTACAAGAGGCATCGCGCCAGTTGCAGCAGGCGAATGGACCAACCGTATATGCAATAGGCTTGACGGGAGGCGGCTTGCGGGGTTCAGGGCGCGCCGCGCTCGAGCAATTGGCTGCGGGAACGGGCGGAGTGGCTTACTTTCCCGACTCTCTCGATCAGGTGGATACCATTACGCGAACGGTGGCTCGCGATATTCGAAGCCAATATATCATTGCGTACAAACCGCGCGTTCAGGGCAAGCCGGACTACCAAACCCTGCACGTAGAAGCGCACGCCCCAGGCTATGGCCAACTTACGGTTCGCACTCGGAGCGGATACTATGCACCGGAGCCAAGTCACTAATCGGAGCGTAGCTTAAGCCGTCGTGTCGCGTTTAAACAATTGAGACGTTACACTACTGTGGGTTCAGGAGTGCCTTGAACCTGAGTCGGCATCTGGATCTGGATGATGTTGTTCTTGATGGCATAGACCACCAGATCGCGAATCGAATGCAGACTGAGTTTTCGCATGATGTTGCTGCGGTGAGTTTCCACCGTCTTGGTACTCAGGTTCAGCAAAGAGGCCACTTCCTTTGAGCTCTTTCCTTCCGCGAGAAGCTGAGTAATCTCCCGCTCACGCACTGTCAGCGTAGGCAAATTCGGCGCTTCGTTTCTAGCCACCACGTGGCCTTTATCGAGGAATCCAGCCAAGACTAGATCGTTCACGCGAGGCGTAAAGAACATGCGCTTGCTCTGCAAAGCTTCCACGGCGGAAACCAGGTCGCGAGCTGCATCAGACTTAAGCACGAAACCGCGAGCGCCTGCATCGAGGGCTTCGCGAATGACCTGATCGGAATCCGTGATGGTGAGAACGATCACCTTGAACTGCGGATCATGCTGCATGAGCTGGCGTGTGGCATCCAGCCCGTTAAGGCTTGGCATGCCGATGTCCACAATCACGACATCGGGTTTCAGGCGTTTGGCCATCTCGACCGCTTCGCGGCCATCTGAAGCTTCTCCACAAACTTCCCATCCCTCATGTTTCTGGAGAAGGGCACACAGTCCTCGACGGACAATTTCATGATCATCGGCTAGCAGAATTCGCAGTCTCATGGCAGGTCTTTCCTCCACGTACGTCTTGCTTTGAGAGTTCCTTTTTATTGGCTCGTAGCCTGGGGGCTGCGGGCCAAGGCGGTGAAAACTCGATGCTGACTCACTGACTCAACGGCTTCCAACAAATCCCGTGCGGCGTTCGACTTTACCACATATCCCCGGGCACCAGCGTCCAGCGCCTCTCGCATCATCTGCGGAGAGTCGTGCTGAGTGACGAATAAAACCTCAGGTCCGGCATTTTTATGCTTCTGCTGAATCAGCCGGCATGCTTCAAGACCGTTCATTCGGGGCATCGTGACATCGAGAACCACGACATCCGGTTGCAGACTATCAACCTTTTCTACCGCTTCCAGGCCATCTGACGCCTCACCGATTACTTCCCAATCGCCACGACCTTGAAGAAGAGTCCTCAAACCCTGCCTTACAATGGGATGATCGTCCACCAACAGGATGCGGACCGCCATAATCTTTTCGACTCTCTGATGCGGCACTAAGCGACCTTCGTCACGGCTCCAAAGACCGGTTGGAAATTCTATTTTGCCCGTTTGCCGCCGCAGAGTCTGCACGATTTTAGGGGAAGGCTCTCCGCAGGACAACTTAGACCCTAGCATGATGACAGATAGAACCGAATACAGGAAATCCTGTATTCACCGATCCACGATCTCAGGTGATTTTAACTCGCCGCCGGAAAATAAGTCCTGGAATGCAAGAGTGCATCCACTGCCTCGACAATGGAGCCGACATCTGATTTTGCACACGCACCTCGGATTCCCGCTCTGCGCGCTTCATCGGTCAACTGCTTCGATAGATGAATGGTGACCATTAGAATCGGAATTTCGGGAAATATCTCCGAGATCTGGCGGGCTACATCAAGACCATTCAAGTCCGGCATCTGAAAGTCCAGCAAAATCATATCCGGCGGATTTTTCTTCACCCTTTGCAAGGCTTCTCCACCGGTACGCGCTTCATCGCACACCTCCCAACTGCTCTGCTGCTCAAGAAGAGTGCGGAGATAATTGCGGACCGCCGGATTGTCGTCGACCACCAGGATGCGAACCAAAGAGATCGTCCTCCGTAAAAAACTTATTTTCAGTTTGATAGTTCCAAGGATCAAGCATCGCTGGCGACCCGGACCCCTTGGCACGTATTTTTGCACCTTACTTATGCTGTTACTTATGCTGTTACTTATGCCGTTGTGCTCCACAATAGGAGGTTTCGCCCGGAAAATAAATACGGCGAACTCCCTACAGTACGTCCGCTACCAGATGCCTTTGTCGCTTCCAGTTAGCTTCATTTCGAGCGCGGCTGCCGCAGCCAGCCCGGGCAACAAACTGAGGCGAAGCGTGCTTTGCAACTCTCCGTTGAGAAGCAACCTTTTCCATTCCGATGCATAAAGACCCGCAGCCTGCGGGAAGATCGGGATTCGCAGAAATTTTTTTCTGAATTGCACCAGTTCATTGCCGAACCGGGCGGCATCGGTCACGAGTGGAGGTAGCGGTAGATCCTCGCCGCGGTACAGCTTGACATATCCAGCGACTGTCACCAGATAGGTGGCCAGCCCATCCCAAAGGCCTGCAGATTCGGCCAGTGACTTGAGATATGCATAGTCGATCAACTTCAAATCCACCAGGCGGGCGTTGTCGGCCACGTCGCACAACCGTAGATAAAAGTGACGATACATGCGCTGTAGCGTGCTGATGATCAAACGATCTTCCGGAGCAGGCACGCGGAAAGTCAACTCGCCGAATTTGGCGGTTTGGGACCGGGTGACCAAAGAATTGGTGATCGCAACTTGCTCGCCCGTCTGGCCCAAGCGGGATACGTGCACTTCCACCAACTCAGGCAGACCCGGCACGACGAAGTTCCATTTGTTGGCCAGTCGATCGCCCCAGCTTCGTTCATCCATACGGGCTTTGAATCGATCTGCCAGGACCGCGGCGACATCGGAGCTCTGCGCATTCGAGTAAAGATCAAGATCGTTTCCCAGGTCAGGCCAATGATCGAGAGACTTGATCACAATCAGGTCGCCGACTTCCTCGAGCGCATTACAAATCGGGCGCAAGAAAGATAATGCGTGTTCGATGCGGGCCTGCTCCTTCACCAATGCCCGCGCAACCCAGTCAGCTCGTTCGTTGTTTTCGGCCACCATCGCTCGATGCAGTGCGGGAAAGGTTCGCGCGATCACGTGATGGGAATTTGCCAGACTCCAAAGCTCCCCGAAATCCTCACGACTCAGGGTGGAGACAATTTCAGCGATGTTTTCACTGTTGCCGGCGCGATCCGTCGCTGCACCGTTATTAGGGTCACCACAGAGCAGCAAATGAGAAAGAAGAGTCAGACACTTCGTGGAGTTTTTCGCACCACTCTTGTTCGCACCATTCATAAATTTAACCTGCCTCGATTACCGCTGATCGGGGGATTTCGACGGTCGTACTTCGATGAAAAAACCGGCTCCAATGTTGCGAACCCCGGTTTGGCGAACCCAGTTTCGCAATCAAAGATCATCTCAGTGCGGAGTGGAGTGGCCCGCACCTCCGTCGCAGTCCGTTGCTGTGCGCCGCTCGATGGCGGTGCCTTCCTCGTAATCGTTCCAGGTTTCAATCAAAAGAAATGGCAGCGGCTTGGCGGCATCGTAATATCGCTGATAGAAATTCAGAGTCTCATCCAGCGTCTTGCCGCACGCGCTTTGCATATGGCGGTTCAGTCCCCACTTGGCGGCAGAATCGTCGAAACCGGGCCAGGCTCCTCCCACTGCAATCTTGTCGGGATGTTTGTTCTGCATGGTCTTATAGAAGTTCTCGAGGTAAGCCTCGCCCCAGTTGCTGCCGTCGGGGGCCCATCCGCCGGGGCCGGGCTGCACCCACGCATAAGAGCCCGCGAAATCGTCGGCAAACTGCGGCGGCGGTTGATCCTTATAGATTAGTAGCGGAGGATTTTCCCAACTACCGCAGTGCTCACGAACGCGATTCCAGTCGACGTGGCCGCTCTTGGGGAAAATAAAAATCATCGGCCGGCCCTGATATGTGAGATAGGAATCCCGATACTTCGCAGTTGGTCCGATGTAGTCTTTGTAAGCCTTGTCCAGCGACGCGATCTCGGCGTCGGTGGCCTGGGCATCTTCATCTTCCGCTTCGTTATATAGCAGAGCCACCTGAAAGTGAGCTTCGCTCGCGGCTTCCTGCATAAGGGCGAAGTTGTGGTCAGAATATGCATTGCTATCGCCATACCAATCGACCACGAACGCGGAGATTCCCATGTGGCGGGCTTGTTGAATTTGTTTTCGAAGGACGGCGGGATCCTCGCTGGAATAGCCCACCTCCATGTGGGTGTGGTTACCGAACCATGGCATGTAGACTGCGAGCAGCTTAGGAGAGAGTGCTGGCGCCAGCGCGTTTTGCTGAAGAATGTGATGAGCGCCGGGAGTAGTACAGCCCGTCGCCAGCATGAATAACGCCATGGATAAAACTAGAAACGATCTTGGCAATCGGCCACTCCATTCTTCTGGCCTTCCTCTAAGACAAATAAGATGCCGAGGCGGAGTGCACGGTTGGTAGGCAGCGCCAAGTCTACGAAGGGTAAACGACTTACAGAAGAAGCGGAAGCTCACAAGCTAATCAGAATTGGGGAACGGCCTGCAGTTGGCGGATCACCCAACGATCGGCACCCGGCGTCATGAGCACAACGTAGTGCACGACCACGTGCTCATCGTGAATGATTTTATCTCCATCGCGAATTTGTAGTTGATACTGGGTCGTGTCGTGCAATTCCATAACATCGCCCTCAGGGGCATAGAACACGGCTTCGACTTGGTGGCTTTGATCCAGATAGCGGCGACTAAGACCGGAGTGCTGCTGGCTGGCAACAGTTTGATGGAGCCATTGCTTGGCGTCGCCGGCGAACGGTCCTTCCAGCGGATCATAAGTGTTGAATTCGAGCGCCTGGGCCATGCTCGTCCATGCAAAGCGATAGTCGCGAAGAATTCCTCGCTCCGTCAAGCTCTCCACCGCGCGCGGGCTCGCATGGCTGGTATCCAGTTGAACTTGAACCGGAGTTTCCACCGCGTTCAACGCGACAGTCGAAGCAAGAATCAAGGCACCCGCGACGAGTGTGGCGAGACCGCGGTACACAAAGCGTTTGACGAATGTGCTCACGGTTGATCTCCCACGTGAATCTCGTTGCCCATCACAACGCCGGAGGCAACCGATACTGTCTCCGGACCTTGCGCCTCTATTTGCGCGCGTGCAATTCCCTGCTTGATTGGGGCGTCCACTGTGCCTTTCCCGTCTGGCCCGGTTGCTGTAAATGTGACAATCGTGCCATCGGGAACAACGTTTCCCGTGCAGTCGTGAACCGGGTCGGTTTGCACAACGATCCCGGTGCGCGTGCGCTGGCCGCTGATGCGAAGATTGCAGGGATCCGACGCAACCTGCTGAAGTACGCGGCGAGATTTCAAATCACCAAGAGTTGCCAAGACCTGCACTGGTCCGGCGGACTTGCCCGAAGCGGTTCGAAACCACGCGACTCCATTCTGGGTGCGGATTGAGCGAGACCACGAGGACGCGTCTTTCGCCATGATTTGGAAGTTTATGTTCTCCGGCGAAAGAACCAGGTTGTGGTACGGATCAAAGGGAAACGCAACTCCGCTGACGGCGTCGCCTTGGGCGACTGGAACACGCGAAGGATGCACCAGAAAGGTGAGGCTGGTAGGCTTCGCAGCGCTTACATAAAAATTCGCGCCGCGGCACGTACCCGAACACAGGATTGCCAGATACTTTCCGGCGTTGCGCACATCTTTCCCGTCAAGTCGAACATCCTCGCCGAGCGTGATTTCGTCCTTGCGCGAAACTCCAGGGCCGATGAGATAAACGGTTGCTTTGCCGCTTCCCGCGGTCGAAATGACTGCATCATCACCTGCCACGGCCGACTCAGGAACATGAAAATCCTGTGCGCGGCATGCTTCCACGCACGCCGCCGCGTAACACATCACTGCGCAAATTTGTAGTAGTCGCAACATTTCTAGGACTTCAAGCTGTACTGGTTTACCACAACGTGGAAAGAGTGCACTTTGGCCGACAATGCTTTCGGGATTTCAACCGCAAAGGCTTCGGACGACTGCGGCAGAAGCGCGCGATCGACATAGCCATCGGAAACCCACACAACTTTGCCATCGTTGTCATAGAAACTTGCGATCACGTGTGGAATGTTGACTGTCTCTCCACTCTGGTTGAGCAGGTCGCCGTGAAGAACGCTCTTGCCCTGCGGATCCGTATCGATTCTCTGATTCATCACTCCGATGACGGGGTCGGCGGAGGCAGGCACCAGACTCGCCTTCACATCCATGCGGACGTTCTTGACGTTCTTCAAACTAAGATTCGGGAAGTCGATGCGGTAAGGTGTTACCTGTTTCGGCAGGAGAACGTGCGCAATTTTGTCGAAGCTGCTTTCCTCGTCGATGGGATTGCCCGCGCCATTTACAAGCGTCGCGTTGACGGTAACGAATGCAGGAATCGTATCTTCATTCGTAACTTCCCCCATTACCACTGCGCCGTCGGCGGAATCGATCGCGTTCATCGAGATGATGCGGACGTGCGGCGCATCGACATTCTTCGATCCCCATTCATCATCGGCGCCGCCGGAAACTAAATCCCAGCGCAGATAATTCACAGGAATCACCTGGGACGGAACAGAGGGGATCTCGAATTTGGGCCACACCGCCTTCCAAACGTCGCCTTCGCGGATCAGATGGATATCGCGGACGTCTTCTAAAGGACCGACGGGCGTGGAGAAATGCAAACGCACGCGCGTATCAGCTTCGTTGTTGGTAGCGTGGAGAGGGCGAGAATCAAAGCTTTCCAGGCTGGAAAACGCACGCAGGCTTCCGTTGGAACCGATCCAGTCCTGAATAAAAGCCTGCTCAGTTATGCCGCTCGCAGTGGAAACGTTGGCGAAGGCACGATCCCAATTTCGCCGTTGCACATCAACCAAGAAATTGGTGATCGCTTGATCGGGCGTACTTGCCTTGGATGTGTGAAGAGCCGATCCCTTGGTCACCCCGATCGTGCTTCCGGCTTGGCTGGTCACGAACAAGCCGAGGAGCATCAAAACTACGGTCACAATAGCAAGAACAATTGGAACCCCATATTTCATTCTGATCCTCAGGCCACGCTGTGTTGTTCACGATTTTCGGCATGGGCCGAAATACCGAACCTCACCGGAGTGCGGCGTGTCTCCGGCAAGAAGAACGCGAGGAAAATCGCGAGGAAACTGACGCCGATCGGCAATGTCCCCCACAAAAAGCCTTGCCATGGCGCGGGAATCGCATCCGACTCAATTTTGTGAGCGGGTGGGACGTCCTCTTTCGACCACGCGGTGATTTCACCGTTATCGAAAGTCTCGATCTTTCGCCATCCTACGAAGGAAAGCAGCGGCTCGTAGTAAGGATCGTGCACAAAAATGTACTTCACGCCATAGCGGTTGGCGTGTTCGAGCATGGCGCGCAAGGCAGCCATGCCGGCCGTACCATAAAACTTGGCATTCGTGAGCTGCGCAGAGCCGTAGTGAGTCATCTCTGGCAGGAGGCGAGCTGAATTGTAATCGCCGTCGACACTGCTCGCAGTGGTATAGGTGGAGACCTTCGCGAGTTCGCTACCGAAACCCAACGTAATATAGCGGTACGCGTCATGACCATCGCGGTTCAGAAAGGCGATTACCGGTTCAACATCGGTTCTAGCCGTGGGCCGAAAGGGATTGGCATTGAGCCAGAACAGAGCCGCACCGATGGTCGCCACTGATGCGAGCGCTAACCCGACCGCTGCCTTCGTCTGGAAGCGATCTAGAAGATCGGACGCCAGAATTCCGACAAACGGCATGGCCATGATCGTGGCCCAAAATGTGAAGCGCTCAAAGGTCAAAACTTCGAAGGCACGTCCGAGCAACCATCGCGGCAATGGAGTCGTACCACCGAGCCCAAAAATCAAAGTGAGCCAGAAGCCGACCAACAATGGAATCCAGCGGCGCGAGGAAGCTCCGCGAATGAAGATGAACGGCAGTGCGAGAATCAGCGCTCCGTAGGGAATCACGAAATAATTTACAGCGGTAATGGAGTTGAGCAGGAAGTTAGCGCGGCTATCGTGCGGAATCGGAATCTGATGAATGGGATGCTGGATGAGCGCAAGCCAGTAAGGCAAAAGGACGATGCCCACACCCCCAGCCACCAGACCTCCAAATGCCAACGCCCGCGTCAGCACGCCAGCAACGGATCCCGGGACGCGTTCGTCACGCGCGTCGAGATATGCGGTCCAGAGCACGGGGCCGGCGAAAAGAATCACACCGAAAATCAAAGTAACGTGGTGCGCGGCCGCCGCCGTCAAACTGACGACGACTCCTTTCAGTAGAGAGCGCCCGGAAGACTCCGTTATCCATTCATAGAAGTAAGGCAGAGCATTCAGGTAGAGCGCAGCCGACGCGACGGTCGCGAGTTGCCCCGCTTGATAAACCAGAAACGACAACGATCCTAAAAAAATCGAACCCAAAGCGGCATAGCTCGCGGCGCGATCATTGACCCAAATCCGGGCAAATCGAAACACACCCACGGGGAGCAACAGGACCGCGATCAACTGCACCAGCATATAGCCCATCTTCAAACCAACAACGTTTGAGAGCAAAGCGATCCACTGGTGGGTCAACGGCGGATAAGTGGTTTGAGAAAAGCCGGCAAACCACTTTTCATTCCAAGGATTAAACCAGTGATGGGCGTAGTGCGACGCAAAAAACATATGAAAATTTGCGTCGAACGAGCCAGCAGGTAGCTCCATCAGCAGCAAGGGCCCGTGAACCGCAAGCGCAACGAGAACGATTGCGAGAAGAGGAATGGGACGAGAAAAATTATTTGAAACGGTGCTGCTCTGGACAGTGCTCACAATTGTGCACTCCTGCCTGATGCGCTCCTGTAAGTCCGAAGCGAACAGCTAAGATTCCAAGAACGTGCTCCGGGTTTACTTGTTTCTTGCACTCCGGCAGCTCCTCCAGGCGCGGAAGCAGCCTTAGCAGGAAGAGTGGCATCTGATTGGGGCCGCAGACATTTTGTTATGCGGGAGGTACCCAAGACTTTCTAGCGTGGTGAATCCGTGAAAAGCCGACTTCCGCTCACGAGCTTTTGCGCCCTTCTTTTGATAGGTAGTGCTCTTGCTCAGACGTACGACATAAATAGCCAAGGCGCTTCTTCCCAGCAGAATCCGACTTCGAAAGAATCCGCCCCCAATTCCACCCAGGATAATCAGACGGGGTCAGGGTTTAGCTGGGGATCGAGTATTGACGTAGCTCGCGAGGCGCGTGCCGCGCAAGATGCCCTCAAACGCAATGACTACGCAGCAGCAGTTTCGTTTGCCGAACGCGCCGCCAAGTCCGCTCCACAAAATGCCGACCTCTGGTTTTTGCTGGGTTATGCTGACCGATTGGCCGATCACTATCAGGCATCGATTGATGCCTACAATCACGGACTCAAGTTGAAAACGAATTCCGTGAATGGCATGGCCGGACTCGCGCAGACCTATGCCAGGATGGGCCGCGACGCTGATGCCGAGCAATTGTTAAAGCGCGTCGTCGAGCTGAATCCGAAAGATGCCAATAGCTTGCAACTGGCGGGAGAGCTTATGCTCAACTCCGATCCCAGCCAGGCGCTGGACCTGCTAAAGCGGGCGGACGCGCTGCAGGGATCTCCGCATACCGATCTTCTGATCGCCCACGCTTACGAACGTCTCGGCCAGCCGGATGAGTTCACTCGCTACCTGAATCGGGCGAAAAGCCGCGCTCCGAATGATTCCGAGGTCCTGCGTGCGGTGGCAGGCGCATATCGTGATCAGGGTCAGTATGATCAGGCGATCGCAACTCTGCAGTCGATTCCCGGCAAAACCACGGACGTGCAGGCTGAGCTCGCCTACACCTACGAGCTTGCGGGGAAGCAGCAGGAAGCGGCTCAACTTTATTCTCGCCTGGCAAAAGCAGGGAAGGGCAACATCAGCCTGGATCTGAGTGCCGCGCAAGCGTGGGTTGCGTTTGGCCAGACGGATGCAGCCAAGAACTTTCTCGACGATGCGAAACGAATCGACCCCAACAGTTACCGGTTGCACGCCATTCTCGGAGCGATCGCAGAATCGGATAATCGTTTTGCGGACGCGAGCAAGGAATACAATCTGGCCCTCGCGAATCTGCCGCCGAACGTTCCGGAAGGTCCGCTCTATCCCATTGAGCTGCGCTTGAATCTGTACGAGCTAAGTCTGCGTCAGGAAGATGATGCCGCGGCGAAGCAACAACTGGACGCAGCCTTGGCGGCGATTAACCAGGTCAACGTTCCCGAATCTTCGCGACCGGAAATGCTGAGACTGCGCGCCGCCATCGAAGCCGGTTCCGGAAATCTGGATGCCGCCAATAAGGATCTGCAGGAAGCACTTGCCCTTGCCCCTTCTAACGTTAATTCTCTTCTGAACTATGCCAGCCTGCAATGGAAGCTGGGACAGAAAGAAGCAGCGGAAGATACTTTTACCAAGGTTCTCGATCTCGATCATAACAATCGAACGGCATTGTCATCGCTGGGTTATCTGGCTCGGGACAAAGGCGATACAAAACTGGCCGAAAGTTATTTCAAGCGCGCGATCAATGCGCATCCTAAAGATTTCACGCCTTATCTCGCATTAGGCGATTTATACACAGCCGAACGAAACTTTCCGGCAGCCGAAGCGAGTTACCAGGAGGCTTTCAAACGTATGCCGAGCAGCGCGATGATAATCGCAGGCGGAGCAAATGCAGCACTGGAGGCGCACATTCCGGAGTTGGCAAAGGAATGGCTGGATCGTGCCGAGGGCAAAATGAACGATAGCCCACAGGTGAGCCGGGAACGCGAACGCTATCTTACCCTGACAGGCGATTACGCGGAATCCGCCAAACTGGGCTATGAGGTTCTCGCGAAGCTTCCTCATGATCGCGAAGGCGCGGTGTACCTGGCTTACGATCTTTACTACCTGAACCGCTACGACGAGGATTTAGCGCTGATTGCCAAGTATGAGCCGATTCTTCCCGATGATAAAGACTTGCCGCTGGTAGCAGGCAACATTAATGCCCACACCGGGCACTTGCAAGAAGCGCTGCAGGACTATACCCGCGCGCTTCAGAACGATCCAAAGATGGCGACGGGATATGCCAATCGCGGATTTGTCCTGAACGATCTGCGCGAACCGGCAAAGGCCAGCAAAGATTTTCAGATTGCTCTGCAATTACAACCGGAGTACGGAGAGGCACATCTCGGCCAGGCATTCTCCGATCTTCAGCTGCATCGCCCCAAGCCTGCGCTGAACCAACTTGACAGCGCCCAGAAATCATTGGGGAAGACACATACGTGGCATTTGGCACGAGCGGAGGCATTTCGACAAGAGCAGGATTTCGCTCACGCCGAACCTGAATACCGGATCGCATTGCAAGAGACGCCCGACGATCTGACCACACAGTTGGCCTATGCAGACACGCTGTTTCGTCTGCGTCGGTACCAGCAGGCACTGAACACACTCGACGTCGCTCAAAAGCTGGCGCCTACCGAGGCTAAGGTCTATACGTTGCGAGCGCAGGTTCACGCGAGAGAAGGAGCGCGAACCGACGCAATGCACGACATACAACTGGCAGAACAGTATGGCAAAGACGATGTTGATATCTTGCTGGCTACCGGCGGAGCGCTGTTGGCGATGGGCGATCGCGACGCAGCCATGCAGCGATTCTCGCGCGCCTTGGACGTTCCCAACGGAGATCGTCTGGGAGTGCGTTTGGACGTGGCTCAAGTATTCATGCGGGAAGGTCACTACGACGATGTGCGCCGGCAGTTGGCGATCGGCTTCGCGGAAGCTCGTATCAGCGGATCTCGAGTGTCGCCGGAAGATATTCTGGAGGCGGCAAACATTTTTCTGGCGATCCACGACTTCGATTTGGCGGAAACTTATTTCGATAAGGCCAAGCTGGCTGGAGCCAACCCTCGCCAGGTGGAAATCGGTTTGGCGAATACCTATGTGGCGGAGGGAGAGAGCCGCAAGGCCGAAGAAGCCCTCGGCAGCCTCGGTCCAGCGAGCGACTTCACCGACGATTACGACTACATGCTTGCGGCCGCCAACCTCTACCGCCAGCGCCAGGACACGGTGCACGCCCTTTCCTCCTTCGTACAAGCCAACACGGTCGCGGGTCAAGATAATCAAACGATGACTCAAACGGCACAGAACGAAGTTGCCATAGAGGAAGGTCATCGGATTACCCAAAATGTAAGCATTGCGCCGGAGGGCTCGTTCGCTCCCGCGCTGGAAGACATCAACGTCTATACCCTCGACGCCAGAATCCTGCGTGTCACCAATCCGGCGCTGCTGCCTCCGCCGCGGCATTCGTACGAGGATTTGGCTGAGAGCCATTACCGGATTCATCTCGGCAACTTGCCGGTGATCTCGGGCTTTGTCGGCGAAAGCTTCACCACGGGCCGTTTCCTTTTCCCCAGCGTGAATGTGATCCAGGATCGGAACACTTACGATACCTATCTCAATGGCGGCGTCACTCCGATTCTGCATATCGGCGCGAACTCCATCGCCTTCAATGGTGGCTTGCAATTTGATATACGCCGCGACACGATCTCGCCGGTGTATATGAGCCAGAATCTTTTTCGCCAGTTTCTCTATGTCTCGACAAGTTCGTTTCGTAACTGGGTTTCATTCAACGGCAGCGCGGTGCGAGAAGCCGGACCATTCACCGACCAGAATTTGAATTCGCGGGACCTTTCCGCAACCGCGGAATTCACGGTTGGACGGCCATGGGGACACACCTCGCTGCTCGCCGGGTACACGGTGCGCGACCTCCTGTTTAATCCGCTGGTGCAAGAGTATTTCAACACCTCCAGTTACGTGGGCTTGCAACAGAAGTTTGGGAACCGGTTTTCCGCGGCGGTGCTGGCCGAGGATTTGCGTTCCTGGAGAGTGCAGGGAACCCAATACGCCATCGCGCAGGCATTCCTGCCGGGCGCTCGCTTCGAGTTTCGCGCCAACCCGCGCTGGAACGTACAAGGTTCGTTCCTGCTTTCGCGCGGCGAGGGTTACCACGAGTACGACAATGCGCAAAGTGAATTCGTGGTCGCCTATACGCGAGCAGCGCGGGGCTCCTCGAGAGACCTTGGGGGGCGTTTCAGCTATCCGTTCCGGTTCTCTTTCGGAGCGCAGCAACAGACTTTTTACAGCTTTGCCGGCGGATCAAAGAGCACGATACTTCCCGTGGTTCATTTCACCTTGTTTTAGAAGGTCTACGTTTTAGAAGATCTACGTTTTTAAAAGTTCGACCGGCCGAGCCATGGCAGACATGACAAAAATTGATGGTGCGGCTTCGCCGGGAGACATGCAATCCGCGAGTCCGCCGGCACCCGCAAAGACGCTGAAATCCGAGCTTCTGGGCGGCAGCCTCACGCTTCTCGCCGGTTCCGGACTGGTGGGCGTTACCAACCTCGTCTACAACGTGGCCACCGCCAGATTGCTTGGCCCTTCGGGCTTCGCGAATGCGACGGCAGTGTACACGATCTTAATGTTGCTTTCCTGCATCACGCTGGCCTTCCAGGTGGTGTGTGCGAAGTATGTGGCGAAGGGAGCGTCGCCTGAAGATCAATGTCAGGTTTTCGCGAACCTGCACCAGCGCTCGTGGATCGCGGGAATAGGGATTGGATTGCTTCTTTTTCTCTTTGAGCGACCTCTTGATACTTATCTTAACTTGCCAGATCCGGTCCTCATTTCATTTCTTGCTTTAGGCACGGCCTTTTATATCCCTTTGGGAGTGCGCCGCGGATACATTCAGGGGGTTCGCGCATTTGGACCTCTCGCGGTTAACTTCATGCTGGAGGGGCTAGTCAGGCTGGGCGGCGTTTTTGCGCTGATCAAATTAGGTTTGGGCGTGAGAGGGGCGGTTCTGGCCAGTGTGCTGGCGGTCATCGTCGCCTATTTTTTCGCTCTTCCAAGTCCCGGCATCACTTCGTTCCGCTTCCGTGGTCTTTCCATTTCTTCGCGCGAGGGTTTGCAGGCGATTGTTTTTTTCTCCGGCCAAACCGTAATTAATAACTTTGACATCGTCTTAGTAAAACACTTCTTTCCCCCTGTCGAGGCCGGATTTTATGCCGCCGTGGCATTGGTTGGCCGGCTCGTCAATATGTGTGCATGGTCGGTAGTGAATACCATGTTTCCGGTCTCCGCCGGCGCCGGCTCCGATGAGCATGAGGCGAGCCATGTGCTTTTCGCTTCTCTGTCGATGGTCTTTCTAATTCTGTCGGTTCTGATTTTCGGCTTGTGGATGGTTCCCAGTTTTCTTTGGAAAACGCTTTTCGGCGCTCAGTTTGCGATGGGCAACGCCGGCATGCTCGCCCCTTTGTTGATCCTCTATGCGATTACCGCTGGAGTTTATTCGTTAAGCTCCGTGATCATTACTTACGAAATGTCCCGCAAGATCGCGAACACCAGCTGGCTTCAACTGGCATTCAGTGGCGCGATGGCGCTTGGCATTTATGTGCTGCACCAGACCCTTCGCCAGGTCATTCTTGTGCAATTAGTGCTGATGATCATTCTGCTGCTGGTGTTGACGATTCCTTTGCTTCGCAATCAGTTGACTCCGAAAGCCCTTGGAACTTACACCAGGCTTCGCCTTCGCCGGCTGCTGGCTGAGGAAGAGGTGATGGCGGAGTTTCTCAGGAGCGAATTTCATCATCCGGAGTTCGACGACTATCGGCACGAATTCGAACATCTGGTGAAAAATCCGGACCTAAACAATTCTCGGGAGAATGCGGTGCGGCAGGCTCTGTTGTTTCTGCGACGAGGTGCCATGTGGCGGGAGCTGCCAGCGGACACCAAGTGGTTCGAAGTAGAATTGACCGCCAAGGATCTGGACCGCATCCGGTTCTTCCCCAGAGCACAGTGGCGAAGGGCTGCCGATGGGAGCTTCTACATGAAGGACGTGGTGGAGCGCTTGCGCATCCAGCTGGCCGAGCCCTCCGATAATGAATTCTTTCGGAAGCTGCGGCTTCTAAGCTCTTCGGTGGAAGAGAATGTTGTCAACCCCGCGGTGCTATTGATCGGAATCAACAACACAGGGCCGCTGACCATTCTGGACGGCAATCACCGCATGGCCGCCGCATTGCTTAGCCATCCTATTCCGACGCTGGGTCAGTTCCGCTTCATCTGCGGATTTTCGCCCCAAATGGCGCGCTGCTGCTGGTACCACACGAACGTCAACACCCTGCTTCGCTACTTAAAAAATCTTGTGCGCTACTTTACCTATGATCCGGAGACCGACATTGGACGTTTCCAGGAGCGAGGCTTGTAGGAGCGGTTTGTGACTTTACTGCGGCGCCGGAGCGGTAACCGGGGGATTTGTCGGTTCTTGCACCACTGAATTGTCACGCCGGTAAAGAAATATCGGCTCATGGTGCTGGCGGCGAACATCGCGTTCCTGCTGGACTTTCGCTTCGACCTTCGAGTCGCTTTCGGAGGCGACCTGCGACAACGGCAACCCTTCAGCACTGCTTCGAGTGGCTAGTCCTACGGGGGTGTTCGCGCCGCCCAGGGATTGCGCCTTGTCATAGAAAAACTGCGCAGTCTCCCGGTCCCCTTCGATCTCCGACAAATAGCCGATGTTGTTAGCGGCGAACGCGTTGTTGGGATCGAGAGCATAGGCACTTCGAAAATCTTGTTCCGCCGCATTAAGCTCGTTACGGTTCATGGCTGAGACTCCGCGCGTGTTCAGCTCCGCCAGCCTGGTTTCCGCTGTCATCTGAGTTTCCATGCGACCGCGCAGGTTGCGGGCATTCTCCGCCGCCATCTCGCTCACCGGTTTGCCCCGCCAGTTGCGATTGAGAGTGACCACGGCGGCAGCATCGGAACGTTGGGCGGCAGCGGAATCGTAATATTTGAGAGCTGCCTGTGATTCGCCTTCCATCTCCTTCGCGACGCCCATGTTGTTGAGAGTGAAAATATTGTTCGGGTCCGTTTTCAGAGCCTGTTGTAGTAAAAGGTCCGCTTCCGGACCGCGGCCTTGCGCCAGCAAACGCACCGCCTCCACATTCTCGTGATTGATCTGGAGCGGCATGTCCGTGATCGCGAGCGCCGCCTTCAGAGTACGGCCTTCCAATCGCGGAGAACTTGCTTTCGCGATTGTGGCGTCGCTCGCCTGCTGAGCAGCGAGCTGGTAAAAGTTCATGGCGCGATCGACCTGTCCCTGTAGTTCCGCCACGTAGCCGAGGTTATTCAGAGTGAAGGGATCTTCCGGGTCCAACAGATAGGCTTTGTAAAAGAGACCTTCGGCCTTCTCGTAGTTGTGCTTGCGGATAGCTTCCACGCCATCCTGGTTGAGTCGCTGAACAGGAGTCAGGTGGCTTCGCCTCGGAAGAGTGATCTTAAGATCGCCTGCCCGAGCTTGCGATCCCAATCCAAGCGCAGCACTCACTAAACCGGCGACAGCCCATCGTTTCAAGAACATCCCGAAAGCCTCTCTCTACCTAACAAAATATCAAAACGGTGCGTAATCAAAGCGTACAGCGCAACGCGGAATTTAAGATGCAAATCGGGTCTCTTTGTTTGTCGTTGCACCGCTTATTTTTCATGGAGATAGGACTACCTTATGGCTGCTCCTGGCATCCAACTGCGGCACTGAAATTTTTGTGCGGGGAGACCATGGGGACCAAGTTTCAGTATTTGTCGAGCGTTATCGGAAACAGCGTTTTGGCGGGCTTTTTCTACGTCTCGATGGCATACGGGCAATCGGTGGCTTCGCGGTCCGTAGTTTCGACGAACGCTGTCACTCCCACCTCGACCGCGCCTACAATTACTACGACTAATGACGCGGACATTGTGGTCGACCCAGCAAGCTTGCTGCCTGACTTGCCCGCACTCCATCCCAGTAGAACCACCTTGATTGGGGGAACGATCCAGAGGGTTGACCGGGTGCGCGATCAACTTACGGTTCAGATTTTTGGCGGCGGGAAAATGAAAATGCTGTTCGATCCGCGCACCGAGATTCATGAAGGCAATACGCTAGCTTCACCTCCCGACCTGCGCGTGGGGGATCGAGTCTACGTCGATACAATCCTGGATGGGAGTACGATCTTTGCCCGCAATATCCGGCTGGCCACGAACCCGATCAGTGGAAAGAGTCAAGGCGTGATCATGAGTTATCGCGCCGATAAAGGCGAGTTAGAGTTGCGAGATGCGCTGTCACCCGAACCGGTGAAATTGAGCCTTACGCCTCGCACCCAGGTTGTCCAGGACGGGCACTCCGCGTTCGCCAGCCAGTTGGTTCCCGGCACACTGGTGGATGTAAGTTTTGTCACGCAGAAAAATGATCGAGATGTTCAACAAATTGCCATCCTGGCCGTTCCGGGATCCGATTTTACTTTTGCGGGCCAGGTTATTTCGCTGGATCTGCGAATCGGATTGCTCGTTCTGAGATCGGCCACCGACCACAAGACGTATGAAATCTATCTGGATCCATCGAGAGTCGCCGTCGACGACCGGCTACACATCGGAGCGGACGTGAGCACCGTAGCGAATTTCGATGGAAGCCGTTACGTGGCCCGAAGTCTCACGGTCAATTCGCAGTAAATTCCGCATCAGAGAAAGAGCTTCGAATCGCTGAAAGGCGTCCCGGCTTTCCGCCTGCCAAATCTCTTGCATAGTTGTCACATGCCACAGTTCATCACATGCTTTGTGGAGTGCACTGGCCTGGAGGTGCGCTGGGAGTGGGCGGAGTCGGTGGAGTATACCAGGGCACGTTTGTGAAATCGAAGAAATCCAGCAAATCCGGCTGCGCGGCGTCGCGATTCGTCAGATGCGCACTAGGGCTGATGAACCGGCTTTCGACAAATTTCACCACGGCGGTGTGATCCATCGGAACATGTGAAACGTAATGCATGCGCACGAAAGGTGAGATCACCATATTCGGCAGGCGGAATCCAAGTTGTGCCGCGAAGCCTTGTTGCGCGGGCGCATCGCCAGGGTTGGCGCCCGGATCAACTGTCGAAAGATCGCAGTGCAAAGTTGGAACTCCTCCGGGTGCAAGACAAGGCTCATAGCCGTCTGGGTTCACGGCGATGGAACTGATATCCGTGATCGTTCCCAAGGAAGAATCCGTGTTGTCATTTGAATGTCCGGGAACGGGCGGTACGTGATCGAAGGGTCCACCGGGCTCGTCATAGCTCAGGAAGAAAACTGAACTCGGCCACGATGCGCTCTGCATCAACGCATTGATGATCGAGGCCACTTGTTGCTGGCCTGCCAGAATCGACTGCCCTGAACCGGGGTGCTCGTCGCTGCTCCCGTAGGCCGTCTCAATAAATGCATAACTCGGCAAAGTATTGTTAACCACGTCGGTCATATATTGGGACAGCGGCGCGATGTGCTTGATGTCGATGCAGAACCCATTACTGGCGTCACCGACGGCCTGCTTTGAGCCGATGGTGGGCGCAGTACAAGCGCTTTGTTGCGGGTTCTCATATAAGTATTGGCTCGAATAGGAAAAATCCGAGAAGGTTGTTACTGGATAATCGCTGGTGTGTCCGTTGGGGCCGCAGTCGCCATCTTCATCGGTACACCCTCCTTGGGTGATTGAATAGTAGATTTTCCACGACACGCCGGCCTTATCCAACTCTTGAAAGATGGTTTGAATATTCAACTGAGTCGTAATGCCATCGTCGGCAAAAGGATCTTTCACGAGGCCTTGCGTGGTTCCACCCGTCATAGTTGCAATCCGATTGGGAGTGCTCTTGCTGGAGACCGGCGAGAACCAGCGGTCGGACACGGCGAATTGCGAAGCCATGAAGTAGTAATAATTGAGCGCGTTCTCGTTGTAATATCCCATGGCACGCTGGCCAACCAGATCTGTGAATGTTCCATCACCCGCACCCGATTTGGCGAAGCCTTCCGCGGTGTGCACGAAACCGTTCATAAGGATCGGCCGGCTCACAAGGAAGTCGTAACGGTTCACGTCGCCGTAACTTTCAAGCCATGCGGAGCTCATATCGTCGACGCATGTGCTGCTCAACTTAAACAGATTGAACGACTGACCTTCATCATCTGGATTGGCAAATTTCGTGAGCTTGTCGTCGATTCCATCCACGGTGTAGGTGTTGCCGTCCTCGCTGGTAGTCCAGCCATTCGCCTTGCGATACGGATTAAGCATTCCGAAGTAGGAGTCGAAGCTGCGATTTTCCTGCAACATGAAAATCACATGCTGAATCGACTGCAGGTTTCCTGGTGTATTGGCGCCGAGACCGCGGCAACCGCATAAACTCATCAACACAATCGCCAGGCCAACGCCGGCACTTTTGCGGGAGGACTGATCCATGCGGAGCCTCGTCCTGAAAGCGAAATTTGAAAGGCATCTCAAAATTTGCAGCCTTCTAAGATGATGTCGGAGGCGGAAACGTTGGCCCTTTGAGCCGCGATTCTGTGTGGGGAAATCTAGTAACCCGGTAAAAACAATAGGCTTATCAGCACGAACTAAACGTGGCGCGCCCAGTCTAGTTGACCGGATCGAAACGCTTCGTGGGACTGCGTGACATCCATCACGAAATGGCGGGTTATATCCCACAGACATGTGTGGACAGATCGCGCGACCCTGACCGCAGCTTAAGAGTTGTGAGCGAAGGAATTTTCCAAGTTTCACTTGTGTCGGTCCGCGAGCCTGTTTCGCGTCGGGTACAAAGATGGTTACCAGCGGCTGTACCAAGGTGACCTGTTGCCTCACTCGCGTCTCTCTTAAGCTGCAGGCAGTTTCCAGAAAGACAAATTGCAACCAGTCCTGGGGAATCTACAGGCGGGCGCCTTCCCCCAGTCTGGTCCAAGATCCGAAGCAAGATCCTCGGCTCTACTCCGCCCCTGAGGACCGATGCGTCTGGCATATTTTGTAATTGCAGTTACTCTTCTCACCACGCCCACTTTTTGCTCAGCCAGTTCTTCCTACATTGTGCCAACCACAACTCTGGCCGCTCAGACCTCCAATAATACGAGTGCGGCGAATAGCTTTAACAGCCAATCGAATGGCAACCGCGCCGCTGGAAATATCAGCAAGGTCGATGTGCACACTTTGCTGTATTCAGGTGCCACGACCAAGGTTTACGCCCATTTGCTCCTCTGGTTCGGAGGGCCGAACCACATGAACGTAGGCTACAGTTCCACAAGCGCGGTGCAAGTTCAAAACCAGATTGACGACATGGTCAGCCGCGGCGTCGACGGCGTCATTGTCGACTGGTATGGACCCAACAATTCCATCGACGAGGGAACGCAGCTGGTGATGGCGGCGGCAGAGAGCCATCCGGGCTTCACCTTCGCGATCATGATCGATGAAGGGGCGATCGCCTGGGACTCCTGCTCGGGATGTTCTCCACAACAAGCGTTTGTAAGCGATCTTCGCTACGTGGAAAACAAATATTTTCCGTCGCCGGCTTATCTGAAGATTGACGGACAACCGGTGATTACCGACTTCAACGTGGATCTCTCTTATCCGTCGATCGATTGGAATGCGGCCAACTCGGCAATGAGCACGCATCCCAGATTCTTTTTCCAGAATAATAATGGGTTCACCCACATTCTTTCTGATGGCAGCTATTCATGGGTGATGCCGACGACCAATGACCATGGAATGGCCTATCTGACGAGCTTTTACGACACTGGACTTACCTACCCCGGGGCGGAGACGGTGGGAGCCGCTTACAAGGGATTCAATGACACGCTGGCGTCATGGGGGTCGAATCGAATCATGAGCCAGCAATGCGGGCAAATCTGGCTGGAGACTTTCTCCAAGCTCAACAGCATGTATAACGCAGGAAAGCAGTTGCCATATCTTCAACTGGTGACGTGGAACGATTACGAAGAAGCGACGGAGATCGAATCCGGCATCGACAATTGCTTTAGTGTCTCAGCCGCGGTGACTGGAAATGCTTTGAAGTGGAGTCCAAGCGGCAACGAAAATACGGTGGATCATTACACGGTGTACATCAGTTCCGACGGACAGAACCTGATGCCGTTGACGGACGTGTCCACTGGAATCTATTCGCTGAATCTGTGTGGCTTTCCGATTCCCAGCGGCAATTACAAGTTATTTGTGCAGGCGGCTGGTAAACCAAGTTTAGCGAATCAAATTAGCGGTAGCACCAACTACAGTCCGAGTTGCAATGCGACGGGCACAAGCAACTCTGCTCCCCCGGTCGATTTTAACGCGGCGCCGGCGACAGTTACGATTCCGTCGGGAAAATCGGGAAATTTCACCGTTACCGCAAAGCCGCAGTCGGGAACTTTCAATAGTCCCATCTCACTCAGTTGCAGCGGTATTCCCAGCACTCTCGGCTGTTCCTTCAACCCCTCTTCTATTACTCCGGGCGCCGGGTCCGCCAGCTCCGTTCTGACCATTTCCGCTTCCACCGTCGTGGGAGTGAATATCCCGCGAACGAATGTCCCGCAACGCAGAAAAGCTCTCCCCATCTACGCGACGTGGTTGCTGCCCTTCGGTCTGGTCGCGTGCGGATTGTTTGGCAGAAGTTCGGGGAGGCGCGGAACTCAACTCGTCGCGCTGTGCGCCGTGATCAGCCTGGGAATGGTTGGCGCCTCCTGCGGAGGGAAGACCGTAGGGACCGAAAGCGCGGCCGTGACCGTCCCTGCCAGCTATTCCGTCACCATTAACGGGAATTCGGCTTCCAGCAAGGTTTCCACCACCGTCAACATAGTCGTTGTTCAATAGACGCTTATTCGACGGATGGCGAGAAGAAGTTCGCGGGAGGGCGGAGCGATGTACCCAGCCGTGTGGATTCTTCGTCATCAGACGTAGCAGCAAAGACTTCGAGGGAACCCAGCTGGGTAGCTTGCGAAACCTGGTGATGTGTCGCAAGGCCAAAGTCCTCTGCTCCAATTCGAAATGGCGCAAATATTTCAAAACGATATTTGGCATCGTCATGCGAAGAGCAGCAGAAAAATTTTGATCGGCCATCGCCTGCTGTCGGGCTGGATCCGTTAGGAAACGAACGAGACAAGCCGCCAGATCCAGGGCGTCACCAGGCTTGTAGAACTCGATTGCCATCCCCTCGCCATCAGACATCTGACGAAAATCCTCCAGGTCGGCACATACGATGGGAACGCCATAGGCGCAAGCCAAGTGCGCAACCCCGCTGCAACCTGTGGATGACGAATAGGGCATGACAGCGACGGAAGAACTCTGGAAAAGATCGGGCAATTGATTCTCGTGAACATAGCCGGTGAATTCGATTCGCGAATTGCCTGCGCACTTTTTCTTCACCGACTCAACATAACCGGCGGCCTGAGGATGATTTCCACCACCGACCACCAACTTGACATTGGGCAGAACCTCGGAAATATGCTGGAACGCTTCAATCATCAGCTCGAGGCGCTTATAAGTTCCCCACTTGCCGAAAGCCAGAATGCGATGCTCCGGATTGCCGCGCCGCGACATGTCGGGATATTCGGGCTCTCTCGAAAGAATGCCGTGCGAGCGCAGATGAACATTGTCGCGGCCGTATTTGTCGTGGAGAATCCTGCGATATCCCGGCATGAGGACGGAGACAGAGTTCGCCAGAAGAAGCATTCTGGTGGCCACCGCGCCGGCAAAACGGTAGCTGCGCGCGTGACGGACACCGGCGTCTTTCAGGTCCACGGTGTCCATGAGGTGATGTAAGGTTACATGGGTGTAGCATCCGCTGAGTCGCGAGAGAAGCGGAGTAAAAAGGCCAGCGAAGGCGATCAAGGGGTTTCGTCCGAAAGTGCTGAAAAGCAGATTGAACCAAACTACATCAGGCTTTATTTTTCGGATAGCCTTCAGAATATGAACTGAGCTTGTGGGATCATCGAACGACCAGCAGCGTTGAACGGAATAGTCTTTTAATTCAAGTGCCGCGGGAGACATTTTGTCGGCCAGCACCGTGAGACGGATAAAGGGATTACGTTGCAACTCCTGCGCAATGTGAAGACCGTATTCGCTCAGCCCGCCTTGACTTGGCGGGAAGCTGGTAACCAGGCAAACCTTCATTTAGTTTTCAGTCCTCACGCCTCTCGAAGCTGCCCAAGTTATAATCCGCCAGAAGCGGGCCAATCACGTCCTCGACAATCCCTCGACAATCATGGTTCGATGAGTTCGCCGGGAGAGATGTTGGCTTGATTCGCCTCGGTGAAGACCGAATGCTGGCTGCAAGATGTAACCGCAGGCCCCACAAGCTTTTGCGTCGTTTGGTTCCAAATTCTTGTTTTCATCGCAGCGATGGAGTCAGGCCCGACAATCGTGATAACTCCGGAGAGACGCGCGAGCGCCAGGTAAGCTTCTCGGTTACGCCGAACGAATTCGAGTGGATATTCCGGCTTACGAGCCTGCGCCGCCACGGGATCGGCGTCGATGAGGTAGGCAATATCCGGCCTGGGAACAAATTGAAGCACGAGCCTCACAAACCAGATGGTGCACTTGCGATTCAGGGGTAGATTGGCGAGTTCATCGTAGATGTAGCGGTCGAAGATTACGACATCCGCATCACTTTTTCTCGCCTCAAGAACTTTCAGGCACAGGTGAAGAGCATCAGCGAAATAGAGGCCGTAGCGAAGCAAAGTGACCGGCCATGCGGTAACATTCTTATCCCGCCGCTGCAAAGGCTTTTGGGGGCTACCGATGCCGCGGTCCCCCTTGAACGCTTTGTAACTCATGAACTCGCGCGACCGCGAGAGAATCACAACGTCGTCCCAAAAAGTAAGGAGCCTGGTGCGCAGTCCGGAGTTCCGAAGGGACGTTTCCAGCTCGGAGATCTGTGTGCTCTTGCCAGCGCCGTCGATTCCGGAAAAGCTTAGGATCGTCACAGATGTCTGCTCCCACAGAATCCAAACGTTCTGAATTCGACTACGTTAATGGGCGCCGGGAGGCTTGCTGGAAGTTGCCGCGGTTAGCGCGACCACAGTTCCAACGGCTACCCCTGCTGCGACCAGTGCTCCTACTTTGATAACGATCGTCCGAGCGCGATGTTGCTTTGCCGGCGCAACCGCGACGCCTGCAGGTTGCGAGGCAGCGATTCCAGCTGCATGTGTGGGCTCTGCAGCTGCCGTGCCCACCGGCCGTTGCGGAGCCTGCTGGGATGATTGCGACTGATCGGTCTGGGGCGGAGTTGCCGCCGGGGCTGCTGATTGTTGCGGCGTAGCGCTACTCGAGGGGGAAGCTGGCTGTTGCAATTTCGCCATGGTAGCTCCCGGGCTGTCAGGAAGTTCGGCGACGTAAGTATTTCCCCGATCAGACAGTGGGGCCGCGACGGCTTTATCCGCGGGAGCTGCTACCAGAGCAGCCTGCTGGGCGGCCGCAAGCGATACCAATGCCAAAAGAGCCCCGGCACTCTTTACAGTTAGCGCCGCAATTAGCCTCAAACTTTTCCTGTGTGCTGCCATAGGCACCCCCGCCAGATTGGATTGCACGATCAGCTGGCCGCCTTCAGATCAGCTAGCCCGTGCGGCGTTGCATACCAGGGCTGGCTCTGGGCATTGGTCGCGGGCGCAAAAATCTGAAAGCTGCGCACCGCTTGGTCGGCAGTTTCAAAGACCTCGAAAAGTCGATCCACGCGCATCAGTTCGAGAATGACTGCGGACGCTGGGGAGACAGCAGCCAACTTGAGATCTCCGTCCCGCTTCATTGCCTGTTCCAGGCAGTGCAGCAGCATATCGACGCCCGCGGTGTCCAGAAACTGGATCTGCGAGCAATCGAGAACAATGCATGGACGATCTTCCTCGAGCATCGGCTGCAGTTCGGCCAGAAACGACTCTGCCGTTGTTTGATTCAACTTGTCGGGTAGCTCGATCACGATTACGGGGCCACGGGGCTGCATATCACTACTCCTGAATAAAGATGTTGCCGAATTGCCATCCCTCTGGCATCTGGTCTTGTTTTAACTTGGAAACTTTCTCAGGCGCTTCTGCGTGTTCTGTCTGACTGGGAACAGCTTTGCGGACGGCGGTAGAACGCAAAACACTCGGATCAGTGATTTCGATCAGAACATCACGCTCCAAATTCAACAACATGTTGCCATTTGCGACAGCGTGGCAAAGATCAAGCCATATTCCTATGCTAGTGTTTGCGAGGACGGAAGTATCCTCGACAACGGTCCCGCAATCAATGCAGCAATCTCTTTCGATAGAGCTGAAGCGCGTGATTAACGCGTCTGCTCGAACCTTCGAATCGCAACCGACATAAACGGGCGCAACCAGACGCGCACGCCTATGGATTTCGGCTCTTTCGTCAAGCCAAATCCCTGGTCTTGCTTCGTGACCGCTTGGGCCGCTCTGACAGCGTCCACGGAGCATGTCGGAAGCAAATTGGCGCAGATCCCGCGGTTGACTCGCACGATTCACATACTCCCGGATAAAGTAGCGCGCATGGCCATTCCGAGTCGCGTCGCCGAGTAAATGCTCAAAGTGCGCGTCCTTTGCTTTTGCACAATCCACAACCCATAGAGGCAAGGAGGCTTCCTGGTCAAAGGTTGAGGTAGCCGTTTGCCGCGCCTCGCGGTGAAAGCAGAAAAGGTCCAGCAGATCGGTTTCCACATAAACGCTGGCCCAGTGAATGAATGCGTGGTCGACACCTCGTTGCGAAAAATCGGAAATTTTTTCTGAGACGGCTGACTCCGTGTCGCTGGCGAATTCTACTGTGACGTTTTTATGAACGGCCCGGAACGGCGGCACGAATACTCCAGGTTCTACCAATACAGAAACCGTATCGATATCCAAAGCGGCATATCGCTCTATAATGCGTTCGACAACAGACCGCCCGGCAACCTCTACACACTCGAGGGGATCGTTGAGCAAAGAGTGACCCGCCGTCTCGGCATCCGATCCCCGGGAACGACTATGAATCGGCCACTGATCCTTGCCGACAACTACAACAGCTCCTAGGCCCACAAACTTTTCCTTTTCCGATCGTTGCCGTCTAGCGACGGTCTGAATAGCAATGCCGCACGCACGACACTGGGATCCAAAATCAGCCTCTGGCGAAAGATTTTCCGAGATTCGGCGCGGGCGTCGATTGCCTTGTGTGCCCGGTCTTCGGGAAAAGTAAATCGCGCATTTTCATCTTGGCCTTATGCAGTTGCGACTTCGAATTTCCGATTGAACATTGCAGCTGACGTGCGATTTCGTGGTGCTGAAATCCCTGCACTTCGTGAAGGTCAAAAATGCGGCGGCATCCTTCGGGAAGCTCCTCGATAGCGCGGCGTAACGCGATCCGGTCGATGGCTCCCGACAGATTGAGATCGGCGGTGCCCACGTCACGCTTAAGCGAAGGGGAATCCGCCGATACGGGCTCATCTAATGAGAGCGCCGGTGGCGCTTTGCGGCGACGGAGCTTCATCAGCACCGTGTTCACCGCAATCCTGTAAAGCCATGTAGAGAAGGCGGAGTCGCCTCGGAACGAGTTGATATTCCGAAAAACCTGCAAGAAAGCTTCCTGTGTCAGGTCTTCTGCGTCGGCCACATCTTTCGTCATTTGCAAGCAAACGGAATACACGCGCTTCTTATGCAACTGAAAAAGCGTGGCGAAGGCCTCTTGATCGCCATCCTGGGCCCGCTGAACGAGGGTGCGTTCGGATCCGTCTCGCGAGGTTTCAGTTCTCGCTGGGATTAGGTCGGTTGCTGTAGCGGAAATCACGCAAGTGGCCACTGTTAGACTCCTTCGATGAACTGCGCTGGATTCCAGAACACTGGGAACGTTCAGCGTCGAAACAAAGAGTAACGAAGGCTTGCCGCGCGTCCCATCAGGCCGCTCCTGTAATTGAATGCGAGATTTGCTGTACCGAGAAAATGAATAGTTTGTGCACTTTAGGGAAACTTTTTCGCTATGTACGTGTTAGTTGGTCACGACCCAAGAAAATAAAAAAGGCGACAAGCGAGAGCTCGTCGCCTACTTTTGCAGATTCAAATGCACTAATACAGTTTGAATCCCACCTCTACGCTAATTTGTACGTTCACTGGCCGGCCGTCCTTCAGCGCCGGCTGAAAACGCCACTGTTTCACGGCTTCGATCGCTTTCGCATCAAGACCCATTCCCAACCCACGGACCACACGAATATCGCGCGGATGTCCCTGGTCGTCGACGATAAGCCACAGCACGCAGGTTCCCTGAGTCTTGGCAAGGCGCGCCTGCTCGGTGTATTCGGGATCTGGCGTGGCTAAGGGCTGGGGGGCGGAAATTCCTCCGCCGACCTTGAATACGCCGCCACCAATTCCGCCGCCACTGCCTGCACCAACACCGGCGCCATGGCCGACTCCAACACCTCCGCCTGAACCAGAACCAATGCCGGCACCGGAACCTGTTCCATTCGAAGGTGGAGCAGAAGGCAATGGCGTAGCAGATGGTACGCCCAAGTTCGGCATATGATTGTCGGCCAAGCGAACCTGCGGAGGAATAACAACGGTTGGTTCTACCGCCAACTTCGGATGCGGATTACGCAGAATAATGCTGGGCGGAGTAATCTGCGCCATCGCAGCCTTCGGCAGGTGTCCTTTTGGCGCGGGCAAAACGTCGTGCTCTCCGCCGCCTCCACCGCCGCTAACAACTTTCTTGGCGACGGGCAAAGCATAGGAATCAGGCGAGGGAGCAATCAATGTCACCACCTCATGTTTTTCGACGTGACTGACGGCCTTTGGGCCAAACGTTGAAGCCCCCAGAAGTAAGGTCAGCAACACTACGTGCACCACCGCGGATCCGGCAAGGCCATTTGACCGGTAGTTGTTGTAATGGCCCCAGATCGCATCCGGGCCGGTCGGCGTTTTAGGTTGTCGCACTCGGGAATTCATATTCGCAACTGGGATCGCT
>JBAVZU010000175.1:0-17142 GCA_049588915.1 Candidatus Sulfotelmatobacter sp.
CGAGAGCAGCAACTAACAAGTTCACTCCTGCTTGCCATCGGAGATCACGAGCGGAGCAAAGCTTCCTTCGCTCAATTTCTGATTCAGCGGCGGCAATTTCATTTCCTTGAATGCGACCCATTCCGCCATAGCTTTGCGCACGCGCTCGCTCGACTCTTTGTAAACGGCAATCGCCTGCGTAGGTATGGCGCGGTCTCCGCCTTCCACAACACGAAGCGCTGAGGCTAGAGCGGCGTAGCTGTTTTGTAGTCCTCCCTGCTCCTGTTGAGTGGGTCCTTCACTAAGAAGTGTCTTGATCTCTCCTTGTGCGTCCACCACGGACGCCTTCAGAGTGGGATTTTTGCCGCCAAGTTTCTGTTCAAGGTCAGTCAGTTGCCTCTGGACCGAACCGATTTCGGTCAAGACGCGGTGTGCTTCCATTGTTTCGGCAAACATTTGTTGACCGAGTCGCAACTGCTGTTCAAGAATCTCCAGCGTCGCTGGCGAGCGAGGATCCATCACGACCTTTAAGGTCTGAGTCTGCGGCTTTCCATCCACTGTGAGTCGGACTGTGTAATTTCCCGGGACAACCTTCGGGCCACTCGGGCTGCGGTAGTCGGATTCTTCATCTGCACTGGGACCTCCAGAGCTGCCCCATTTCAGATTCCAAACGAAGCGATGCATGCCCGGAGTTGTCTGCAGAACTTCGGGTTTCGGCAACCAGCGCTCAGCGATGGGCACCGGTGGATGTTTCTCCGGGTGCTTTTCGTCCGAAGAAAATCTACGAACGAGCTTCTGCTGCGTGTCGAGAATCTCGAGCGTGACATTGCCGACCGAAGACTTGAGAAAATAATCGATAATCGCCCCAGCGGGTGGGTTCTCCGCAGTGGGTTCCTCGGGTGGAAGGGGTGTTCCGACAAAGCCATCGTTATCAATGCGCAACGCCGGCGCGGGATCGTAAAGCCAGAGTGGGTTCGCTTTTTCTCCGGCCTCAGATGCTTGCCGCAGCGGCGTGATGTCGTCCAGAACCCAGAAGGAGCGGCCGTGGGTAGCGACGATCAGATCGTCGCCATGAATGGCGAGATCGCGCACTGAAGTGACCGGCAGATTGAGTTGCAAGGATTGCCAGTGGTCACCATCGTCGAATGACACGTAAACTCCCAATTCAGTGGCAGCGAAGAGCAAAGCCTTGCGATCTTTGTGATTGTGGTTGTCGTAACTGTAAATATCCTGGCGAATGCCGCGTGCAAAAGCGGATGCGGCAATACCCTCGGTGATCGACTGCCAACTCGCTCCGTAATCACGCGTTCGATACAGATAGGGAGTCTGGTCGTCGAGGCGGCTGCGATCCACCGCTGCGTATGCAACCGCAGGATCAAAGTGTGAGGCTTCGATGAACGAAATCTTGCTCCACGCACTGAGGCCTTTGGGTGTGACATCTTTCCAGGTTTTTCCACCATCGCGAGTGAGGTGAACTAATCCTGTATCGCTTCCGGCCCAGATCAGATCGCGGTCGAGAGACGATGGTGCAATTGTGAACACCACGCCATAGCCGCGTTGTTTCGCATTTTCGATCGTCGGTGGTCCCTGCATTTTGTCTCCCGGACGCGGGGTTGCTCCCGTGAGATCGGGGCTGATGATCTCCCAGTGCAGCCCGCCGTCGACGGTCTTCATTACATATTGTGTTCCGAAGTAGAGCGTTGTCGAGTCAACCGGAGAGAAAATCAGAACCGGAGTCCACGGATCTCTATATTTACGTTGATCGATCTGGGATCCGAAAGAAAGCGCCGGCCACGGAGTAATATCCTGGCTGAGTCCGGTGCGCTTGTTGTAGCGATCCACGCTTCCGTAAGTCCCGCTCAGGTAGATGATGTTGGGATCTTTGGGATCGGGCGCCATGTATCCGCTCTCGCTTTCGCCCGCAGGAAACCAATCGCGTGGAGTGATTTGGCCGTGATCGGTTCGGCTGGGAACAGCAAAGCTTCCGCTATCCTGTTGCGCCCCGTACACCACGTAGGGAAACTGGTTGTCGGTGATCACATGATAGAGCTGCGCCGTAGGCTGGTTGTACCACGTAGTCCAAGTCTGGCCACGGTCCAAACTGACGCTGGTGCCCTGATCTGTTCCCAGGACCATGCTGGCGGAGTTCTGGGGATCGATCCAAATCTGATGGTAGTCGTCACCGCCGGGTGCGCCGCGAACGATGGAAATCGTTTTTCCTCCATCCTCGGATCGGTAAAGCGCAACATTTGGGATGTAGATCACATTGGAATTGCGAGGATCGATGGTGATGCTGCTGAAATACCATGCGCGGCTGGTGAGGCGTGGATCCGCATTCACCAGATTCCAGGTATCGCCACCACCGTCCGAGCGATAGAGGCCCGCTTTTTTCGCCGAAATGAGCGCATAGACGCGCTTGCCATCGGACGACACGTCAACCCCAACGCGTCCCCAATCGCCGTCCGGCAAACCATTGGTGTTCAATCGTGACCACGTCTTGCCCGCATCCTGGGATCGGTATAGGCCGCCGCCGGGTCCGTCGATGGGAGCATAGGTGCTCCAAGGAGGGCGGTGAGTTTTCCAGGTGCCGGCAAATAAGAGCTGGGGATTGCCGGAACAAATCGCCAAATCTGAAACGCCGATTTCGGGTCCCTGGTCGAGGATCCTGGTCCAATGCACTCCTCCATCGGCAGACTTGTAAACGCCGCGTTGATCATTGGGACCATAAGCATGGCCGAGCGCTCCGACATAAACGATGCTTGGATTTTGGGGGTCGATGACGATCCGGCTGATCTGGCGCGTGTCCTCCAGCCCAACATGTGTCCAGGTTGAACCGCCATCCACGGTTTTATAAATGCCGTTGCCGGAAGACAAATCAGAACGAATGTCGGATTCGCCGGTTCCGGCATAGATAGTCTTGGGATCGGAAGGCGCCACCGCAATCGCGCCGATTGAGCCGACCGGTTGATTATCAAAGATCGGCGTCCAAACGGTCCCGGCGTCGGTGGTTTTCCAGATACCGCCATTCACCGCGCCAAAATAGAAAGTCGTGGAATCCCCCGGCACACCCGCCACCGCCACCACACGTCCGCCGCGAAACGGCCCAATCAGGCGCCACTTGAGCCCATTCATTAGTTCCGAGGGAACGGGTTGGGACATCGCCGACGCGGCGAGCAGAAGAAGCGCAGCAGGTAAGAGAAGGAGGGTGACGAAACGCCGTCGGAAACACGATCTGAATTTGTGCAAGTAGCAATCCCCTGGGTGGATAGCAGTCTACTGGAAAAAGAAAGTTTTCTTGAAATGGTTCTGGGGGGTGAGCGGATGTCGCTACCTCTCGCGCCAGCGCTTGCGCTCTGTTACGCTGCATAGAATGCGCTCATCTCAGACCCTATTTCTCGCTGCCGCTCTAGTTGCTTCTCTCTTTGTTCAGAACCTCAAAGCCCAAAATCTCAAGACTCAGAACGGTAAGCCAGTAGCCGATCGCCTCACAGCGCAGAACGCTCTTTTCGAAGAGCAGTATGAGTCCGATCTCCGAAACTTTCCTGAACGAGCGACCGCCTTTGGCGACTACCGCTACAACGACAAGCTCGCCGAATACTCACTCCAGGCCATCGCTGAACGTTATAAGACCGACGAGGCCTTTGTTGCCCGGCTTGAGGCGATTCCGACTACGGATTTTAGCGACCAGGATCAACTCTCCCACGATTTGCTGCTGCGTGTCCTCCAGCAGAGGATCGCCGACTTTAACCTGAAAGAGTATGAGATGCCGATCAATCAGCAGAATGGCATCCATACCAGCCTCGCTGATCTGCCGCTGTCCGTTCCTCTCGACTCAGTCAAGCACTACGAAGACTATATTGCCCGTCTTCACCAGATCCCGCGCGTACTGAGCCAGACGACAGAAGTCCTTCGCGCCGGCATGAAGGATAAGCTGATGCCCGTCCGATTCCTCATCGAGAAACTTCCCGTGCAGTGTCAAGGCATTATCGATGCGGACCCTTTCCTGCTGCCAACGAAAAAGTATCCCGCAAGCATTTCTACCGAAGACCAGAAACGCTTGACCCAGCAGATCAGCGATGCCATCAGCAGCGACGTAATCCCTGCCTACAAAACCTTCGCCGTCTTCCTCAGCAACGAATATGCTCCCGAAGGCCGGACCACTCTCGCAGTTACGTCTTTGCCGGACGGCGAGAAACGCTACCAAAACGACATCTACGGCCGCACAACCACTCACATGACGCCGGATGAAATTCACCAGCTCGGCCTTCGCGAAATGGATCGTATCGAGGACGAGATGACTGCGATCGCCAAAAAAGAGGGATTCGCCGACCTCGCCTCTTTCCGCGCTTCCATCAAAACCAATCCCAAGTACATTCCGACCTCCGCCGAGCAGATCCTTGACGATTTCCGCCGCTACATCGCGCAAATGGAACCCAAGCTTCCGCAGCTTTTCACTCTTCTTCCCAAGTCTCCTGTCACCGTTGAAGCCATACCTCCTTTTCAGGCTGCAGCCGCAACCCATTATGTAACAGGCACGCCGGATGGCAAGCGGCCCGGCCGTGTTGTCGTGGCCACTTCCAACTTCGAGAATCGTTCGCTAATCGGCGACGAAGCCATCGCCTACCACGAGGGCATTCCTGGCCATCACATGCAGCTATCTGTGCAGCAGCAACTAACCGGCCTTCCTAAGTTTCGGCTGCATAGCCTCGGTTTCAATGCGTACGTGGAAGGCTGGGCTTTGTACGCAGAGCAACTCGGTAAAGAGGTGGGCTTCTATCAAGATCCCGTGTCGGACTACGGCCGTCTTTCTTCCGAACTCTTCCGCGCCGTGCGCCTGGTGGTCGATACCGGAATTCACTCGAAAGGATGGACTCGGGATCAGGTTGTGGACTTCTTCCGCAAGTCTGGAGCCATCGACGAGCCCACGATCCAGTCCGAAACCGACCGCTATATTGCGTGGCCTGCGCAAGCCCTCAGTTACAAACTCGGGCAACTGAAGATCCGCGAACTCCGCGAACGAGCGCAGAAAGAATTAGGGCCAAAGTTTGACATTCGCAAATTCCATGACGAGATGCTCGACGGCGGAACCCTTCCCCTCGATCTACTTGAAGCCCGTACTGACAAATGGATTGCAGAACAGAAATCCAGGTGATTGACAGCTTGAAGAGAAAAAGGCTTTGCTTTTCGATCCATTCGGAATGCTTCAGGACTAGTGAATTCTACTCCCATATCTGATGAACAGCCGCTATTGCAAAGTGGATCTATTCCATCTGCAAAACGAAAAGGGCGGCTGCAGCCGCCCTTCACTCTTACATTGAGCTAAACCCAGCTCAAAGCATCTTTGCACTATCCACGTGAATATTATCTCCCATCACATGCCCTGTAACCGCAACGTGATGTCCCACATGGTCCTTGAGCGCATCCGGATTGTCGACCATCAGAACCTTTTGATCCTTATCGGTGACAATGACCATCTTTGCGCCCTTGGCCAGACATTTCTGGGTGCATGCCTCAGCCTTGTCGTTGGCGCCCTTGGCGCCGCATTTATCATCGCTCACCCATCCGTTGACGGTACTGCTCTTACCCATATCGTCAAACGCCATTGCCGTCAGGGCAAACACGAAACAGATTGCAAGACAAAGTACTAGAAGTTTTCTCATGGCCGTTTTCTCCTTGTTAAGTCCCATCGCGACCCCACGCCGCATGGATGGTAGGGATTTCCAATCGCGGCCCCGGCGGGGACTCAGAATTTCCACCGATCGGCGATTGGCGGAACTATAACACAGACAAAGCCCCACGTTGTCACACACGAGCAGCGCGTTTGCCTGTCGTTCAAAAACGAACCTGATTCGGGACAACAGGCCCAGCGTGGCTTGAACTACTTCTTAGCCGAGTGACTCATCGGAGATACCGGACTGGCAGGAGCCGTCGGCGGAACATACACAAGTTCCCCCGGACGCGCGTAGTGCAACTGCTCTCGAGCTTCTTTCTCAATCGCTCGTTCGTCGGCTTGCAATGCCTGGATCTGCTGCGCGTAGATCTCGTTTTCTTTCTGCTCCGTAATGATCCGCTTCTGCAGCGATTCATATTCGGCTCGCTTCTTCTTGTAGACGACCATGCCATTCGCACCGAACATCACATGCACAAACAGCACGCCAGCCAGCAGCCCGACCGTGACGGTTGCCACTCGCCGGCGCAATGCATATAGCTGCGCAAAAAAAGGACGAGCAATCCCAATCCAGGATGTAGCAAGCGCCTCCGCCCTTGGCGCGTTCTCGGCCATGGCGCGCAGACCATCCTGCGGACGCGGAAATCTCCGTATCCTCTTCAAACTGCTTATTCGAAGATCCATTGCTTGGCCGCCCCGCTCAACTTTTCCAAATCCTGTTCGCTACGCGCTTCGGAATACACCCGGACCACCGGTTCGGTTCCCGAAAGCCGATAGCATACCCACGAGCCATCCTCAAAGATCAACTTCAATCCATCCTTGCGAACCGCTTCGCTCACTTTGCGTCCAGAGAACTCTCGCGGATCAGACTCCAACTTTTCAGTGAACTTCTCCTTCACCTCGGGCGTCAAGCGGAAGTTCTCCCGCTGAGGAAAATAGGAACCAACTTGGTTACATAATTCCCTCAATTGCTCGCGCAGGGATTTACCTCGCTTCGCCACCATCTCACAACAAAGTAATCCGGCGAGGACTCCATCTTTTTCCGGCACGTGATGCCGGATGGACAGCCCCGCACTTTCTTCTCCCCCAATTGCGATCTTGTCCTGCATGATCAGTTCGCCGATATATTTGAAGCCGACCGGAGTTTCGTAGAGTTCCACGCCGCGCGCTTTGGCAACGGCGTTGATCAGATTGGTCGTGGCCACCGACTTTGCTACACCGTTTTTCCATCCCCGGCTCTCGACCAGATAGTCGAACAGCAGCGCGATGACATAATTCGGCTGCAAAAACGTCCCGTCCGCATCCACAATTCCGAAACGATCGGCATCGCCGTCGGTCGCAATTCCAATCTGCGCGGCTTCCGAGCGCATTTGTTTTCGCAAGTCCTCCAACAGATGATCGTCCGGTTCGGGCGCATGTCCGCCAAACAATACATCGCGGTAATCGTGCACGGTGGCAACCTTCACTCCCGCGTCGCGCAAACAGTCATCCGAATATCCCCGCGCCGCCCCCCACATGGGATCAAAACAAACTTTCAGCTTGGCTTTCCGGATGACGTTCAAATCCACGATTTCGCCGAGCCGCTTCAAGTAGCCGGGCTTCACATCGAGTGATTCGCTGGCAGGTCCTTTCACTTTAACGTTAACGTTCGATTCTGTTTTCGAGTTATCGCGATCCCCCGCTTCAATCTCCGCTTCGATTTTTTTCGTAACCTCAGGCAGCGCCGGACAACCGTCCGGCGTGGAAAACTTGATCCCGTTATACTGCGGGGGATTGTGCGAGGCCGTGAAATTGATCACCCCGTCGGATTTGGTTTGGACCACGGCATAGGCAAAGGCCGGAGTGGGCGCGGGTTCTGCCACTACGATTGGCGTAATACCGTGAGCCTGCAAAATCTCCGCGGCCATGGCGCAAAAAGTTTCGCCCAGAAATCGCGGATCGCGTCCTATGATCACTCGCGCTCCCTGGGGCCTTTCCGCAGCCACGTAGCGCGCAATGCCGCCCACTGCGCGGCGCACGTTGGCAAAAGTAAATTCTTCTGCCATGACTGCCCGCCAGCCTGATGTGCCAAACTTGATTTGCGCTAACATAAAGTTATTCCTCAAATTACAAAAGCTGATTTTATATGACCGACAAACGAATCGTCCTTACGACCGCCGGCTCCGAGGAAGAAGCCAAGAAGATAGCGCGGCATCTTGTAGAAAACGGAATGGCCGCTTGCGTCAACATTATGCCGCAAGTCGCATCGATTTATCGCTGGCAAGGCAAAGTGGAGGAAGCCCGCGAGTGGCTTTTACTGATCAAGACCACCGCCGCGGCCGTCGATGGAGTTCAGCAGGCGATTATCGACCTGCACTCTTACGAACTGCCGGAATGTATTTGCCTGACAATCGAAGGCGGATCAACTGACTACTTAGCGTGGATCGCCAAGGCAGTCGCCGTTGGAGAGTGATTTGACTTGCTGGTAGCGTATAAATCCATGCGAAAGCGGCTAAATCGCGGCCAACCCAACTTCCAGATCCGCAATAATATCCTGCACATCTTCGATCCCCACTGAAATTCGAACCATACCATCCGTAATGCCGATTGCCCTGCGCCCTTTTACGCCCAGAGCGGCGTGCGTCATTGTGGCCGGATGCGAGATCAGCGTCTCCACTCCTCCCAGCGACTCTCCCAGAGAACACACGCGCAATTTCTTAAGCATCTTGTTGGCATTTTTCAGCGATCCAGTCTCAAAGGTGATCATCGCCCCGAAGCCACTCATCTGACGTTTCGCTAACTGATGTTGCGGATGATTGGGCAGCCCGGGATATAACACTTTTTTCACCTTCTTATGCTTTACCATAAATTCTGCCACCTCGCGGCCGTTGCGGTCGTGAATCTCCATGCGCGCCGCCAGCGTTTTCACGCCACGCAATAGCAAGAAGCATTCGAATGGAGAAAGTATGGCCCCTGCGCATTTTTGAAGAAACGCCAACTTCTCAGCCTGGTCTGGCCTGCTGCACACCACTACCCCACCCAGGCCATCGCTGTGGCCGTTTAGGAATTTCGTTGTGGAGTGCACTACCATGTCTGCGCCGAGCGCCAGCGGCTGCTGGAAGTAGGGCGACATGAAAGTGTTGTCCACCACCAACTCAACTTCCCTGCGACGGCAAATTCGGCTGATCGCAGGCAGGTCACTCAACCGCATCAGCGGATTGGTCGGCGTTTCCACGTGCACCATGCGGGTGTTCTTCCGGATTGCACGCTCGACGTTCTCCGCGTCCGACGTATCCACATAAGAAAATTCGAGACCGAAGTGCGTCAGCACCTGGTTGAACAGCCGCGGCGTACCGCCATAAAGATCGTCTCCGCACACGATGTGGTCGCCGGATTTCAGCATGCTGGCGATAGCATTGATCGCAGCCATTCCGCTGCCAAAAACCCGCGCCGCCACTCCTCCTTCCAGCGATGCCAGATTTTCCTCGAGCCGGTCCCGAGTCGGATTCGAGACCCGCGAATATTCGTAGCCCTTATGTTCCCCAATCCCCTGTTGTACATATGTGGAAGTCAGATAGATCGGAACGTTGACCGCGCCCGTGAGAGGATCCGGCTGTTGCCCATCGTGGATGGCGCGTGTGGCAAACCCAGCCTGCTTGTTTTTTTTCATGAATGCTTTCTGGAAAAAACCGACCTTCTCAGCTTTCTACGCGTGGATGTTCTCAGCGTGCCATGCGATCAGAACTTTTCACTAAACCCCACCCTCAAAAATCTTCTTCGACAAATATCGTTCCGCTGAATCCGGAACAATCGTCGCCACTCGTTTGCCGGATCCCAGCCGCCGCGCCACTTCCAAAGCTGCGAACACCGCAGCGCCTCCGCTCGACCCTGCCAGCACACCTTCTCGCGCCGCTAACTGTTTCACCGTGGCAAACGCATCTTCATCGCTCACTGCAATCACCTCATCGCATACGGCTGGGTCGAACGTCTCCGGGATAAAGTTATTCCCGATCCCTTCCACTTTGTGCGGCCCGGGCGCTCCGCCCCCAAGCACCGAACCTTGCGTTGTCACAGCAACCGCCAGCACTCCCGGCACATGCTCCTTCATATAGCGAGCCACGCCGGTAAACGTTCCACAAGTGCCGCAACCCAATACCACTGCGTCCACTTTCCCGTCCATCTGTTCGAAAAGTTCCGCCGCCGTGGTTTCGTAGTGATATTCGGGGTTCGCCATGTTCTCGAACTGACCCGCCATGAACGCTCGCTTATCGCTCGCGACAACTTCCTTGGCTCGCCGGATCGCTCCCTGCATTCCTTCCTCGTCCGGAGTGCGATCGACTTCTGCGCCCAGGGCCCGCATGATGATCACTTTTTCCTGGGAGAAGTTTTCCGGCACAAACAGCTTCACCTTATAACCCCGGTTCACGCCGATCAGCGCCAGCCCGATTCCTGTGTTCCCCGCCGTGGCTTCGACGATGGTTCCACCGGCTGCGAGTTTTCCTTCCTGCTCGGCGCGACGAATGATTCCGATGGCTGCGCGATCCTTCACGCTTCCACCCGGATTTAAGTATTCGAGTTTGGCGAAAATATCAGCTGACCCGCTGGGCACGAGCCGGCGCAAGCGCAACATGGGGGTTCCACCGACCAGATCCGTTATATCGTCGGCGACGCCGAGGTGAGAGACTTCAAAGGTTTTTTGGCTCACTCTACAGGGTAAGGGCGACACTTCGAAGTCGTCAATTGTTCCGGGCGACCTATCAACGCCAGGCCGTTACCTTTGTCACTGTTCCTCTGTACTTACTCATTTCTGCACTCGTATCGCGGCTCGACTTAAGCTGCGGCGCGATTTCACCGATCCGGTAATCCTGAATACCGATAGAGGAGCGCCCATGCATCGCGGGAATCGCCGGATGGAGTCTTATCTTCGCCGCGCTTCTGTGCGCAGGTACGATTACGCCGCAGTGGCAGTAGAAATCGGTATTCCCTTCGATCCCAAGCAATAGAAGCGTTCCTCTCGCCGTTCCCTGACTCACTTCGTCCCCGCCGCCACCTGCGTTCCCGCATAGTATCCACTCTTGGTTCGCACCGTCATTTTGCCATGGCCCTTGGCCTTTGCCTCAACGCGAATCGTGCGGAAGCCGCCCGCACCTTTCGGATTCGTTGGCTTGTAGCCAATCGTGTACTGGTTGCGGATGTCGTGTGCTACCTGGCGGCTGATCTCATCCACTTCGTCCAGCGTCCTGGGGAAAAATGCGATTCCCCCCGTTCGCTGCGCAATAGTATCCAGCGCCCGCTTGGCCCGTTTGGGATGCTCTTCATCTCCCAAAATGCCGATTGCATACACGGCGGGTCCATTTTCCTGCTGCAGCTGTTTCACCGCTTGCTCCAGAGTTTCGCGGCTGGCGTTGTCTTCTCCATCGGTCACTACAAACAGCACTTTGCGCTCGAGCTTTGCGTTCTTGAAGTTATCCGCTGAGGCGACCAGCGCTTCGTAAAGCGCGGTCCCGCCTTTGGCGTCGATCTTTTCCAGCGCCTCCTTTAATTTCAGCAGATCGTTGGTGAAATCCTGGTCGAGATAATATTCGTCGTTGAAATTCACGACGAATACTTCATCCTGCGGGTTACTCGATCTCACCAGATTCAGTGCCGCCTGGTTCACTTTCAAACGCTTTTCGCGCATCGAGCCCGAGTTATCAATCACGATTCCCATGGCGACCGGGATGTCTTCGTGGTGAAAAGAAATGATGGTCTGCGGTTTGCCATCCTCCAAGACCGTGAAAGCGTTCCGGTCAAGGTCGGTTACCATGCGCTGTTTATCATCGACCACGGTGGCATGGAGCACCACCTCGTCGACATCCTTGCGGATGACGAAAGTTCCGTTATCCTGCGATTCCTGCGCGGGGCTCGACGAGGGAGTTGGTTGCGATTTTTGAGGGGAAGCCTGAACGTTCTCTGGTGGGGCAGGGGAAGGGAAAAAGCGGGCCTGGCCGGTAACCGGGTTGGAGAGCACCGCCGCCAGAGCCAGAAGCGCGCATTTTAAAAAGAAAAAGGAATGGGTTTTATTCTTCGGGCGCGTAATATCCGGTTCTGGCATACACTCGCAGCGGCGGCAATCCCTTCGGAGGCAGTAACTTCACCTTGATTTTACGCCATTTGCCGTCCCGCAAGTCATTGTGCGGACGATAGCCGAGCACGTACTGATTCCTGAGTTCTACTCCGATCTTAGTGGCAACATCGGACAGATCGTTGGGATTTTCAACAGTAAACGCACGTCCACCGGACAGCTCTGAAACCTCTCCCAGCAATCCTGGGCCCAGCCGCTCCTCTTGGGTAGGAAAATAGCGGTCGTAGATGCCTATTGCATAAACCATGACGTCCGCTTCCTTGACCAGCGCTTTGATCTCATTTTCCGTGTAGCGGCTGTGATTGTCACCGCCATCGGAGATGATCAGCAGAGCCTTCTTGGGGTACTTGGCCTGCCGCATCTTGGTGACGCCCATGTAGATCGCATCGAGCAAAGCGGTCCGCCGTCGCGGCACCGCGTAAATCAACTTATTCTGAATTTCGTCCACGGAACTCGTGAAATCGCTGACCACCTCGGGCTCATCCGAGAACGTGATCATGAAAAATTCGTCTTGCGGGTTGGCAGTTTTGAAAAACTCCATCACTGCGTCTTTCGCCCGATCCATCTTGCTGCTCATGCTTCCGCTGGAATCGAAGATTACACCGAGAGAAACCGGAGCATCCTCGCTCGAAAAAGTCTTGATCTCCTGGCCAGAACCACCTTCGAAAAGCTGGAAATTTTCCTTCTCCAGACCTGTCACTAACCGATTCATCGGATCGGTGATTGTCACCGGTACCAGCACAAGGTCCGCGTTCACCTTCAAGGGACGCACATGGGCATTTAAAGAAGGCGAAATGGCGGTCCCCTTCGCGACTTCTTCGGTTTTAGCCGTATCCGTTTTGGCGGTATCTATGGTTCGTGGGGCGACGTGGACATCGTTCACATCCGTTTGCGCTCGGGCGGGCAACAATGCGTTATAGCCGGCGAAGAGCAAAATCAGGGGCACGAGAAAGCACTTACGGGTCAGATCTATGCACATTGCACGCAGGCCCAAGGAGATAGCAGAACCGGACTTCCCAGATCGGCAAGATAACCGGCGCTCATCCACGGAGGACATAAGCACCTCATTTGGCCGCGATAGTACCACAGTTTTCCTCGAACGGCTGAGGATATTTTTGTCAACTCTGAGTGACAATCCCAGAATGGACGGCCCGTTTCAAGCGACTCGCTCCCCGCCGAGTGAACCCTGTGCGGGAATTCGCTGACACCTTGTTACAATCAATGGTTTCCATGGCCGACATCCATTCCTTCCGCGCTTTTCGCTATGATCCGAAGTTAGTCTCTCCGGATCGGGTTGTCACCCAGCCCTACGACAAAATTACTCCTTCGATGCAGGATCGGTACTACGCGTCCAGTCCCTATAATCTTGTCCGCATCATCCTCGGTCGCCGCGAGCCGAATGACAATCCGGCAAACAATGTATATACCCGCGCCGCCTGTGGTTTTCTCGATTGGCGGCAGAAAGGTATTCTTCGCCGAGATGATGCGCCCTCCTTATACGCATATTCCCAACGTTTCACTCCCCCTGGCGCAAATTCCGCACTGGAACGTCGCGGCTTTATTGCCCTTGGCCGCATTGAGGACTATTCCGCCGGTGTCGTCTTTCGGCACGAACAAACGCTGGCCAAACCCAAGGCGGACCGGCTCGACCTGCTCCGCGCCACCCGCGCACATTTTGGGCAAATTTTCATGCTCTATGAAGATTCGGGCCAGGTCGAGTCTCTGCTCGCCACGTCGGCCGAACCTGACGTTGCTGTGACCGATGAATATGGAGTGGTCCATCGATTATGGCAAGTCTCAGATCCGCAACTAATCGGCGCCATCCGCTCCGCCATGAGCAACAAGAAGCTCATCATCGCCGACGGACACCATCGGTATGAAACAGCTCTTAACTACCGCAACGAATGCCGCGCTGGAGCAAGCCCTCCCGGAAATTCCCCCCCGGGTGATCCCACTTCAGTGCCGGATAGCGCCCCTTACGACTTTGGGATGATGACTTTCGTCAACATGAAAAGTCCGGCTCTGTTGATTTTGCCCACGCACCGCGTGGTTCACAGCCTGCCTTCGTTTTCAGAACAAGCCTTCCGAATGGCCGCCCGCAACTTTTTTGACATTGATGAGGTCGACGGGCCGCTCGACGCCACCCGTGCCGCCGCCATGCTTCGGGAGTGCGGCCGCTGCGGAACGACCATTCTCGCCGTCACCCCCGATCGCGCCTTTTTGCTGCATCACCCCAATCCGAGCGCCGGTCAAGTGTTTAGAGGTCTGTCGCTTCGCCAGCAATCACTGGATGTTGTGCAGTTGCACAAGGTCCTGCTGGAACGTGTTTTGCATCTCACGGAAGAATCGATTCGTGACCAGCAAAATATTTCTTACATTCGCGACGCTGCCGAGGCCCTCTTGTACGTCCAGGGCAGTCCTCGTGCCAACATTGTTTTTTTGATGAATCCTTGCCAGGTGTCGCAAGTCCGCGACATCGCCTTCGCCGGCGAAGTCATGCCCCAAAAATCCACCGACTTTTACCCCAAGCTCCTCAGCGGACTGACGGTGTATGCCCTGGATTAGCAGGGTGGGGACGGGCGCGCCTTCAGCAAGCTCTGGGCAGGCTCTTGACTGTACGGGGGCGCGGAGCCCGGCGGACCCTCAGCGCAGTGGCAAATTCTGGATTGCCTGGAATCGCTGGGTTTATCTCTTCTCGCCTCTCATCAGCTTGATGTTCCTCGCCGTGTTGCTCTCTGCCGCTGGCCCCGAAAAACATCTCTCGGTATATTCAACCGCGGCAAATTACTCGCTGCCCGTGGTGCAGCGCCAAGGGCGGGATTACGTTGGATTGCTGGAACTGCTTGATCCCCTGGGCGCGGTCAGCGCCAAGCTGGAAGGCTCGCGGTGGCGTCTCCGTTACAACAACGTGGTCGGCGAATTTGCCGACGACAAAGACCGCGTTCGCATCCAGGGACGCGAGGTTGACCTCCCTGCAAAATTCATTCTTGAAAATGGACGTGGACTCATTCCGCTAGCTTCGCTTAATTCCATTTTGCCTCGCTTCCTGGGGGTGCCGGCGATTCTGCATGAAGAGTCATACCGACTCTTTATCGGTGCGGTCGGCATCCACTTCACTGCTTCGGTCGCCGCGGACGATCCCTCTCGCCTGGTCTTCCAGTTCACTAGCCCTGTTAATCCTTCCATCGCTACTGAACCCGGCAAACTCCGCATGACTTTCTCTCATGAACCACTCACTGCACCCGCCTCCCCCACGCTTACTTTCTCCAGCAAACTGATTCCTTCGGCTGCTTATTCCGAGAGCAACGGTGCAGCCGAAATCACGCTCAGCACTACGGTGCCGATCATAGCTGGGTTCAGTAAGGACGGACGGACCATCACTCTTGTCCCGGCGAAATCGCAAGGCATCGCGGCTACTAGTGCAAAGCCAGCCGCCCCCCAGCCACAGAACGCTCCTGCCGCACAGGCGCCTGCCCCCCCAACTCCGGCATCGACTCCACGCCGCTACTTCGCAGTGGTTGACCCAAGCCACGGTGGTACGGACCGGGGCGAGGCCCTAAGTTCCACACTTGCGGAGAAAGATGTCACGCTAGCGGTTGCCCGCCAGCTTCGCCAGGAACTCGAGAGTCGGGGCATCTCCACCCTCGTCCTTCGCGACTCCGATGCCAGCCTTTCGCTCGACGATCGCGCCTTCTTCGCTAACACGACTCACGCCGCGATCTACATCGCCCTGCATGCCGCCTCCAGCGGGCACGGGGTTCGGCTCTACACGGCGATGCTTCCTTACGCTGATGCTGAGGACCGACTTCCCTTCCGCGCATGGTCGAACGCGCAGTCTTCCTTCATCCCGCTTAGTCAACAGACCGCCGGGAGCATCGCCGAGACACTCAGGAGGATTCAGGTTCCGGTCCGCATCCTTACCGCTCCGCTTCGTCCGCTGAATAATGTAGTCACCGCTGCGATTGCCGTCGAGATCGCTCCGCCCGCATCAGACGTGTCTGCCCTCAACTCGCCGGATTATCAGCAACTCATCGCCGGCGCTGTCGCCAACGGAATCGGAGCCGTTCGCTCCCAACTCGGAGCCGCGCAATGATTCAAGGAAATTCATGATCCCACGCCAGTTTCTTATTGCGCTCTCTATTCTGATTGCGGCCATTCTCGGCTTGAGTATCTACACCTGGCACATGCGGAGACGCGCCGCCGCGACTCCCGTGTCCTCTGTCGACACCGGCCCGGTGGTCGCTCCTGTTGGCACGACTGAACGCGTTACACTTTTTGTCGCCTATGATGACATCGGCATATTGCGCCCTCAGCCCGCGCAGATTTCCATGCCCTCCGTCCGCCAGCAGCGCGCCGAAGAGGTGCTACGCGCTCTGATCGCTCTTTATCTCGCAAAAACTTCTCCTCACGCGCTCCCACCTGGCTCTGCCATTCGTAGCGTTTACCTAGTCGATCCCGGACTGGCCGTCATCGACGTCAATGCTGCCTTCGCTGACGGCCATCGCTCCGGCATCTTGGCCGAGGAACTCTCGATGGCATCTCTCATCGAGACACTTTCGGCGAATATCTCCGGTATTCTGAAGGTGAAAATCCTGGTGGAAGGAAAGCAGCGCGATACCTTGGCTGGACACGCAGACCTATCCAATTTTTTTGACGTCTCCGCCGTCAACCAACTAACGTCGCAGCTTGAATCGACACAGTGAGCGTTTCCAGCTAGGGATGGCAGACCTGAGGGAAGAGGCCCTTACTTTGGATGGTATAGTGGTACGACCGCATTGATTTCGTGATAATTCCAGTCTCGGCTGACAATTTGGCGTCCAATTTGGTGGACAATCTTTGGTGGACAATCAAAGACCAACATTTTTCAAAGAATCCGCTCTCATTTTCGAGGACGACTCATCATGGCGATTGCCACAATTAATCCCGCTACGGGTGAAATTCTGCACACCTTTCAACCTCTTTCCAACGACGAGATCGAGCAAAAACTTCAACTGGCGGTAATAACTTTCCAGGCCGAACGTAAAACTTCGTTCGCCGAGCGCGCCCGTCGTATGCTGAAAGCCGCCGAGATTCTTGAGCGTGACAAAGCAAAGTTTGCGCAGCTCATGACGCTCGAAATGGGCAAGCCGTACAAAGCCGCCGTAGCCGAAGCTGTAAAGTGCACCACGGCGTGCCGCTACTACGCCGAAAACGCCGAACACATCCTGGGCGATGAGGTCATTGATACCGGAGCGAAGAAAAGCTTCGTCCGCTATCGCCCCATCGGCCCCATCCTAGCGGTCATGCCTTGGAATTTTCCCTTCTGGCAGGTCATTCGCTTCGCCGCTCCCGCGCTCATGGCCGGCAATGTTGGACTTCTCAAGCACGCTTCGAATGTTCCGCAGTGTGCGCT
>JBAVZU010000176.1:0-2599 GCA_049588915.1 Candidatus Sulfotelmatobacter sp.
CTTCAGATCCTGGATTTAGGGCTGAGCCCAACCATGAACCGGGAGATGGCCCGCTATTCGGTTCAACCCGAAAAAGCAGACGAGGCCCGCGATCTTGTGCGCACCTTGGAGGTTGGTTACTGGCTTATCGGGGTTGCCGTCGGAATAGTGGTTGTTTCAGCATCGCCTTGGGTCGCGACTCATTGGATCAAAGCCAATCACGTACCGGTTCGTAGTATCAGGCAAGCGATCGCCCTCATGGGTATTTTAGCGGTGTTCCAGTGGCCTGTCAGCTTTTACCAGGGCGGACTAACGGGACTCCGCAAGCAAGTCTTGTTCAATCTCCTGCGAATCATTGCTTCAACGGTGAGCAACGGCGGAGCGATTTTAATTCTATGGCTAGTTTCCCCCACGATTCAAGCTTTCTTTCTGTGGCTAGTTGCCACCAATGCCGTGATGGCCATCCTTTGGACTATCTTTCTGTGGAAAAGCTTGCCTGTCGCAACTCGAGCCGCTCGGTTCGACTTTGGTCTGGTGCGAAACATTGGACGCTTTGCCGCCGGGATGAGCGGGATCGCGACGTTCTCCTTGGTGCTGGGCCAAGCAGACAAGGTGGTCCTGAGCAGGGTATTTAGCTTAACGGTCTTTGGCTACTATACAGTTGCGGGAATTTTCGGGACTGGTTTGGTGATGATCGTCTCCTCGGTGTTCAACACGATCTTCCCGCAATTTTCGGCTCTCGTGGCGCAAGGCGATGAGGGAGCAATAATTCGGCTTTATCACAAAGCGACCCAGTTGATGTTGCTCCTTATTGTTCCTCTGACATCGGTTCTGGCTCTGTTCTCAGTTGAAGTTCTGCAGTTATGGACCAGAAACGCGGCGGTTGCAAGCAACGCCGGACCGATCGCCAGCGTTCTGGTATTTGCAGCAGCGATCAACGGATTAATGTTCTTGCCATTTACTTTGCAACTGGCATATGGCTGGACTGGTATTGGATTACGAATCACGATCTTCCTGACCATCGTCGTTGTCCCGGCAATTTGGTTGATGGCTAAACACTACGGTCCAGTAGGCGCAGCATTCGTTTGCCTGGGAATACAAATAGTTAACATGCTAGTTGGCGTTCCTCTTACGCATCGGCGCTTGCTCCGACACGAGATGACAAAATGGTTCCTGCAGGACATAGGTCCTCCGTTGGTAGCGTCGGTCGTCGTAGTCGGAATGGCGCGTCTGCTGATTACCGGTCCAATGGCGCCCTTAGCGACATTGGCAGTTCTGTTGTTTGTTCTCCTAGCGGCACTAACCGCGGCTACTTTTTTGGCGCCACAGATACGGGGAAGTTTGCTCACAAAACTGTCCAGCATATAGCTTAATTAAATCAACCAGTCGCTCTTTTCGCGAGCGTGGTCGTGTTAGAGCAAGTCGGGAATCCAGGATGTGCGTTGAAGTATTAAAGTCGAAGACAGAAATCGAACAGGCGCGCCGCGAATTACGTCGCAGAGGATTGTCTTTCACCAAGCCCTGGTGGAAGCATTTGGCCTCCAAGATTGGCATATCGAACGCCGTTGATGTGGGCGACAATGTGAAAAGTTGGGATGTTTTGAAGACTGTCAACTTCATCGAAAAAAATAGCTCACAAAGCGCTTCGATTCTGGACATGGGTGCATTCGCTTCGGAGGTGCCCTGCATCTTGCACAAGCTCCACTATTCAAACCTGGTTGGCGTTGACTTGAATCCGAAGATTAAGCAGATGCCACACGCGGACGTTGTGCGTTACGAAGTATCGGATTTTATGCATACGCCCTTTGAGAGCGGGTCGTTTGATGCCATTACCGCCATCTCTGTAATCGAACATGGTTTCAAAAGCCGCTTGCTGCTTTGCGAAATTTCGCGCCTGCTTCGCCCAGGAGGATATTTTGTTGCTTCTTTTGATTACTGGCCAGACAAGATTAATACAGAAGGCACCTCAATTTTCGGAATGGACTGGAGAATATTCTCGGCACAGGAGGTGAGTGCATTTCTTCAAGAGGCAGCCGAATATGAACTGGCTCCTAGCGGAGAAATCCATCTAGCAGGTGTTGACAGACCGATCAGATGCGGACCGAAACATTACACCTTCGCGTGGCTGGTTTTGCAAAAGAAAGTAGCCAAACGGGACGGAGGAATAGGTTGAAATTCGCTTGAGTGCCATGAGAATTCTTCTAATCTCTGGCTCGATGCCGCCCATGATGTGCGGTGTCGGCGACTATACTGCAAGTCTTGCCAAAGCGTTAGGTCGACGCAAAGACACGTCCGTAGCCGTTCTGACGGATAGAGCAGCGACCCCAATGCCTTCTGATTTCGGCTTTGAAGTATTCCCCATCGCCAACGGATGGAGAATGGGAGACGCGGTCCGGATTGCAAAGCTGGTGCGCCATTGGCATCCCGATGTAGTCCATGTGCAGTATCCCACTCAAGGATATGGGTCCAGGTATCTGCCTTGGCTTTTGCCGACCTTGTTTAGGGTAATGAGAATGCCCATCGTTCAAACCTGGCACGAATACCACATGGAAACCGTTAAACGCAATTTTCTCAATGCCGTATTGAGCGGTGGTCTTATCGCGGTGAGGCCGAATTATAA
>JBAVZU010000177.1:0-4377 GCA_049588915.1 Candidatus Sulfotelmatobacter sp.
CAGCCGGTCGGGGTCAAACTCTTTTCCGGGACGAGGTTGCTCGGGAGAATCCTTTAATGACATTATTTGGGCTCGTTAATGCTTTTTTCAGTTTCTTAACTGTTTTCGTTCCGTTACGTGAGGCGCATAAATACTATCGGCAATACTATCGGCTGGGACTCTTGGAAGCTTTCCGAAGATCAGCTCTTCCATCAGTTAGATGCTCCAATTGCCTTCTCCAGTCGAGTTCTTCCACAAAACCCCGCGATTCACGCCAGTTGGGCTGCACCTTCACGTATAGCTCAAGAAAAACTTTCGTCCCCAGCATGCGCTCGATTTGCAAACGTGCCGAGGTTCCAATTCGTTTGAGCATCGCGCCCTTCTTGCCGATCAAGATTCCTTTCTGTCCTTCACGCTCGCAGTAGATGGTCGCGGCAATACGCGCCAGCTTTGTCCCTTCTTCGAAGTTGTCGACGATTACCGTGGTCGCATAAGGAAGTTCCTCCTCGGTCTCGATCAGCACCCGTTCCCGAACAATTTCTCCGGCCATGAATCGCACCGGCTGGTCGGTGACCTGGTCTTCTGGAAATAACGGAGGACCAGCGGGTAGGGCCGCCATAACTTGCTTCAGCAGGATCTCAAGGCCGTCCCGCTTCAACGCGGAAATCGGAATGATGTCATGAAACGTGTGCAGTTTCTTGTACTCCTCGATCAAAGGGAGCAGTTTGTCCTTGCCGCCGCGCAACAAGTCAACTTTGTTAAGGACGAGGCAGACTTTCGTCGCCGAATGTTTCAGCATTTGGATGGCGAACTCGTCACGCTGATCCAGCTTTCGCGTTGCATCCATAATCAAGAGCACAACATCGCAGCCTTCGAGAGCTTCTCGGACCTCAACCATCATTTTGCGGCCCAATGAACTGTCGGGCTTGTGCACGCCCGGAGTATCGATCAAAACAATCTGTGCGCCGTTTTGGCCTTTCCCCTTCGGCAGGTTGACGATGCCTTGAATTCGATTGCGCGTGGTTTGCGGCTTAGAAGAAATAATGGCGAGCTTTTCGCCTACCAAGGCGTTAAGCAGCGTGGACTTGCCCGCGTTCGGGCGGCCGAGAATGCAAACAAATCCTGAGCGGAAGGGCATGAGGAAATCGTTGTTGGCTTTCGGGTCTTGGGTTTTCGCTTGTTGCCTAATGCCTGAGACCAAACCCCTTTTTATATCAGCTTCAACTGGCTGGGCTGTGCGGTGGTGATTCTTACGCGCTCCACTTTGCGGTTGGTCGATTCCAGAACCTCGAAGCGCAGTCCGTCTTCGTCTACGGTCTCACCTTTCTGTGGAATATGTCCTGCTAGTTCGCTGACCAGGCCGGCGATGGTTGCCGATTCCCTGCCCTCGGGTCGTGTTCCAAACAACTCAGCAAGCCGGTCCACGTCCATGCTTCCGGGGACAATATAAGACGCCTGATTTTCCTTAACGATCTCCGGCTTTTCATGTTCGTCCCGGATTTCGCCCACGATCTCCTCGACCAGGTCTTCAATCGTGACCAGACCCGCGACACCTCCATATTCATCGACCACAATTGCCATGCGAATGTTGTTCTTCTGCATCTCGCGCAAAAGGTCGCTGCCGAGCTTGCTCTCGGGCACGAAGTATACGTCCCGCCGCATCACGGTTTCGAGAGTTGTCGAAGCCTCGCTGTCCGGAACCTGCAACACATCCTGCGCGTAGACGATGCCCTTAATATTGTGAATACTATCGGCGTACACCGGAACCCGTGAATAGTGCTTGGTGCGCAGCATTTCGATGAAGCGTTCGACCGTGGTCTCGATCGGCACCGCGAACATCTCCGGCCGCGGCTTCATGGCTTCGCGGACGGTCTTGCCGCTGAACTCGACCACAGACTGAATCAGGTCGCGGTCCCCTTTTTGAATGATGCCTTCCTCCTGACCCGCTTCTATCAGGGCGTCCACGGCCTCGGCGGCAGTCTCCGGTTCTTCGCGTGTATTTTCGCGCGTCAGCGATACTACCGATTGCAGAAAGCCAAGAACGATCGTGACCGGCAGCACCAGGTAAATCAGGATTCGCAAGAGCGGTACCCAGCGAATCAACCAGGCGCCCCTGGTGCGGGAAAAAAACAGGAAGGGCAGAAACTGATTGAACACAATGATGATTACAATCAGGCTGACGGCCGACTGCGCGATTTCGTATATACTCCAGCGCTGATTCCCAAAGAGCGCGAAGCCTACCAGCAAAGCAATGGTCGCCGTGGTCAATTGCTTTAGTACTGCCATCGAGAGCGACGCACGAGACCTGCTGACGCCCAGGATGGGCTCGACCTTCTGCTCGAAGACATCGATGTTGTCCTGAAATTCCCGCGATAGAAATTTCCCAATCTCCTGGTAGACGCGGTCCACGTAGGACGCCAGGGCCAACAGCCCAAGCAGAGGAACGAGCGCAACTGCAACTTCCCAATTCATGCGGTGTTCCGCTCTCCAGAGAAACGAGGCTTCCTGCGGCTTTGACGGTTCACGGCATTCCCGTCGCTCGAGTTCACCCTCTCGATGAGAGCTACCTCCAATTTTAGTTGCCTCCGCAATCGCACCTCTTCGCGGGCCATCTCCCCCTGGTCCCGCTCATGATCGAAGCCCGCCAGATGCAGGACGCCGTGCAGCAGCAGGATCTTTATCTCTTCCGCCGCCGTGTGCCCTAAACGCCTGGCGTTCTCCCGCGCAATATCTGCCGAGATTGCAACATCGCCCGCGACTTGCTTTGTGTGACTGCTCGCAATCATCGCCGCTGGGAACGACAACACATCGGTGGCTTGGTCTTTGCCGCGGAACCGCCGGTTTAGCGAGCGCAACTCCTGGTTGCCGGTCACCAACACGTTTACAGGGTAGCGCACACCGACCGCGCCCCTTGCCCGCAACAGAAAACGTTCGAGGGTGGACGCGCTCAGTCCAGCAATTTTCCTTCGAAGTATAACCACCGTTTCTCTGCACGCATTAATATTCCCGATGCTTAGCGGGCCTCCAGATCCTTCACTTCGGCATGGCTAGTCTCGGTGTTTCTCAGGTTACCACCCGTGCCATCGGAGCTTTTTCCTCCGGCCAACAAGAGCATCTGCTGCTGTGCGATGTGAGTTTTGTGCTCGTCATAGGCGCGAATAATTCGCTGGACCAGGTGATGCCGGACCACATCGGATTCGTCGAAGTGCACGAACGTCAGGCCTTCGACTTTTTTCAGAATGTCCATGGCTTCCAGCAATCCGCTGCGGCGCGCGTTGGGCAAATCGATCTGTGTGACGTCTCCCGTAATGACGGCCTTGGAGTTGAATCCGAGACGTGTGACAAACATCTTCATCTGTTCTGACGTGGTGTTCTGCGCTTCATCGAGAATCACGAAGGAGTCGTTTAGGGTGCGCCCGCGCATAAAGGCGATGGGCGCAATCTCTATCACATTCTTCTCCAGATAGCGGTCCACTTTTTCCGGATCGAGCATGTCATACAGCGCGTCGTATAAGGGACGCAGATAAGGATCGATCTTGTCCTGCAACGTGCCCGGCAAGAATCCCAGGCGCTCCCCCGCCTCGACTGCCGGACGAGCCAGGATGATTCGATTCACCCGCTTGGCCAGGAGCGCAGAGATTGCCATGGCGACGGCAAGATAAGTCTTTCCGGTGCCTGCGGGGCCGATGCCGAAAACCATGTCGTGCTTCTCAATAGCTTCCACATAGCGCCGCTGGTTCACGCTCTTGGGTTGAACCATGCGACGTCCCAGCGAGCGTTGGCGCCCGGCATCGGCCAGGCCGCGCAAGCTTGCGGTGGGATCGGCCACCAGCACGCGCAACATGCTGTTCAGGTCGCCATTATTGAAGCTGAATCCGCTGCGATGCAGGATTTCATAGTCGGTGAATACCTGCTCGGCGCGAGCCACATCGCGGGCCGCGCCCTCCAGTTCAATCGCGTTCGATCGCAAGTCGATCGTTATGTTCAGGCCGTCTTCCAGCACGCGAACATTTTCGTCGCGTGTACCGAATAGAGTCTCGATGTTGGGAGTTACCCCGATACTTTTCTTCATTCAGTCTCTTTTGACGCACTGCGTAAGGAAAGGATTAACAGCCATTTTGCGGACAAAACAGGATTATGCGTCGGGACGGGGTCGGCCGGGATGCGCATGCCCAGAGGGCAAGTCACTACCATTGCATAAAGCCTACCCCGGGTATGGGATGGGAGTCAATGGCGAGGGCAAACGGGTGACGTCAAGCTGCTTGTGTAACTAGGTTGAGGGTGCGGGTTTTCCACTCCAGGTTGAATCTGTGGAAGATGGAGTAGATGATGCGGTCGACGCTTTCGACGTTGACGAAGCACACCATGGGCCGGGTGCGACGACGCACTTCCACAAAG
>JBAVZU010000178.1:0-2205 GCA_049588915.1 Candidatus Sulfotelmatobacter sp.
GAATTTTGTCTCTAGAAGTCTTCAGCGCCTTCGCTGAGTACTGCTGTGACGCATTGTGTAAGGCAAGCATGGTGCCAAGTCGAGCCGAGCGGGTTTGTTGGATAATTCTGCTGCGTTTACAACAAGATGAGTTCTGGCCGACCGTGACAAGATGCTCCGCGTGTTGGTATCCGGTAGCCGATCGGCTACCAGCGGGTATCCGACAGGTTCCCACGGAGAGGATTCACTGAGGGTCGAGGGTTGCACAATTAGATTCGCAACGCGTCGCGAGCAAACTCGGCTAGACTGTTCGGCAGGAGGGAAACTTGCTGAATCCGAGGTTGGTGGCGATGTCCGGACCGCTGGAAGGGACGGTCCGCGCTCTAACTGACGGTCCGCATTCTCTGGGCCGGGACACTGCCAACCAAATCATGATTGGCGACTCCGCGGTATCGCGAAAGCACTGCACGATCACCCAGGTTCCCCCAGACGTTTATGAGATTTCCGATCTCGAGAGTCACAACGGGACATTCGTCAACGGAATTCAGATAAACCGCACGCCCCTTCGACATGGAGATCGGATTCGCGTCGGAACCAGCGAGTTTGTGTTTCTCACCGGCGAGGATAACGATGCTGGCTCGCAGTCATCGGACGCCAGCAAACAAGCGACAAGCGGTACGCTTACGGCATTGTTTCTCGACCAGCGTTCGGGCCTGCCAGCGAATTCCTCAGGCATAGGCCGGATGGCGCGCGACCTGTCCGCATTTTTCAAGATCGCCAACCTTGTCAACTCCTTTCACGATGTGGACACTCTGCAGCGCGAGTTGCTGAGGCTGATTTCCGAAGTGATCCCTGCCGCACAAGGCGCAATTGTGCTGCAGTCGAACGGAAGTGAGGAATCCAATCCGCCTTGCACGTGGAGCCGCGACGGAGACGCAAAGCCAGAGATGGTTGTCCGCGAGGAGTGGGCACAACGAGCCGTGTGGGAACGTTGTGCCATCTTTGCTACTGCTTCTACTGCGTCTCCGCCGGATGAACATGTGTTGTGCTCTCCCCTAGTTGGGGTAGAGAACATCCTCGGGGTGATTTACTTGACTTCGCCGGCGACATCGCCACCATTCGGCGAGGACCACGCGTACTTCCTGAGCTCGGTTTCCCGCATTGCCGCGGTCTCGCTGGAGAACCTGGTAAAGCTCGATTCTCTCCGGGCTGAGAATCAGCGGCTTCGAGCGGACGTGGGCGCAGACACCCTGCTTGGCGAGAGCCGGGCGATGTCGCGGGTTACCGAGTTCATCAGACGAGTGGCAAAGGGCGATTCGACAGTGCTCATCCGCGGGGAAAGCGGAACCGGCAAAGAGTTGGTGGCCCGCGCCATTCATGCCAACAGCTCGCGTCCCAACAAGCCATTCGTCGCCATCAACTGCGCTGCGATTCCGGAAACATTGCTCGAAAGCGAACTGTTTGGGCATGAGAAGGGAGCTTTCACCGGCGCGGCTGCGACCAAGAAGGGCAAGTTTGAAACCGCCGAGGACGGAACTTTGCTGCTCGACGAAATCGGCGAGATAGCTCCCCTGCTGCAATCCAAACTTCTGCGGGTCTTGCAGCAGCGTGAATTCGAGCGGCTGGGGGGCACTCGCCTGCTGCCATTTAACGCACGCGTCGTCGCGGCAACTAATAAGAACCTGGAGCAGGCGATTAAGGCGCGTGAGTTCCGGCAGGACCTCTATTATCGCCTCAACGTGGTTTCGGTGGCGCTGCCGCCCCTGCGCGAGCACCGTGAAGACATTCCCACACTGGCGCTGCATTTTGCCAATAAGTTTTCGGCGAAGAGCAAACGCGGCTTCAAAGGCATTCCAGCGGAGGCGCGGTCCCTGCTGATGCAATACAGTTGGCCCGGCAACGTTCGCGAGCTGGAGAACGCCATCGAACACGCTATCGTGCTGGGACTGACGGACGAGATCCTGCCCGAAGATCTTCCCGAGGCGCTGCTGGAAGAGCGATCGTCGGAGATGACGGCGGCGCTGTACCACAACACGCTCAACCAGACGAAGAAGCAACTGGTGATCACGGCGATGGACGACGCTAGAGGGAACTACATTGAGGCCGCAAGGCTGTTAGGAATCCATCCCAAGTACCTGCACCGGCTAATCAAGAATCTTAATCTGAAGTCCGAACGGAAGCGCCTGGAGTGATCATCTGCCTTTCTGTGGAATGGCGACACGCTAG
>JBAVZU010000179.1:0-19927 GCA_049588915.1 Candidatus Sulfotelmatobacter sp.
AGCTACAGCTCCGGCGAGCCGAAGGCAAACTGCGCAACCTGGAAGAAGTCATCCGCCTCAAACCTCTCGACGGCAGCTACGGCATTGGTCACACTCGCTGGGCCACGCACGGACGCCCCACCGAGGAAAACGCTCATCCTCATCGCGACTGCACCGGCAAGATCGTTGTCGTTCACAATGGCATCGTCGAAAATTATCTCAGCTTGAAGAAGAAGCTGATTGAAGAAGGCCATAAGTTCGTCACCGAGACCGACACCGAGGTCATCGCCCATCTAATCGAGAAGCATCTTTTCAAGACGGGCAACGGCCACCACCCCACACTTGAAGCCGCCGTTCGACGCAGCGTAAAAGACCTCTCCGGAGTGTTCGCCCTGGCCGTGATCTCGGTCGACGAGCCCAACAAGATTGTGGCGGCACGCAACGGCCCTCCACTGGTGATTGGCTTGGGCAATGACGAATATTTTGTTGCCTCCGATGTTCCCGCGATCCTGTATCACACGCGCGATATTTTCTTTCTGGCGGATGGCGACCTCGCCGTGGTCACCCCTGCAGGCGTGCAACTTACGGATTTCGACGGTAAACCCATCCAGCGCCAGGTACAGCACGTGACCTGGGATCCCATCATGGCGGAGAAGGCCGGCTTCAAGCACTTCATGCTCAAGGAAATTTATGAGCAGCCGCGCGCCATTCGCGAAACGACGCTGGGACGCATCTCTCTCGATACCGGTCACATCTTTCTCGACGAAATGCAGATCAGCGAGGCCGAATTCCGCGCCGCCAAAAAAATCAACATCCTTGCCTGCGGCACCAGCTGGCATGCCGGACAAGCCGGCAAGTTCATGATCGAAGATTTTGCCCGGGTTCCGGTCGAAGTCGATTACGCCAGCGAATGGCGTTATCGCGATCCTATTGTGGCTCCCGACACGATCACGCTCGTCATTTCGCAATCAGGGGAGACCGCCGATACCATCGCCGCGCAGCGCGAGGCTAAGGCCAAAGGCTCGCACACTCTCGCCATCTGCAACGTCGTTGGCTCCATGATCACGCGCGAAGCCGCCGGAACCATTTACACCCACGCCGGACCCGAGATCGGTGTAGCCTCTACCAAAGCGTTCACCTGCCAGCTGACCGCTCTTTATCTCTTCGCGTTGTATCTCGCACAAACTCGCGGAACTATGACTTCGGAGCAGACGCGAGCCGCGGCTCAGGAACTTACGCTCGTCCCCGGCAAGCTAGAAACGCTTCTCACGCATGACGAGAAGTGTGAGGACCTGGCAAAACGCTTCCAGCGCGCGCACGACTTCCTATTCCTGGGTCGCGGCATTCACTACCCGATCGCTCTGGAGGGCGCGCTGAAACTGAAGGAAATCTCCTACATTCACGCCGAGGGATATCCTGCCGGAGAGATGAAGCACGGCCCTAACGCGCTGATCGACGAGAACCTCCCGGTGGTCATCATCGCTACCCGGGACGTTAACAACCCGGATTCGATGCTGCGCTATGAGAAGACGATGTCGAACTTGAAGGAAGTGAAAGCGCGCTCCGGCGTGGTGATTGCGCTGGCCACCGAAGGCGATGAAGAGATCAAGGAAGCCGCCGACCATGTCCTCTACGTGCCGCCTGCGCCGGAAGAACTCTCGCCAATTCTGGAGATCGTTCCGCTCCAACTGCTCGCCTATCACATAGCGGTTCGTCGTGGCTGCGACGTGGACCAGCCCCGCAACCTGGCGAAGTCCGTCACGGTTGAGTAGTTCCGTGCGCAACGGCGGCAGTCTTTGTTTCGCTACTTTGCGCGGCTCGGTCTCATCTACATGATAGATGTCGCCATTCAAGACCTTTACTGCGCGCCTGGTGTCCTCCGACAGCTTGTCGGAGAATACACAACATCTCGAGTTTGAGATGGTGGGAGAAAGCCGTTTCGGCTTCGTTGCCGGCCAGTGGCTTTCTTTGCGCCAGTCAAAGCCTGACGGAGAAGAGATTACCCGCGCCTATTCGATCTGCTCGCCGCCAGCCGATGAGCATCGCTTCGCGCTCTGTCTCAACCGTGTGCAAGATGGTTTCATGTCAAACTTCCTCTGTGACATGAAAACTGGCGAGGAGGTTTCATTACAGGGACCTTTCGGTGACTTCATCCTTCACCCACCCTTGCGCGATACCCTGTTCATCGCAACTGGCACCGGCATCGCTCCATTCCGCTCCATGCTTCATTGGCTTTTGGCGGAAAAGGCACGCCATCAAGAGAAGCATCTCTGGCTTCTATTCGGCAACCGCCGGGAAGAAGACATGTATTATCACAGCGAATTTCTGCGTCTTGCCGAACTGGATTCCAACTTTCACTACTTACCCACACTGAGTCGTGCCAGTGACGGCTGGCAAGGTCTTCGTGGCTACGTGCAGCGGCACGTACCGGAAATCGCCCAGGGCCGGTTCGACATGCACGCTTATATTTGCGGCTTGGATAAAATGGTCAAAGCTAATCGCGAATTGCTGAAATCGCTGGGCTGGGATCGGAAGTCCATCCGCTACGAGAAGTACGACTGACGTTTTCTTCCCTGCAGACGGAATGCACAAACAACTCTCCTCGCACTTAGACCATCCAACTTTCTCCGTGAGATTGAATCGTGTGAGGACTTATGGCAAGCGCAAAGCAAAAAACAGCCGGCCGGAAAAATATTAAGAAAGCCTCCAGCGTCGCAAAAGAGAAACGTACGATCGCGCATCTTCCGAAGAAAACCCGTACCGCCCTTGGAAAGCAAGCGGCTAAAGTGGCTCGTCGTAAGGCCGCTTAGGATTTGCCTGTTCACTCCGCGGCGGATTCAATCTCGGTATGGCAAAAGTCGTTTCCTTTGAAGAGCAGCGGCTCGCCTGTTACCTTCGCGAGCGCGTATGAAAAGCAGTCTCCAAAATTGAGGCCCGCCCGGTGACGTCCCTTGCCAAAATCGCGATACGCTTCGCGCGCAATGCGCGCCTGTTGCGCGGTTACTGGCTCCACGGCGATTTGGACATCGCGCAATAAATCATCGAATCGTCGGCTAAGCACCGGATTTCGGTTGCTGTCAACGACGACGGCGGCCTCAACATAGCTCACCGCCGACATTCGGCGAACCCGTGGTCTTTCCAAAGCTTCCACGAGCGCCGCGGTCTCAGGTTCATCCCGCAGAATCGCTATAATCACCGATGTGTCGACGATCACTTGGGCAACCCCTTCTCGTCGTATAACAGTTCGCCGTGGTCCACCGAACGGTACGGCTCCTTCCACAAGGGAGCGCACTCCCGCCCGATCTTCAGCAGCCGCTCCGCTAAGCTGGTCTTTTCGTCTTTGCGAATCCGTTCCAATCTCTCCTGGACCGCCCTTTCTACGGCCGCTGTCATGCTCTCGCCCGTCAGCCGCGCTAAATCCCGGGCCAGCCGATGAGTTTTCTCGCTCTTGATATTTAAGCTCATTTCTACCTTCTACCTTAGTGTTCTACCATTCTACCATACAGGAGCCATATCTTACCGCAAACACACGCCAGCGCTGCGAACGCCGCTCCCCAAACGGCAAACGCTGTTTCCACCACCCACTGCGGCGCCTCACCCACTCTGCGCAACAAAAACGGCAGAAAATTCCAGGTGGTGATGTGAACGTAATCCCAGGCGTCCTGGGTCATGGATTCATTGTTCAGTCCCCACGCGTCCATTTTTCCCAGAGCAAATGCCGCAATATTCTTGAAGCGAAGCGCAATCACAAAAGTCGGATGCCCCAGCGTTTCCATCTGGTAAATCTCCAACGGCAGCCAGAACGCAAGCGACGCAAGCTGGATGATCAGGCTGACTGTGATCAGCGCGATTCCACTAATCCAGATCGAGCGGCTCAGATTCTCACGATGGCGGAGCAGCAACGGCACGGCCATCATCGCCACCATTTCCACCGACGTCGAGACGTAACGATCGCCCCAGGCAAAGTCTCCAGCCCAGAAGGCGTATCGCGCATAAAAACTGATATAGCAGAGCAACAGGAATATAGAGGTCAAGGCGTATGCCCGGACTTCGGGAGATACCCGCTTCCAAAGCAGCGCCAGCAGTACGATCGCCAGCGCCAGCAAGGGATCGAAAAGAAAAATAGATTTCTCGGGCTTAAACAACGGCCCGAGAAAACCATCGATAAAGGGAGTGGTCCATGGGAAATTTGGCGGCAACGTGGGATCCTGCAACCGCTGCTCTTTGGCGAACAGCGCCACGTAAGTATTGGTAAACGATCCGAAACGATAGAACTGATAAAGCCGGTCAATCACGATAAAAAACGCATACACAGGAGCGGCGACTTTACCGTAGTCCAGAAGTCTCTGCCATAATGCCCGTCCTCGAACTCCTTCAAACCAGAACACGAGCAGCACAAAAATCCCGGCTGCTACCAGATCGAGAACAGTCGTCAGTCGCGTAAGCAAATTCAGCCCAAGAGCCCCCGAGCCAATCAACAAAGATCTTCCGTGGCCTGTGCGCAACCATTCATATTGAAAGGAGAATCCCGTCAGGGTCAGAAGCATGATGTAATTGTTCTCCATCATGTTCTGCGTGTAATGCAGATGAGTCGTACAAAACATCAGCGCCAGCAAGCCGAGTACGGTCTCCCGCACGCTGAATTGCAATTGTCGGAGGAAACGAAAGCCGATCAGCACCGTCAGCACATTCACCAGGATACTGGTGCAGTAACTCACCACGATGCTGCGCACCGCCGGATCATCAGTATAGCCCGAAAAGATTTCCCGGTGTGCGATCCATGTGCCGAGCAGATCCGCGGGCAACATGAGCAACGATTGCCCGATTCCGTACCAGCTATAAAGCTGCCCTCCGCGGCCATGCAGACCGAACTCGGGATATTCGTTGGGGAATACTTGGGGCTCGGACGTCCACAGCCAATGCGTGGCCTGAAGCCGATGCATCGTGTCAGCTGTGCCCAACTCGCCCGATTGCACGACGAAGGAGAGGAGTCCTGCCGCCAGACACAGCAGGACCAACGGATCAGACAAGCAACGTCGGGCGCGGGAACACATCGTCTGGATGGTAATACACGCTAGCTGTCAGAAACCTTTGCGTCGTTTCCGGGGCGCTACGACTTCGACTCTCTTCTCAGGAGTCTCCGCGCCGAGAGTCTTGCGGGGAGCCGATGATCGGGTCAATAAAAATTTAGATTTATTGGGCTAAGCTTCCTGCTTCGTTCATCTTGCAGTAGGCCAGCGTGGCCTTGTACGAGCGTGGTGACCTTCGTGGGGGGGTGATGGCACGGTCTAGCCATTTACCGAAATGAGGCTTGGGGTTAATCTCCTAATTGAGCAGCACTTGGGGGAGGGCTGATCGACATACGCTCCTGACTCAAACGAGTCTGGGGCGTTTTGTTTTGCGCCAAATTTTTCCGTCGCAAAAGGCGCCTTCTTGACTATGCAGAAGGCTTGGGCACAGGAACCGTAGTATCTCCCGCTTCTCAGAACACCTCGATAATCGCCGATTTGCTGGAAACAGAAGCGAGCCGGCCATCCCGCGTAATAAGCGTGGCCCCGAGTTTTTCGGTGAGCGCGACGTACGCAGCATCGTACGCCGAGAGATTATGCCGCAGTCGCCAGATTTGCGGCAGCAGAACGAAGTGAGGACAGCGAGTTACGCGAAGGTTGAGCACTTGAGCGCCTCATCGGCACGTCGTTCGGAAACAGCAGCTTCCCGCACCGACCGTCGCAGCACCTGCGCGACTTCAAGGTCCAGGAGGTGCGGCGCATGGAGAGATTCGCGGCGCGAATAAATTCGGCTCTCAATTCGTTGGCCTGCGGCGGTCTGAAGAAGCCAGTCAATCGCCGCCGAAGCGTCAAGGACGATCGCCGAGCCTCGCGCTCTTCTCTTACCAATCGTGCAGTGCTCAGCGGGATCGCTATCGGCTTGCGCGTGTGCAGATGTTCGCGCAATTCCGCCAGCTTCGGCCGCTCCGCAGCGGATTCTGCATCCCGCGAGGGAAATTTTTACGGAACCCTAAAGGTGTTTTCGCTCACGGAGAGTAAATCCGATTCCATGATATAAGGTTTACCTTCCCCGATCAGTTAGGCCCAATAATTCAAACCATGGGCCCCGTTTGAATTTGAGAAAAACCCTATGGTTAAAAAATGTGCGTTTTTTCCCATTGGCTTCCCACGTAGCCCAAGAACCATCATCCGACAGAAGGCGAATATGAAACTGCTCGCCATGCTGATTTTCCTTTTGGCCGTTGATGCGATAACAGTTGCCCAATTCGAATCCGGAACGGTAATCGTCGTCGGCTATTCGCAGAATAAAATCATCATCGCTGCTGATAGTCGCAGCGTGGACGAAGGGAAAGTCCCAACCGATAACGACTGTAAAATTACTGCACTTAGCAATAAGCTTTTCTTCTCCGCTTCTGGCAGAACGCACGATGTCACCCTCGGAATGCTTGGGTGGGACGCGACCGATCAAGCTAGACAAGCATTGGCGGCAGTATCCACTCACGCGCCCATTGGCACCTTCACTCAAGCTATGGCCATCGAGTGGGCACAACTCATAGGCCAAAATATTTCCCACAATATCCGACAGCAGGAATATGACTCCCTTATACCGCGTCATGTCTACATTGCTGGAATCTTTGCTGGACTCGGGCCGAACGTCGATCTTCAGGGCACACACATTAGGGTAGACAGAGGAGAATCCAGCAGGCCCATTGAGAGACATATGATATACACGACTCCCGTGGAGTTGCCCTTGTCCGACACCATGGGTTACCTCTCCCTCAGTGGCCAGACTGAGATACTGAACGAATTTATCGGTACTGGCAGTGCCCGCGCCAAAATCGAAAGAGCTATCACGCTCAAAGAATCTAAGAGGTGGCCAATATTCGATTCCGACGCCCGCATGGTTATAAGACTGACCGAGCTCGTTATCAAGTACTGGAACCATCCTGAGCTCGCTCACGGTCCAGTGGATGCCGTCGAGATCGACAAAGGCGGAAGCGTTCGCTGGATTCAACGTAAGCCCAATTGCACAGATCAATAAAACCACTATCCTGTCACGGTATTTTGACGATGACATTTTGGTTTCCTCTGTGTCAAATGCATAGTCGTCATTACCACCCCCCTTCCCTATTATTGAAAACACGAGACTTAGCGGGCGGTGCCCGCAAAATACGCGATCCGAAGGACTTAAGTATCAAAATCCGGGAAACAAAGGAGTTGTTAGCTTTTCGCTATGTCAATTTTATTTTGTATATCATTCTGTTTAGTTCATGATGAGACAAACGCGGGCGTCGCCGCAAGGTTGGAGGTCACAACGATATGTGTGAATTTCGCGGGTGCGGAGCCTTGAGGGGACCGAGTTCCCTCCGCAGGTAGGGATCCTTCGACTGCGCGACTGCTTCGCATTCGCGAAGCAGTCGCTTCGCTCAGGATGACAGGAGTGAGGAAGTTTCGAGCGAGTGGAGCGGCACTTCGCCGACGTTGCCGGAGCCGGCGGCTTGGAGTTGCTTTCGGATTCTGGCCTCCAATGATACGTCGCGGATTTCGGTGGTCATGATTGGCTCCTTAAGCTTAAGGGTATGAAAAAGAGTGTGGTGAATCAACCGGGGGAGATCATCAGATGCAAATGATCGAACATCAGCACAAATTCGTGCAGCAGATAATTCTTATGGTCTCGATAATGGAACAGCACTTCCACAAACATGCGAGCCATGGACTCTTTATCGAAAAGTAGCCTTCGCTGGAAAGTCGAGGCGGTGATGAAGTAGACGCTGTATCCGGTATTGCCTCGGTGCGGTGCGGCCATAAGTACCTCGGCGGCTAAAGCCGTTCTCTTATAGCTAACTTATCGCAGCGCTGGAAGCGCTGCGCCACCCAAAAGGCATTTTTCGCAGAATGCAGTTCCGATTTGAACTGTGCGCTCAGAGGGTTTAGAGCAGGCGGAGCAGCACTTCCTCGACGCTGCTGGAGCCGGTGGCTTGGAGTTGCTTTCGGATTCTGGCCTCCAATGATGCGTCGCGGATTTCGATGGTCATGATTGGCTCCCCGGGGTTTAAGGGTGCGGGAAAGAGTGTGGCAAAAAGCCCCAGGGGGATGGGGCCGTGGAATCCCACGTCTCGCAAAGAACGCGAGACATGGGGCACCCGGCACTCACCAGCCACTCGCCGCGGAGTCGAACTTAGGCCTAGAATCAAAGGCGCAATGGGTCGCACGATAGAAATACCGGTAACCCCGTCGGTACTTCGATGGGCAATCGCTGAATCGGGTTACGCGCCCGAAGACGTTGCCCGCGCTGTTGGGGTCGATGCTTCATTACTGACGTCGTGGATATCCGGCAGGAGTAGACCCACTCTTAGTCATGCGCGCAAACTTGCCGGAAAATTGCATCGACCTTTGGCCGCACTCCTTCTGCCTGCGCCCCCCCAAAATCGGCCTGTTGCTGTTGAGTTTCGGCACCCTCTAGGCGAGCGGCGTGATCTAAACGCTGATGAGCGCCGCTATCTTAGGAGAGCCTCTCGGCTGCAGGAGATTATGTCGTGGATCTGCCGGGGCCTGGAATTCGAGCCAGCGCAAACGCCGTTGGCCTCGGCGAGCGATGACCCGGCCGCGGTCGCGACAGCAATTCGAGGAGTTCTCAAAGTTACGCCGTCTGAGCAAAGAGAGTGGGAAAGCTCCGCCATGGCCTTCGACCGGTGGCGAGAATCGTTAGAACGTTCTGGCCACTTGGTTTTCCTGCTTTCGCTGGGCAAAGGCTCCAGCCAAGGATTCTCTTTGTGGGATGAATTTGCGCCCTTGGTCGCCGTTAACACGGCGTGGAACGAGTCCGCGAGAATCTTTACGATGTTTCACGAACTCGGCCATCTTGTTACGCGTACCAGTTCTGCATGCCTTGAGCCGACACGAACAAGTTCCCGAACGGACCCTTTGGAGCGCTGGTGTGAACAGTTTGCCGCTTCAGTGCTATTGCCCACTAAAGACGTAGAGGCCGCACTTCGCCAGCATGGCTGGAATTCAAGGGTCCAGGTTACGGATCTTTCTTTGGCAAAGCGGCTAGCTAGCCTTTACAAGGTGAGCCTCAGGGCCTCGGTCATCAGAATGATCGAAATCGGTGCCGCGACTTGGGCTCTGTATGACCAGATCCCGGCGGCTTCTGACGCGAAACCCGTCGGCGGTGGCGGCAGAGGCCGCAGCAGAACCGAGATTCGGGAAGACCAACTTGGAGACCGCGCTAGTTTCCTGTTCGTCGAAGCAGTTAATCGCGAAATTCTCGACCGATCTCAAGCTGTGGAGCTCCTGGACATCCCCGAGGTCACATTCGATGCGCTCGCCAATCCGGAGGCGGGCCATCTCGGTGGATAGATATGGCCCAGCACGTCATTTGGGTCTTCGACACATCATCGATAATAGAAATTCGGCGTTCGATTGAAAATACGAGAAAGCAAGGCGTCTTCAACTCGATGAGTACGCTTGTCGTCGCTGGCAGACTTGTTTTTCCAATTGAGGTTGTAAAGGAACTAGAAAGGTTTGCCGATCCCAAACTACCCGATGCGCAGTATTTATGGGCGAAAGAACACGAGGAAATGGCGAAAGCACAATCGCCCTCCTTCGAAGAGGTTAAGGATATTCTCTCGATTGTACCCGACGTTCTCGATCCGGATAGGGATTCGGGTGAAGAGGAGGCCGATCCATACGTCCTTGCCGTCGCGCGCCGTCTTCGGTCCGGAGGAGGGGACGGCCGCGTCGTAACGCAGGAGACGAAGGATACTCCGAGGAAGATATCAATGAACTCTGCCTGCGGCCTCCTCGGAATGCCCTCCGTACCTCTTACTATCTTCTTGCGGTTCGAAGGCATTTTGTAGGGAGCCCTAGCTACGAGCCGTTACAAGCGGCGCATCCCCGACCCTTCCCACCGCATCTAAAATTTGACAACGTCCCACTCAGGTCTTAGCATGGGATTGTTGGCAATCATAAGCGCATTGATTACAAGGCACTTATTTGATTCAGGAAAGATAACAGGAGACGATCTATGGCCAAGATTATTGGAATTGACCTTGGAACCACCAATTCTTGTGTGGCGGTGATGGAGGGCGGCGAGCCTAAAGTTATCCCTAATGAAGAAGGAGGACGAACTACGCCTTCCGTGGTTGGGTTTACCAAGACTGGGGAGCGGTTGGTGGGGCAGGTGGCAAAGAGGCAGGCGATCACCAATCCGGAGAACACGGTTTATTCGATCAAGCGCTTCATGGGACGGCGCTACGACGAGGTGACGGAAGAGATCAAGATGGTCCCATATAAGGTTGTGCAGTCGGGCGACCACGTGGCGGTGCTGGCGCAGGGCAAGGAGTACACGCCTCCGCAAATTTCGGCGCTGATTCTGCAGAAGCTGAAAAAAGCGGCGGAAGACTATCTCGGCGAAAAAGTGAACGAGGCAGTGATTACCGTCCCGGCCTACTTCAATGACGCGCAGCGGCAAGCCACGAAAGATGCCGGGCAGATTGCCGGGCTCGAAGTAAAGCGCATCATCAACGAACCGACGGCGGCGGCGCTGGCGTACGGGCTGGATAAGACGAAAGACGAATTGATCGCCGTGTACGACTTTGGCGGCGGGACATTCGACATCTCGGTGCTGGAAGTGGGCGAAGGTGTCATCGAGGTGAAGGCGACTAATGGCGACACGCACCTGGGCGGCGACAACATCGATCAGCGGCTGGTCGACTGGTTGATTGATGAATTCAAGAAGGATGAAGGGCTGGACCTGCGTGGCAAAGGAAATGAGATGGCGCTGCAGCGGCTGCGTGATGCGGCTGAGCGGGCGAAGATTGAGCTTTCGACGACGATGGAGACCGAAATCAACCTGCCGTTTATTACGGCGGATGCCGGCGGTCCGAAGCATCTTGTGAAGAAGCTGACGCGGGCCAAGCTCGAGTCGATGGTGGAAGACATCATTCAGCGCTCGGTGGGCCCCTGCAAGCAGTGCATGAAAGATGCGAGCGTGGATGCCAGCAAGATCCAGGAAGTGGTGCTGGTCGGCGGACAGACGCGCATGCCGCGTATTCAGGCGCTGGTGAAAGAGTTGTTCGGCAAGGAAGGCCACAAGGGAGTGAATCCCGATGAAGTGGTCGCGATTGGCGCAGCGATTCAGGGCGGCGTGCTCGGTGGTGAGGTGAAAGATCTGTTGCTGCTGGACGTGACTCCGCTATCGCTTTCGATTGAAACGCTGGGCGGCGTGGCGACGCCGATGATCCCGCGCAACACGACGATTCCGACGAAGAAGACAGAAACGTTTTCGACGGCGGCGGATAATCAGACCTCGGTTGAAGTGCACGTACTGCAGGGCGAGCGTCCCATGGCGGCGCAGAACCGAACTCTGGGCAAGTTCCACTTGACCGGAATTCCTACGGCTCCGCGTGGCGTTCCGCAGATTGAAGTGACGTTTGACATCGACGCCAACGGCATCCTGAACGTGACCGCGAAAGATACGGCCACGGGCAAGGACCAGAAGATTACGATTACGTCGTCTTCGGGATTGTCGAAGGAAGAGGTCGAGCGCATGGCCAAAGAAGCCGACGCGCACGCGGCAGAGGACAAGGCAGCGCGCGAGTCGATCGAGGCTAAGAATCAGCTCGACAGCATGGTTTACAACGTCGAGAAGATGCTGCGAGAGAACGGCGACAAGATCTCCGGCTCGGAGCGTGGAGATGTTGAGAATGCCGTAGCCGATGCCAAGAAAGCGCTGGAGTCGAATGACAAGGCGCAGATGGACAAAGCTCGCGAGAACTTGACCAAGGCTTCGCACAAGCTGGCCGAGGAGATGTACAAGTCGGCGCAGGCGAAGGGGCCGGAGGGCGGCGCGCCGGGGGCTGGTCCGACGGATGGCGCTGGTGCTTCGGGCGGTCAGAAGAAAGACGAAGGCGTGATCGATGCGGAGTACGTGGACGTGGAAGATAAGAAATAAAGCTCTGTTGTCCTGAGCGGAGGTGCTCTTCGCAACGCGAAGCACACGCGCAGTCGAAGGATCCCTATGCACTTCGTGGTATGCGACCAAGCGAAGGCAGGGATCCTTCGACTGCATTACCGCCCGCTTCGCGGGTGGCAATTTCGCTCAGGATGACAAACCTCATGAATTCAAATGGCCACCACCACCAAAAAAGACTACTACGAAATCTTGGGCGTGAAGAAGTCCGCGTCGGCCGAGGAGATTCGCAAGGCGTTTCGCAAGCTGGCGAGGAAGTACCATCCTGACGTAAATCCTGGGGACAAATCTGCTGAGGAGAAATTCAAAGCACTCTCCGAGGCGAACGATGTGCTCAGCGATCCCAAGAAGCGCAAGATCTACGACCAGGTCGGATTTTATTCGGACAATATCGACCCAGCGACGGCAGAGGCCTATGCGCGGGGCGGAGGGTCGGGCGGATTTGACGGCGGCGCATCAGGTGGATTTTCGGGCGCAGGAGCCGGCGGGCAGGGCGTTCCGTTTGATTTTGGCGGATTCGACTTCTCGGATTTAGCGGACGGCGCCGCCCGCGGACGGCGAAGCGGCGGCGGGGGAGGGTTTCGGGACATCTTCTCGGGGATGTTCGGCGGCGGACGCGGGGCAGCAGCTGAGACCGGACCGGAGCCGGGAAGCGATCTTGAATACCAGGTGAATGTGCCGTTCTGGACGGCGATCCGCGGCGGCGTGATGCGCCTCAACATTACGCGGCAGGATGTTTGCTCCAATTGTCACGGCCAGGGTTATATCGAAGCGCCGGGAAAATGTCCGGAGTGCAACGGCACTGGACAGATCACGCAAACCGGTGGCCGGATGAAATTCAATGTGACCTGCCCGCGCTGCCATGGAACGGGCAAGAATATTTCTACTTGTCCCACGTGCCACGGCGAAGGCACGGTCAGCCGTACGGAACCGCTGGAGGTGCGCATCAAGGCGGGGACGCGCGATGGGCAGCGGATTCGGCTGGCCGGCAAAGGCAATGCCGGAGCTCACGGCGGACCGGCCGGCGATCTTTACGTCATTATTCGAATTGGCGAGCATCCTGTTTTCCGGCGCGATGGGGATGACATTCACCTCACGGTGCCGGTGGGCGTTACCGAAGCGGCTCTGGGAGCAAAGATTGAGGTGCCGACGATTGATGGCCGGGCGCTACTGAAGATTCCGCCTGGCACGCAGTGCGGACAAAAGCTGCGGCTACGCGAGAAGGGGGTGCCTTCGGCCACGAAGGACGGCGTGCGCGGGGATGAGATTGTTGAGATCACGGTAACGGTGCCCATGCCACGCGATGAGCGTACCAAAGAACTGTTGAAAGAATTGGCCAAGCTGAACCCGGAGGATCCTCGGGAAGAACTCTGGAAGCGCGTCTAGCGCCATATCGGAACTCGAACCAAAATCTTTAACACAGGGGGCACGGGGATCACAGGGTAAACCTTGGTTCTTGTGTTATGCAGGGCCATGACTGCTTCAAGTTCCCGGTTTTCTCTTCCTTCACTTCGAGTTAACCAGGTTTCGGGCGCCATCGTGTCTTGTGCCATGCATGTTCATTCTGTGCTGGGGCCAGGACTGCTGGAAAGCGCGTATCAAGGTTGTCTTGCCCATGAGATCAGGAAGCGCGGCCTCGCGGTGGCCAGCCAAGTCGGCCTGCCTGTGGTTTTCGACGGAGAGAAGATTGAGCTTGGGTACCGGATCGATCTGGTCGTCGAGAATATGGTTATCGTCGAAGTAAAGAGCGTCGATGCGATTCATCCCGTCCATCAGGCGCAGCTTCTCTCGTACATGCGGTTGAGCGGTATCGGAGTTGGTTTGCTGATTAACTTCTACGTCACTCACCTGGGGATGGAATCAAGCGCATGGTCGACGGTAGGAACTGGGAGAAGTAGTTTCACTCTGTGTTCGTCGGTGTCCCCTTTTGCTGTTCCCAAAATCTTTAACACAGAGGTCACTGGGCCTCACTGGGTAAGGCTTCGTGCGTTACCTCCGTCGCTGACCTTCCTGACAAAACTTTTCCAATAAAAATTCACAATTCTCTTGCATCCTTCGCGAATTCCCGTAATCTCACATTTGCGAACTAACTCCAGCGCGATTTCTGGAATCTAAGAAAACCAGAAAGCTCGAGCAACGCTTTACCAGAACCACCAGCCCGCTGCGGAGTAGCTGAGAGTGAGTCGCTTGAGGAGGAACACATCGAAATTGGCAACAGCTAGCGCCCCGCGTCAACAAACCGAAAACCCCCAGCCTCTCGCCGTCATTCCTAGTAAGGCTCCCAACCGGAACCCGATCGCCAAGAAAACATTCGTGCGCCTCACGCTGTGGCCTTTGGTCGCCGCCACCTTCTTTATGGTGTCGGGCGGAACCTATGGCACGGAAGACATTGTGCACGGCGCCGGCTACGGACGGGCGATCCTGATTCTACTGCTCACGCCGCTGCTGTGGAGCCTGCCTACGGCCTTTATGATCGGAGAACTCTCGAGCGCACTGCCCTACGAGGGCGGCTATTACGCGTGGGTGCGCCGGGCCATGGGGAATTTCTGGGGATTTCAGGAAGCGTGGCTCTCGCTGGTGGCGTCGATTTTCGACATGGCGATTTATCCTACGCTGTTTGTGGCTTACCTGACGCGAATGTTCCCGTGGTTCCAGCAGGGAGATCGCGGGTGGTGGGTTGCGCTGGCAGTGGTGATCGCGTGCGCGATCTTAAACATTGCCGGGGTGAAGGTGGTTTCGCTCACGTCGTTGTGGCTGTTCTTTGCGCTGTCGGCCCCTTTCGTAGCTATCGTGATTTTGGCCCCGTTTAAACTCGGAGCACTGGCGAATGCGGTGACCAAGCCGACCACCTCAACCGTCGACATACTCGGGGGACTGCTGATCTGCATGTGGAACTACATGGGGTGGGACAACGCTTCGACCATCGCGACGGAAGTGGAGCGGCCGCAGCGGACGTATCCGCGGGCCATGCTGGTTGCGGTTGTGATTGTGGCCTTGAGCTACGTGCTTCCCTTTGCAGCTATGTGGATGACTGGCCTGAAGGCCACGGCATGGGAAACTGGATCGTGGGCCGATATTGCCGGGCTGCTGGGTGGTCCGCTGCTACGTATCGGAGTGGTGCTCGGCGGAATCATCAGCGCCTTTGGCATGTTCAACGCTCTGGTGATGAGTTATTCCCGCCTGCCGCTCGCCATGGCGCAGGATGGCATGCTGCCCGGCATCTTCGCCAAGCTCCATCCGAAATCGAGGGCGCCCTGGGTTGCGATTGTGGCCTTGGCGATGGGATGGGCAATGTGCCTGGGCTTGGGATTTGCCCGGCTGGTGACGCTCGACATCCTTCTTTATGGCTTCAGCCTGATGCTGGAATTCATGGCACTGGCTGTGTTGCGCTTCCGCGAGCCCCAACTGGCGCGGCCGTTCCGCGTCCCCGGCGGACTATTTGGAGCGATCGCGATCGGCAGCCCGCCGATGCTGCTGCTGGTTTTTTCCATTATCCGCAGCGAGCATGAACAGGTGTGGAATATGAGCTCGTTCGAGTTCGGCATGATTCTGATCGCGGCGGGCTTTGTCGCGTACGCGGTTAACCATTTATTGAAGCCGCGGGGTTGGGCAGCGACAGAGCAAAAAGCTGAACCCGCAGCCTAATCGTCTTTAGCCACGGATTAACGCAGATGAACGCGGATTTGTGTCATGGTCCCGCGAAGCCGCGAAGATCGGTGGCTGATTTGTTTGTGCGGCCTTAGAACTTGTAACCGAAGCCGACAGAAATAACTGGATAGACCTTGAATAAGGACATGCTGTTGGTGATTTTGGTCTGCTCCGCTTTAATCTGATTCTGCACCACCGGATCGCTGGGAATTGGGCGACAGTTGGCGCCAGGAGAATCACAGACATTGCCTGCCAAGTTGAGCGTTGCCTGAGGACTCCCCTGGAATGCCACTCCCAGTTCAAACGGAATACTGAAATGTCTGGAGCTGCGGGGAATCAGGTTGCCCCAGCCCACCGTTGCCATGGGAGAAACCCGGTCAAAATCAATCTTTCCATTGCCAGTGACCGGGGTGGTTGTGTCGCTATAGTAGGTAACCCCACCGAGCGAAAAGCTTTGGCCCGCAGGCACTGAAGCAGTCGCCGTAATCGGATCGCCGAAGTACGCCAGAACGCCCGGACTCAGGTGGAAGTTTCCAGCCCAAGGAAAGAAATCATAGTGCGCTTCGAAGGTCTTAAAGCTTAGCTGGCCATTGTAGGCGAAGCCATCCTGGCTAAAGCCTCGGGAGTAGCTGATTATGTTGAATCCGGCACGAACGTTGGCGCGATGAGTCGTCCGCACTGCTACCTCAACGCCGCCACCGAGCAGGGAGGCTTTCGCTCCGATACCGACGCGCCCTGAATCCTCGCTGGAGCTCTCTGTCGGCTTGGCTGAGTGCGAGGCTGGACTTGGCTGGTCGCCAGAAGTTGGCGATTGTCCGAAGCTGGGAAAACCAGTCGCCAGCCATAGGACCCACGCAAGAACCCGAACATTACAAACATATTTCCAAGGCATCTTTTCTCCTGCCCTCCTCTCGCCTAATCCCGAGGTTAGTTTGTTGTTCTCCGTAATGAAGTTGCATTAAGCTAACATTGATTGTGCGGAAGTCAGCGGCACGAAAGTAGCGGGAACTTCATGACCAGACGAAAATCCAAGGGCGCCTACATGTTGAGCCGCTTTGTGGGCGTGAGCTCACAGGCGAAATCCCGAGCGGAGCGAGGGAACCTGTGACGAAGCGAAAATCCAAGGGCGCCTACATGATCTCAGCGGTGGCGGAAATGTATGGCATCCACCCGCAAACGCTACGGCTTTATGAACGCGAGGGATTGTTGACGCCGTCCCGAACCGAAGGCAATACTCGCCTTTACACAGACGAAGACTTGCAGCGGCTGGAGTTCATTCTGTCTCTGGCGCGCGACCTGGGCGTGAATATCAGCGGTATGGCGATCATTCTGCAAATGCGGGAGCGCATGGAAGAAATGCAAAGGCAGATTCAGGAATTCGTACAGTTTATCCAGCAGGAGGTGCTCACTCGAGCCAATGCGGCGGCCGATCCGGCGCGGGGAGCGATCGTGCCGGTGCGACGATCGATGCTGGTACAAGCACCACCGCCAACGAAGAAGCGCTAGTTCCGTGACCCATTTCGATTCTGTCCTCCTGAGCGAGTGGCTGGTTCGCGGGGCGAAGCAGCTTGCGCAGCCGAAGGATCCCTACATTTACAAGTGAACGTCTAACTCGTTGACTGTTTCTCATGGGCTGTTTCTCATGGTAAGAGCGGCCGAGATTTGACTGCCCGCCGCAAGCTGGTTTACACCGATGCCTCGACTGCCTGAAACAGTCTGCTTCGCGGACCATTTCACTCCGCTCAGCACGACAAGCCCAGGCGTATGCGCAGTATTATGGATGCGCACCATGCTGCCCTTCAAACTGATTTACAGCGACGCCTATTACCTGCCAATCGGCGAACACGTTTTCCCCGCCGAAAAGTACCGGCGCATTCGCGAACGGCTGCTGGCGAGCGGCGTGGCTGACACAAATGATTTTCTGGAGCCGCAACCGGCCACTTACGAGGATATCCTGCTCGTGCATACGCCGGAGTATGTCGACAAGCTGGAGACGGGCACTCTCAGCGCGCAGGAAGCGTTGGCGCTGGAGGTCCCTTATTCGCGCGAACTGGTGGAGGCTTTCTGGCTGGCGGCTGGAGGGTCGATACTGGCGGCGCGGCATGCGTTGGGTGATCGCGTTGCGGTCTCTATAGGAGGCGGCTTCCATCATGCCTTCCCCGACCATGGCGAAGGCTTCTGCATGATCCACGATGTGGCCGTGGCGATCCGGCGACTGCAGCGCGATGGCATGATTCGCACAGCGATGACGGTGGATTGCGACGTCCATCAGGGGAATGGCACGGCGGCGATCTTTGCCCCAAAGCGCGGGCCCGGCGACGCCTTGCCCTCAGCTTCCGGGTCACCGGCGGCGACGCAGGGAATCCGGCGGAGAAATCCAAACTCCGGCGATGTCTTCACCATTTCACTGCACCAGCACAATAACTATCCGATGTGGAAGCCGCCATCATCCATCGATGTGGACCTGCCCGACGGCATTGGCGACGATGAATATCTGGCGTGGCTAGACAACGCAATAAGTTCGGGGCTGCGGCAGTCTGAGCCGGAATTGCTGTGCTATCTTGCCGGCGCGGACCCTTATAAAGAAGATCAGTTGGGCGGCTTGTCTCTGACGATTGAAGGATTGAAGAAGCGCGACGAACTCGTCTTCCGTGTGGCGCGTGCCCGCGATATTCCAGTGATGGTGACTTTTGCAGGAGGTTACGCGCAGAATGTCGAGGACACAGTGACCATACACTGCAATACCATCATCGCGGCGAAGGAAGTGTTTGGATAAGACAGTTTACCCTTGTCCGCGCGGATGCCACACGGTCCGGCTGATAAAATAACTATCACTCCTATGTTCGAGAATCTTCAGGAAAAACTTCAACGCGCGTTTAAATCCCTTCGCGGACAGGCCCGGCTGAGTGAGGAAAACATTGCCGAGGCTCTGCGCGAGATCCGGCTGGCACTGCTCGAGGCCGATGTCAACTTCAAAGTGGTCAAGGAGCTGATTGACCGCATCCAGGCGAAGGCTGTGGGTCAGGAAGTGTTGACTGCGCTTTCCCCGGGCGAGCAGGTCATCAAGATCGTGCGCGACGAACTAGTCGAGACCCTGGGCAAAGACACGGCGCGCATGAAATTCGCTTCGCAGCCGCCCACGGTTGTGCTGATGGCCGGGCTGCAAGGTTCGGGCAAGACCACAACTTCAGGCAAGCTGGCGAATTGGTTTAAGGCGGGCGGCCATCGTCCGCTGCTGGTTTCGGTGGACGTATACCGTCCCGCGGCGCGCGAACAATTGAAGGTTGTGGCGCAGGCGGTCAAGGCGCAGATTTACGAAGGTGAAGTCGGCGAGGCGGCTACTCCGGCACAGCTCACACAGGCGGTGGAGCGGTTGGTGAAAGAAGCGCGCCGGGAGGCGATCATCTCCGGCTGCGACGTGCTGATCGTCGACACGGCCGGCCGCCTGCACATTGATGACGAACTGATGAGCGAGATGCAGTCGCTGAAGAAGCTGCTGAATCCGTCAGAGATTCTGTTCGTCGCCGACGCCATGACCGGACAGGATGCCGTGCGCTCCGCCGATGAATTCCACAAAAAACTTTCGCTCACCGGCGTGGTGCTCACCAAGATGGATGGCGATGCCCGCGGCGGCGCCGCGCTTTCGATCCGCCAGGTTACCGGTCAGCCAATCAAGTTTCTTGGCGTGGGCGAGAAGTACGATGCGCTGGAACCGTTTCATCCCGACCGCATTGTTTCACGCATTCTCGGCATGGGCGATATTCTCTCGCTCATCGAGCGCGCCGAATCGCAAATCGACAAAAAGAAAGCCGAAGAGATGGCCAGCAAGGCGCTCAGCGGCGACGGCTTCTCGCTCGAGGATTTTCGCGATCAGTTGCGGCAAGTGAAGAAAATGGGGTCGATCAAGAGCTTGATGGGAATGCTGCCCAGCATCGGACCATTTTCCGGATTGCAGAAAGCCGCTGATAGCGTGGATGAAAAGCAGATCAATCGCGTGGAAGCGATTATCAATTCGATGACGATCCACGAGCGCAATCATCATGAAGTGATCAACGGCAGCCGGCGGAAACGGATCTCCCGCGGCTCCGGAACCACCGTGCAGGAAGTGAATAACCTTCTCCGACAGTATGCGCAGATGAAGAAGATGTTCAAGCAGATGGGCAAGCCCAGCTTCGCACGGCGCATGGCGGGGATGAAGCTGCCAGGAATGTAATTGCGTTGTCATCCTTCTATGAAAACGGGCGCACCTGTCCATAGGTATTTTTGGCGGCGATGCGGACAGGCTTCTATTCGTGCTCGAGGCACATAAGGTTTGTCC
>JBAVZU010000180.1:0-8042 GCA_049588915.1 Candidatus Sulfotelmatobacter sp.
GCCTCGACATTCGAAGCGTACGACTTTCCCACTTCTGCACTCATCCCAAAAAGAACTGCGCACCGTCACACTCTTCTCCGCTCCACCCATGCTATACAGGACGTGGTTTCCCCAAACCCGCACGGCGTCCGTTAAAGCTCTGCGGAACTCGCTCTCCGAGCCTCATCCCGTCAAAGGTGGGACTCATGCCACGCGCCTCACATTGCCTTATTGCGATCTGTATCCTTTTGCCTTCCCTAGCTCCTGCGCAGGACGCCGCCACTGGAGCGATCCACGGCACGGTGCTCGACCCAACCGGCGGTCGTATCGCCCAGGCTTCTATCGTCGCCGTGAACTCCGCTACGGGCGCGCGTTACTCCAGTACGTCTGATGCCGAAGGCCGCTTTGCGCTCGAACTGCTGCCGCCGGGCGACTACTCGGCCCGCGCTGTGGCCGATAAAATGTCTCCCCAGGAAACTGCGCTGCTGCATGTCGATGTCGGCGGCATCGCCGAACTCGAATTCCATCTCAGTATCGCAGGCCCTCAGGAAAGCGTCACGGTTTCCGGCGCGCCCAAGCTTGTCGATACCAATCCCAGCGCCGTTTCCACTCTCATCGACGAACGGGCCATCGCGGATCTCCCTCTTAACGGCCGCCGCTTTTCCGATTTGATGCTGCTCTCACCCGGCGTCACGCAGGACCCTCGCAGTCTGACGTCCGCCACTAACGGCGATCTTTCCTTCGGCGGCCTTCGCGGATTCCAGAATAGTTTCCTCGTCGATGGCGGCGACTTCAACAATGCATTTTTCGCTCAGGCTCGTGGCCTCTATCGAGCCCCCTATCAGTTCTCCAACGAAGTCGTGCAGGAGTTCCGCGTCTCCAGTAACTCCTATGGCGCTGAGCAAGGCCGCGCCGGCGGGGCCGTGGTCAACGTGGTCACCAAGTCCGGCTCGAACCATTGGCATGGTTCGGGCTTGTATTACATCCGCGACAGCGGATTCGGCGCAGCCGATCCTATGATGACTTTTAAGCCCCACAGCCGCCAGCAGCAAGGCGGAGCTACTATCGGCGGCCCCATCAAAAAAAATAAAATCTTCTTCTTTGGTGGATTCGACCAGCACTACTTCCACGTGCCAGACGTGGTTGAATTTCTCGACGGTTCCATGCAAGTTGTTCCACAAGCCGGCAATGGTCCGTACACTCCCGGTGACTATGAAGCCAGCGACCAAGCCCTCGTCTTTGCCGCGGCAGCCAAACTCACTTCCTACGCGGGATCTTTTCCTGCCGCGCAAATCGGCAACGCCGCTTACGCAAAGCTCGATATCAACCTCACCCCGCGCAACCAACTCGCCTTGCGCTTCAACTCCTCCCGCTATTGGGGATCGAACAATGTTTTCCTCGATCCCGCAAGTCCCGTGACCTACGATTCCATCTCCGACAACGGCGAGGAAACCGTCTCGACGGAAACCGGTTCAGCGGCTTTAACGTCAGGCCTGACCACGCGCCTCATCAGTCACCTTCGCGCGCAGTTCTCCCGCGATCTGCGCCAGTCCTACACCAACACTACCGGCACCCTCATCAAGATTCCCGACATCATCGATGGGATCGGGCGCTCCGACCTGCTTCCCCGCGCCACTCGCGAGCACCGCGCCCAGCTTGCCGAGACTCTCAGCCTCGATACCAGTCGCCACTCCTTTAAGTTCGGCGGCGACTCCCTTCTCACGTGGATCTACGATTTCTTCCCCAGCCAGCAAAGTGGCGAATATCTCTTCAATAAAATTAAGGTAAACCCTTTCACCTTCGAGCCCATGGAAGCTGGACTTCCACTCACGCCGCTCCGCGCCTACGCTCACGCGGTCCCACACTACTATCTGCAAAACTTCGGCCCCGCCGCATCGAATCCCAACAGCAACGACTACGCAGCCTTTGCGCAGGACACCATTCGCGTCACTAACCATCTCGCCGTCAACCTGGGCGTTCGCTGGGACCTTCAGACCTTCACTACCGAGGGACTGCAATCCAACGCGCTGTTTCCGCCCTCCGGGAAGGTTCCGTTCAAGCCTTACAACTTCGGCCCGCGCGCCGGACTCGCTTATTCTTTCGGCAAGAATCATCCACTCGTCGTCCGTGCCGGCTACGGAATGTTCTATGTCCGCATTCCTCAGATCTACAACTCAACTATCGCCACCGAAAACGGCATCACTGACTCGCAGGTATTTCTGAACAACAATACTTATGCAGATCATCTGGTCTTTCCAACCTATCCCAATCCGCTGGCGAGTTGCGCGGTCACTTCGTCTTCATGCAATCTTCCCGCGGGATTCGCCCAAGGCGTTACTCATGACGTTTCCGCGTTCGCTCCCAACTTCGTCACGCCCCGTGTGCAGCAGGCGAGCCTGACCCTGGAGCGCGAAGTCGCAGCCCACACGACAATCGCCGTTTCATATCTCTACGTACACGGCGAGCATCTCATTCGGGCGCTAGACGTAAACCTTCCGCAGCCAGTCGCTTTGACCTATCCCCTCTTCGATTCCACCGGCAGCATTTTTCAGAACGGCTATTACACCGTGGATTCCTTCGCCACCTGGCAGTACACGCAATCATTGACCTGTCCATTCCCGCCCTGCATTAATCCTCTGGGCCGCCCCATCGCCCAGCTCGGCGCCATCGACGAATTCCAAAGCGCCGCATCCAGCGTCTACAACGGTGCAACTCTTTCCATCAACCGCCGCATGACCCGCGGAACCTATCTCCGTCTTTCCTACACTTATGCCCACGCCATCGACGACGGGCAGGATGCCCTCGTCGCTGGCGAGCCGGCGACGGTGCAAAATTCTTATCAGCCGAACGCCGAGCGCGGCCCTAGCGTCACCGACCAGCGCAACCGGTTTGTAGCGGCTTTCTCCGCCGAGCCTCGTCCCTTCCATCGCGGACATGAATTTCTAGGCCACGTCTTCAACGACTGGAGACTCTCCAGCATCGTCACCGCCGGCAGTGGACGACCGGTCAACGCCACCGTCAATGGCGATCCCAATCAAGACGGCAACGACCTCAACGACCGCCTCCCCGGCTATAGTCGCAACGCCTTCACCGGACCTGACTACTCCTCCACCGACTTGCGCCTCGTCCGTAAAATTCACATTGGCCACGGAAACCGCCTCGAATTCACCGCTGACTCTTTCAACCTCTTCAACCGTGACAACCAGCGGGTCACCATCACCTCCAATGGCCTTACGGCCGAAGCCACCACGTTCACGCAATACACCACAACGGTCGGCAACGTGACTTACCCGGCGTACTATCAGCAGCCCCAGGATTTCCTGAAACCCAACGCCGCTTTCGCTCCGCGTCAAATCCAGCTCGGCCTGAAATTCATCTTTTGAAGAGCCGCCCTCGGCTGTCAGCGCGGAGCAAACATCCGCAATTTTTTTCACCTTGCACCTTGACTTCCACTAAAATCCTTGTAATAACTATTCGGTCCTTCCGGACGGGTTTGGGGGTGTGTTCGTTTGGCGGAAATTCGACTGCAAGAGGGTGAGTCCCTCGAAAACGCATTGCGCCGCTTCAAACGCAAAGTGCAGCAGGAAGACATCATCAAAGAGGTCAAGCGCCACTCCTTTTACCTGAAGCCCGGTGAGAAAAAGCGCGTGAAGGCCGCGCTCGCGCGCAAGCGCGCACGTAAAAAAGTTCGCAAGGAACAGGATTGAGAAGCAAGGAGTAAGTTGAAGCAGTAAAGGGTCGTCCCTTTCCCGGGGGCGGCCCTGCCTATCTGGTCCCCACCAGGTTGGCTTGCATTTGGGATCATTCAACACTCATCATTCATCGGCATTTTACTAACAGTAGTACCCACGCTCCGTTCCAGGTGCGTGGCGGGCCGAGTCCAGGGGCAGTTTGAGGGGGGATTTAGACAACCTATGTTCACGCTGTGCCACCGCCTTCCCCGCGTGTGGCCGGCGTGCCACGGGTATAAGGGAGCCGTCCTCAATGGAATTTCAGGATAAGGTACTGACCTGCATCGATTGCGGTGCCGACTTTGTCTTCACCGCCGGGGAGCAGCTATTTTTTCATGACAAACAATTCCGCAACGAGCCCAAGCGCTGTAAAAGCTGCAAGTCCAGGCGAGTGGCCGTTCTCTCAGCGCCTCAATCGCAGGGCAATTCGCACCACAGCATGCGCGTTGAAACCCGCGCCACCTGTTCCCAGTGCGGCAAAGATACGACCGTGCCCTTCCGACCCACCCAGGGGCGACCTATCTTCTGCCGCGAGTGTTTCACCCAGAAGAGAAACGTCGCCACCGCCTGAGTTTCCGAAGGACGGCACATAACGTCCTTGACCGCGGCAGAGGCGGAAGTGTGTCCGCAAGAATCCTGCACTTGCGCTACGATAACTCCGTGGCCACTTATCACGTGGAAAACTTCGGATGCCGTGCCACCCAAGCCGATGGCGCCGCACTCGAACGCCAGTTCGAATCTCACGGGCTCTCCCATGCACCGGCAGCGCAAGCCGATCTCGTAATTTTGAATTCCTGCACGGTGACAAATTCCGCGGACCAGGATGCCCGCGCTGCCATCCGCCGCGTGCAGCGGCAAAACCCGCTGGCAAAAATTATTGTCACGGGATGTTACGCGCAACGCGCTCCGCAGGAAATTGCTGGGCTTCCCGGCGTCACCGCCGTCATCGGCAACTCGCACAAACACCAACTCGCAGAACTTGTGCTCGATGAAAACTTGCGCAGCAATAACGGTTTTATTCCCATCTCTACTCTAACCGGGAACCGGGAACTGAGAACTGAGAACTGGGTGGTCGTCTCCGATATCTTCGCTCACACCGAACTTCTCGCCGCGCCGGTCTTCGAATCCGGCGCCTCTCGCGAGCATGACCGCACCCGCCCCAATCTCAAAGTTCAGGATGGCTGCGATAACCGCTGCTCTTTCTGCGTGATTCCAAGTGTTCGCGGCCAAAGCCGTTCGCTCCCTGCCTCTCAAGTCATTCGCGACATGAATGATCTGGTAGCCGCAGGTTACCGCGAAGTGGTCATCAGCGGCATCAACCTCGGCCGCTGGGGCCGCGATCTAGGCGTCGACAACGGCGTCCGTCTTCCGGCTGCTGGCTGGTGCAGGTCTGAAGTGCAGCGCGTGGGCTCGAAGCTGGAAGCCGTGCGGCGGAAGCCGACCTTCGAATCTCTCATCCGCACAATCCTGGCCGACACGCAACTCGAAAAACTGCGCATCTCCTCGGTCGAACCAATGGATTGGACTGACGGCCTCATCTCCCTCGTGGCCTCTTCCCCACGCATTGCCAAGCATGCGCACGTCCCGCTGCAATCCGCCAGTGATGCCGTCTTGCGCCGCATGCATCGCAAATATCGCCCCTGGCACTATCGAGAAAAGATCGAAAAAATTCACGCCGCCATGCCCAGCGCCGCCATCGGAGCCGACGTCATGGTTGGATTTCCCGGGGAGACAGACGCGGAATTCGAAATCACTCGCCGCTTCATCGAAGATCTACCGTTCACTTATCTGCACGTCTTCACGTATTCCGCTCGTCCCGGCACAGCGGCCGCTGCCATGCCGGATCAAGTGTCCATTCCGCTCGCGCGCGAACGCAATAAGATCCTGCGCGACCTGGCCGCTTCCAAAAAACAAACCTTCATGCATTCCTTTGTTGGAAAGCGTCTGGAAGCGATTACCCTCAGCGCTGTAGAAGTACGCCCCACAGGAGAATTCACCGAAGCGCTCACCGACAATTATCAAAAGATTTATCTAAGAGGACGCCACGAGGCGAATCGCTGGATTACCGCTGAGGTCGAAGAGTTGGAAGGTGGCGCGCTGCTGGGGCGACTCGAAGAGTTGTTGATATCAATCGGTGCTTAACGAGCGCCATGGAGCATTCGCATTTTGCTGGAGAGTGATTCCGGGTCGGTGATGGCTTGAGCTTGCCGAACGAAATCAGATCTGCTCCGGTTCCTCCGGGTCTGGTTCCCGCACCGGCGCATCCGGGTTCTCCAACGGCGAGGGCGGTTCTTTGATCGGCGGCGGCATCGGCTCCGCAGGCGTTCGGAAGCGAAGGGGCGGAAGAAATGGCGTTCTCAAACTAGCGTCGGGATTCATGCCAGTCGGATGCAGCCAGCGCTCGAAAGGAAGCCCCCCGAGTAATTCAATCGATCACGGTCCCTCCGGCAATTTGCATTTACCTGAGCGTTCGCAGGGTGCCGCACCGTAGGCCGAAAACATTCTCGAATCCGCGCTCGCCTGCATGGGTTAACCGCACAGCACGAGTGCCACGCATACGCGCCAGCCACTTCCTGTCGAGAAAGTGCGTGAGCAAAGCAGAGCCTAATGCGCCCCCAATGTGGTGATGGCGCTCTGTCCAATCCAGACACTTGTAAGCAAAAGATCTCCTCAGCCCCAGTAGCCCATCGACATCGATGCCCAGACTACCGAACATCTTTATGCCGGAAGGCGTGAGTATGAATGACCGTTTTTCGTGATGCATCAGGCCTCTTTTTAGCAGTTCGTTTGGCAAGGCAATCGCCAGCACACCTGCAAGATGGTCATAGCAGGTCCGGGCAAACCGGATTTCAGGAACAACGGACGCCCCGGAACCTCCAGCCAGCGCCCCAAGGGACTCAATAGCCGCGGCAACGTCGGCATTCTTCAAACGGAAGAGCCGCTGCCGGCCATGGCGTTCGCCAACCACCAGCCCACCGGATGAAAGTTTCGAAAGATGCGAACTGGCAGTTTGCGGAGAAACCGCCGCCGCCATCGCCAGTTCCGACGCGGAGTGGCCACTGCCATCCAATAGAACAGTGAGCATTCGAATGCGGCCTGCTTCGCCGATAAGGCTCGCAATCTGGGTGATTGAGTCTGCGTCCATACTTCGATACATATTTAAACATAGTTGCAGCTGAAAGGCGATAGCAGTGTCTATTAGGACTTCCCTTTCGGGGGTTCTTCTTTCCCTCCCACCACCTGTGCATGACCGAGCGCCGCAACCAGGGCCAATCCTCCAATCACGTTGCCGGCCAAGGTCGGGAAGAAAAATTCGGTGATGTAGGTTCCAGGAGGAATCGCCTTCGTGACCACCAGGAAAAACATTGTGGTAGAGCCCGCAATAATGTGGTTGAAGCCGCTGAGTCCAATCAGATAGGTGAGGATGATGATAATGCTCACTCGCGCTGATTCGGCGGCCGGCAGCAGCCACACCATCAACGCTATCAACCAGCCCGCGAAAACCGCGCGCATCAATATTGTGCCGAAACCCGCGCCGATGTGAGCCGCGCCGATTTCCCCCAAACATTGGTAAGTGTGCGCATCGAAAACCCGAATTTTAGCGATCGCCAGTGCGAACAGGAACGTTCCCACCAGGTTTGCACTCAATACCACGGCCCACAAGCGAAGCATCCGCAATAACGTGGACAAATCTTTCCGTAGCAGCAAAGGCAGAACCACGGTTAAAGTGTTTTCAGTAAACAGTTGCTGGCGTCCCAGGATAACGATAAGAAATCCCACGCAGTATCCGGCGCGCGAAATCAACGGCCGCCATGGTTGATCCGGCAGGTGGGCCATCAGCAACCCCTCCGCAATGAACGAGAAGCCCATCGAGAGTCCCGCCGCCAATGCCGACCACCCTAATGCCGAGGCGGTGCGGTGCAATTCCTCTTCGCCTTCGCGACGAATGGTTTCGTAAACCACATGCGCGCCGATCGCCAGCCGCTCCTCAACCTGTTTCTGCTCAACGCGCGTTGTGATGGTGCCTTCGCTTGCCAGCAATTCGTCTTTCGTCAGCTTTTTGTCGGTCTTCTTGTCCACGTGCTCCTTCTGAAACGAACCGATTCCAGCGATTGAAGTGACGTATTGAAATAACGTACATCATACCTGCAGAGAAAGATCTCGCCAGGCAGGGACTGGTTCTCTCCCTGGCTCTCCCAGCGTCGCAGTTTTCATGTCAACGCGGCGCACGGAAAACGCATCTTAGCCGTGATCACGGACCGCGCCTCGGCTCGGTCCCAGGGTGGACTCTACGAAGACGAACAGTGTCAGCGGGATCGGCGGAGGGTATAT
>JBAVZU010000181.1:0-6642 GCA_049588915.1 Candidatus Sulfotelmatobacter sp.
GATTACCTCACGCTAACCACTTGCACTTCGACCAAGGAGAGCGGTCCCCCGACCCCGATCACCACCTGCTCACCGGCTCCGAATTGTGATATTTCAACTAGCTCGCCGGCCGAAAATACCGGCAACGCCAGCCTGGGTTCGGCTGATTTCGGAACGGTAGATTTCAACGGAAATCCGCGCGTGAATGCCAACGGACAAATCAACATGGGAGCCTTCGAACAATAGCTCAATCCACGCGCGCGCTCCACGTCGAAGTTGTTCAGCGAGAGTACATGATGAGACTGTCGCCGGAGAAGACAACACTTATCGCGAATCGATAATCCTTGTCTATAATTCGTGTTGGAGGATTAGATCGTGGTCGGTACCTTTTATATGTTCGTGTGCCTCCTGCTCGCAAGTTTGGCATACGGACAAGCTGCACAACCGGTTAAAACTGCCGACGCCGAAACAAAGGCGGAACATTCTCCCCGGCAGTCCGAAGATGCTCCTGTGAAAGTTGGGCCCGATGATCCGGTGATTACGCTCAACGGTTTCTGCGCCGATCTGGAAAGAAAGGGCAGCGCCTGCAAGACCGTTGTCACTCGGTCACAATTTGAAAGGCTCACCGAGGCGCTGCAGCCGGGCATGTCTCTCTCGCTTCGTCTCAATGTGGCAAACGCGTACGCCCTCAATCTGAAAATGTCTGCGGCGGCGGAAAAACGCGGCCTCGACAAGACTCCCGCGTTCGACGAGGAGATGCGCTTTGCTCGCATGCAACTCCTTGCCCAGGATCTGAGCCGCGCGCTGCAGTCGGATGCAAACAATGTTTCCGAGGCCGATCTCGAAGACTATTACAAGAGAAATCAGCCCTCTTACGAGCAAGCTACCCTTGCACGGATCTTTATCCCAATCCCACGTGCAAAGCAAGTCGCAGAAGCGCAGGAAGAACATGAAAGCGGCTCGGCAGTTGCTCAGTCCTCCATAACACCCAACGACAGTTCCGAAACAAATACAAAAACGACTGCGACTGCCGAAGAAGCGATGACAAAATTGGCCGCCGATCTCCGCGCACGTGCGGTTAACGGCGAAGATCCAGACAAGTTGCAAACAGAGGCCTACGCGCAAGCGGGTTTTGGACAAACCACTTCCGACACGAAGTTGGAGAAGGTCCGCCGCACTGCGCTGCCGCCCCGTCATGAGAGGGTGATGGACTTGAAGCCTGGAGAAGTTTCCGAAGTGTTCTCCGATCCCAGCGGCGCCCACTTCATCTACAAAATGATCAGCAAGGAGACATTGAAACTCGAAGATGTGACAGCAGAGATCCGAACACAGATATCCAGCCAACGGTATCGCGATAGCACGAAAAGTTTTCAGGGCGATGTCGTCTTTAACGATAACTACTTCAACCCTCCCGCAGACTCATCAACAACAACGGAGCCTCGCAGCGAAAGAAGAAAGAAGATACGTACCCAGCCTAATTAGGCATTTTAGAAGACGGTTCCGACAAGATTCGATGTATTGCGATTCTCAACTTCGGGATTTAGAAAATCGGGTGCGAACTGCGACTGACTCGTGTTTTTGCCTTGTTTTCACCCACTCGTCTAAAGCGTTGGCCAAACCTTGAATTTCCTTGCGGCATTTCTTCATTTCCACGAGTGTTTGTAAAGACCGGTTTATGTTCTCCTGCGTCTTTTTTACGCAAGTTTCGTGCCTTGCAAAGATAAAAGATTCGAGGTCATCGGCCGCTCTGGGTTCTTTCCAGGCGGCACAGAATTCGAGGCCAAAACAAAAGCCCGAGCGATTGCGCACGACGCCTGTAACGTGGAGGTTGCCCGAGGTCTGGAATTCGACTTCCATCAACTCTCCGGGCTGCAGATTGACCCCTCCGTAGAGTTCCATTCCGGAGCGGCTCAACTCAGACACGAGTCCGGGCACAGCTGTTTCTCCGACCCCGGAGTTGATCATGATGAATACTGGCAAATGCACATGGTACCGGGGCCAACGGCGAATGTTGATCGAGTCCATTTCGAGATAGAGTCGTCAAACGCGATCTACTTCAACACGCCGAAGTGCACCAAATACGCCGCCGTGGCCAGACCGAACGTGACTAAACCAACCGCACCTGCCAGTTTGAGGCGCGAGGGTTGGGCGCCGTTTTGCCTGGCCGATGCAGCCCGCAGTTTGTCGATCCAAAGCTGCTCGTTCGCGCTTTGATTTGATTGCTTACGGATGAGCGCGCCGAGCCGGCGATGATCGTCATCCGCAAGTGAAACAAAGCGGAAGGGCTGTAATTCCGTGGCGACGGGACGCAGCATCTCCGCACCTCCAAGCACGGAACCGGCTCCAGTCAGAAACATCAACTTAACCCGAGACCCAGGGACGACGAGCCGCGGCAACGAAAGCAGACCGCCGGTGAGGGAAACTACATTCAGATTGGCTCCAACGCTCTGGCCGTTTGCGAATCGCAATACAGCCGGAGGAGGTTCTTCAAGATATACCCGTGGAAGGCGCCATGGCGTGCTGGTTTGGGGGAGGGTGCTCATAGTTAGGCAATGAGTATGTACCAGCATTGGTTACCAGTAGAAGATTACGTTAGTGCGGGTCGGCGTCTGATTACGACGAGGTTTATGTCCGGGCAACGCTAAATTCGCTCCTCCATTAGTGTCGAGAGTTAGAGGCGAGAAGCACAGTTTCGTGAGGAACAACTCTCGACCTTCCCATCTATACTTTCAATGCTCGCTCGAACTGAACGGGCTAATTGCTTCAATAAAGCTTAAGCAACATTTGTTCCGCTGATTATTAAAATACGTACAGGTTCCTTCGTAATCTCGCGCTCGTCGTTTTCGAGTAGGATACTCTGGCGCATGACCTCCTCCCCCCAACCGCAAGGAAAGCGGCGTGCCTTGCGTGTACAACTGCCGAACATCCCTCAAGTAACAATCCGTTTCGAAGACGGCCAACATTTAGCAGCGAGGCTTCAAACCGTCTCTGTAACGGGCGGTTTATTGCGAGTTCTCAAGCCTCTTAACCCCGGAGCAGTAGTGGAAGTAATGTTCTGTACCCACGCTGGACCAGTGCTGGGCCGGGCTGAACTGCTCAGCCCATGTTCAGCCGTGAGAATTGGGTTACAACCGTTCCGGTTCACCGCCGTCGACAAATGCGATTTGCGGACATTACGCATTGCAATTGTGTCGGCGGCAAGATATCCGGCGGAATTGCGCACAGATCGTGCCGAGAAGCCATGGTCGGTGAATCCCTTGGCCAAATCACAGACCGGCAGGACGTTTGACCCCTATGGCTATAGCGGCGGAGGCTCGCTAACGCCGGCAATCCTGCAATGGTCAGTTACGAAAGACGGTCCACCCACTGCTCCGTCGATCAATCCGGAAACGACACTACGGGTTAGCAATCCTTAATGAACTTGGCGGTAACGTAGTCCATACAGGGCGCTCGTCTGTTCAAAGGTCGAGCGGTACTTGCTCCTCGCAGGGAGGCGAGGGCTATGCATAATTCGAATGTCCCGACATCACGGCGCAGCTCGAGGGTACCGATCACCGTTCCGATTCTGGTTACCAGTCTGGATCCGAAAGCCAACTTTTCTGAAGTCTGCGACACCTTGGTGGTGAGCGCCCACGGTTGTGCGATGCGAGCCCCGGTGAAGCTAGAAACAGGAGCGCCGCTGCACTTCCATAGCCAGGAGGGGCGTGAGACGACTGGAAAGGTCGTCTATTGTCAGCCAATTGACTCGGACCGCCACAGTTGGAAGCTCGGCGCGCGTTTTGACAAACCGGATAATTTTTGGGGACTGCAGTCTTGTCCAAAAGATTGGGCACGGCTGCAGGCAACTGTCGAAGGAAGCGCGGGTGCGATGATGCGGTCTAGCGAAGTTCTTCCTCCCAATCAGGCTACCGCCTCTGCAAAAATTGTGCTGGACAGAATTAAAAAGCAACTGTCAGATGAGCGTCTCAAGGCGATTCTTGCGGAGCTGCTTCAACCGCTGGAAGCCCAAGTGACAGGCCTAACCGAAAAGCTCGAGCAAAAGCGGAGCCGCTTTGAAGTATCGCTGGCGCAAATCCCTCCCGAGCTGGAACAGCAGTTGGAACTGCGCCTGAAGAAGGAATTGGAACCGGTAATCCTGAAGGGAGCCAGGGAGCAGTGCGAGCATTTGCTGATAGCGGCGAAAGAAGCGATCGATCTGAAGACGACGGAAACTCACGACGACTTTCTGCAGCGCGTGGCCCTGAATCTGCAGCAGGTTGAGCAGCAGGCGCAGAGCCTCTCGGCCGAGATTGCGCGTCATCAGCGCGAGCACCTGAATCGCGGAGTGGGCGAGTTTCACCAGCAGGTCGTCGACGCAGGCAACCGCCTCAAACAGTTGAGTGAGGACCTGCTGCAAGGGATGGAGTATAGCCTGGGCGAATTGCACGATACGCGCCGCTGCGAATTAGAACGGGTTCAAGCGACGGTCGTGGCAGAATCCTCCCGAGTTCATGAACAGATCGTTAATCTCGACGCTCGCCTGGCCAAACTGAACGAATCCGTCAGCCAGCTCGAGTCGGGCCTCGACAAGCGCCTGTCGCAGATGTCCAGCGACACAATACGTAGTGCGCGCAGTCAACTGGATAGCGCTCTTGAGGTGGTTCTGGCTGAACTGAGCACGCGCAATGCCCGGGAACTCGGCAATCAACTCGATGAGGCAAAAGATAATTTGCAGACAATCCAGAAACGGATTGAAACTTCGGTTTCCGAGTTGCTAAAGATGCAGGTCGTCGAGACCTTTCACTCTTTCGAGCGAGACATGGAAGAGGCTGCGGAACAATCGGTGGAACGATGGCGCCTCGCGCTCGCCGGCGCTCTGAACTCCGTCGGGAAACATCTTGATGAGCAATTCCGGCTGCAAGCCGCGCCTGAGTCTAATCCGGACAAACATTTGTCAGCCGGAAGCTAGCGCCGCGATCCAGAAGTCTGGGATGACCGGGCGCGACTGAAGTAAGGCCGTGGCCCTCTCGTGATTACTCTGGCCGCCCATATTAACTGTCATCCGTGTACTTCATCTCTAGTAACCTAACTGAGTACAATCACACATTCGTGATCCGTCTCCAACAAGTTACTCAAGTTACCTCCTTTGTTACATAAGTCCAATATTTTCGCCGAACCAAAAGACACGTCGCGGGCATTGGACTTTAGTACTTTGACGCTGCCAGAACCCTTTCCTAACATGAACAGTATCAGCCTCCGGACCGTTACTCGCTTTCTATAAAGGTGGCTGTGTAGAAATCTGGGACAGAGCTTGGCTAAGGCACTAGACGAGACGTATCCCTCCCCGAAGCGATATCAACCTATTATGTCATCGCACAAAAACAACGGGTTTTCGCTGCTTGAGATGATGATCACCGTCAGCATCATCCTGATTTTATGTGGCATTTCCTATATTGCGATGCGGCCCATCCTGAATCAAAGTCACGTTGACTCAGCCTATTCGACCACAATGATGGCGCTGCGCAATACGCGCAATCTTGCTATCACGCAGAGTCACGAGTATTACGTCAATTTCAATCCAGGCGGTTTTCCAGCTGGCACGATTCAGGTGCAGTATCAGCCGCCGGCGGTTGGGGTCGCAGCGGCTCCGCCGCTGGAGCAAGTGCTAACTTACTCTATCCCCTCGGATGTAAGTTTCGCGGTGCAGACTGGGTTTCCCACGACCAGCACGCCGGACGGGTTCGGGGCCGGCGTCAACCCGATTGACTTCGGCCAGACTCTTGCCGGTGAGCCCATGAATTACGTTGTCTTCATGCCCGATGGATCCTCGCGAGATAACTTAGGAAACTTTAATAGCGGAGTTGTCTATCTCACGCGCCCCGCCGACACGAATCTCAACAATTCACGGGCGGTTACCGTGTGGGGAGCGACGGGCAGAATCCGTGGATGGCGATTGGATAAGGTTTCCGGGGCCTGGACTTGGACGCAACAATGACACACAAAAAAAAATTCGCCAGGAAGCATGATGCCGAGGGCGGTTTCACGCTGCTTGAAGTCATGATCGCGATCGTGGTCATGACGATTGGTTTGCTTGCGGTCATCGCGAGCTTTGCCACGGCGGTGGTCGCCACCGCATCGGCGCAGGAAGATCTCATCGCCCGTCACAAGGCTCTCGATGCCATGGAGAGCATTTATACCGCCCGCAATAGCCAGCAGCAGCCTTTCGCAGCGATCAACAACGTGGCTAACGGCGGCATCTTTTTGAGTGGCCCCCAGCCCCTGTATTGCGCTGGAGCAGATGGCATCGTGGGTACGGCAGACGATGTAACTGGTCCCTGCACCTCTGCGGACACCGGAACCGCGTGTCCTGGCAACATCGAATGTCTCGTATTGCCGGGGCCGGACGGAGTCCTGGGCAACGCCGATGACGTTACCCAGAGCCTCAGCAACTTCACCCGGACCATCACGTTTAATCAGGTGTACTTGCCGACTGGCGCAGTCAATAGCAACCTTATCGCCGTGACAGTTGCTGTTACATACCAGAAACCCGGATGGCCCGCCCGCACTTATTCAGTGAACGGGCTTGTTTCCAGCTATCACTAATCCGATGAAAAACTTAAACATGCGTACAACAAAATCACAACGCGGATTCAGTCTTCTGGAATTGATGATCGCCTCCGGCAT
>JBAVZU010000182.1:0-27694 GCA_049588915.1 Candidatus Sulfotelmatobacter sp.
GAAGCAGATTGGTCAGCACCATCAGCTTCTCCGGTCTTGCTCGAATGGACTATTCACTTCTTGGGAACAACGTGTTGAAAGATCACAGCCGCCCTTGTGACATCCAACCTTGTCCTCGGCTCCCAGATAGCGCGATCATGATCCAGAAGGACGAACTGCGTCGAACTGGTGCGTCTCAGCCGCCCCCGTTGAAGCTAAGTAGTGTGGCCTCTAGATTTTGCCTGCAACTGTTTTGACATCTAGATTTTGCGGGCAGACTTTTGTGAAACCCGCGCCCAATAGGATTTTCAGGGGAAAAAGGGGGTGGGGGGTACCCCGAAAAACTCACAACCGTCGAGGCTTACCGCGATATCTCTTCCCGCAGCTTCTGCCGTTGAGCAATTTGCTCATCCGTCAGCCGAGCATCATAGATCGAACGAGGTTCGATGGACCGCGCGATGAGCGTGGCCGTTCCAACGATCAGCAACAGCGGCAGCATGAAGGAGCGGTCCCGTCCGGTTAACTCCATCATCAGCACAACAGCAGAGATCGGGCCTTGTGTGGTCGCTGCTACAACCGCTCCTGCGCCAAGAATCGCGAATAGCCCGGGAGAAACGCCAGGCCATAGCCACGACCAGGCATGACCCAAGACTCCTCCAAGCAACGCCCCCGCAGTGAGCGAAGGCGTGAACAAGCCCCCGGGCGTTCCCCCGCGGATGCAGGTCGCGGTCGCGGCGGGCTTCAGAAATAGCAGCGCGAGCAACAACCAGGGAGCCACTTGATTCGTAAAGAGCAACTGCGAGAGATCTTTGCCGTTGCCGAGGATTTGCGGAAACCAAATCGACACTACTCCAACGAGCCCCAGCGCAATGATCGGCGCGATCACTCTTTGCCAGCCCTTCGGCTTATTCTGATAAGCCCATCGAATGAGCCGGACATAGCCGACCGAAGCGAGGCCTGCGATCGGACCCGCCAGCAGGGCCCAGACAATCACCGATCCAGAGGTGGAATAGGAAGGAATGTTGTAGGTTGGAGCGTTGGGCAGCGCGATCCACGAGACGCCCGTTGCGATCATCGAGGCGAACAGTGCCGGCAGCACATATCGCAGAGCCAACTTTCCGCGCATCACTTCGATCGCGAAAAGTGCGCCTCCGAGCGGAACGCCGTAAGCCGCGCCCATTCCTGCGCCGGCGCCGCAGGACACCAGGAGTCGGCGCTGCTCGTCGGACAACGATCCCTTGTCCGAAAAGAAATTGGCAAATACCGCGCCAGCCTGTTTCGGTGCCCCTTCCCGCCCCAACGACGCGCCCATGCCCACCGCGAATATGGACAATACCGCGCTCCCGAGTGTGCGCAGTGCCGGCATTCTCCCGGCATAGAGCCAAATCGCCGCAGTCGTTTCGATGCCATTTCCGCTCGGCAATTGTTTTAGCAGAAGCTGTCCTATACCGGTCAGAATTCCGCCGCAGAGTAGAACCACCAGGTGTCTGGTCGCGCTGGCATGTTGTGCTGCTTCGAGTATGTTGGTTGCCGAACCATTCCACGCCACGCGCTGGATTAATTCCAGAAGTCGCGTCAGCCCCGCCGCTCCTAAACCTGTACCGGCACCGGTGAGTACAATGGCGAGCCAGAAACGCGCGGCGCCTGGATGCCAGAGTGTGGCGGGAATCGCGTCACCATTGGGGACGGTTGTCGTTTGGAGCATCGTTGAATCTTACCCTGTGCCGCGCTCGCGCAGATTAGTTTTCATCCCAGGCCAGCGTGTATGCTGTTTGCAATTCGAGACGGCTGTTGCTGTTCCATTCGCCCATGGCGGCGATAAGATGTTTTCGAAGTTATGTTGATCCATCCTGATCGCCTATTTCCTGCCGATCCACATACGCGGAAGATCGCCAGGACGCTCTATGAGTCGGTGCGAAACTTGCCGCTCGTCAGTCCTCACGGGCATACTCAGGCGGCGTGGTTTGCGAAGAACGAAGTATTCTCCGATCCCGCGAAGCTTCTGGTGCAACCCGACCATTACATTTTTCGAATGCTCTACAGCCAGGGAATTTCTCTCGAGGATCTCGAAATCGGGAGGAAGGAGTTGAAGGACGCGCGGAAAGTCTGGCGCATCTTCGCTGCACACTATTACTTGTTCCGCGGTACGCCAACGCGATTGTGGTTGGACTATATTTTCCAGGAGCTTTTCGGACTCGAACAGCGCTTGTCGGAAGCGACTGCGGATTATTATTTTGACACGATCTCAGAAAAATTGCGGACGCCGGAATTCCGCCCGCGTGCTTTGTACGAGCGTTTCAATCTGGAAGTGCTGGCGACCACGGATTCTCCGCTGGATTCACTGGCCGATCACAAGGCCATCCTTGCATCGAATTGGAAGGCGAGAATCTTGCCAACCTTCAGGCCTGATGCAGTAATCGATCCGGAATTTGCAGAGTTTGTTGAAAATGTCGCGGAGCTCGGTGAGGTAGCTGGGGAAGATACATCGACATGGGCCGGATATTTGAACGCACTCCGATCAATACGCATTCACTTTCGCGAATTGGGATGCACCGCAACCGACCATGGACATCCGACCGCGCGGACTGCAAGCCTCTCCGCATCAGAGGCTGCAGCACTGTTTCATCGCGTGATGGCACAGAACGCCGATGTGCAACAGCAAGAACTTTTTCGTGCGCAGATGCTGACGGAAATGGCACGAATGAGTCTGGACGATGGTTTGGTAATGCAGATTCATCCAGGCAGCGCGCGCAATCACAATCTCAAGCTCTACGAACGTTACGGGCGGGACGCTGGCGCGGACATTCCGATGCCGACGAATTATGTGGACGCCCTTCGCCCCCTGCTCGATCAGTTTGGTAACGAGCGCGGACTGAGAATCATCCTGTTTACACTGGACGAGTCTACCTACAGTCGTGAATTGGCGCCCCTTGCCGGCCATTATCCTTGCCTGTGGCTCGGTCCGCCATGGTGGTTTCATGACAGCCCAGAGGGGATGATGCGTTTCCGCGAGCGTGTTACGGAAACGGCGGGCTTCTACAATACCGTGGGCTTCAACGACGATACGCGAGCCTTCCTGTCGATTCCAGCGCGACACGATATGGCTCGGCGCATGGATTGCGCCTTTCTGGCGAAGCTGGTGGCGGAGCATCGACTGGAGGAAGAAGAAGCTTTGGAACTGGCTCAGGATCTCGCTTATCGATTGGTGAAAAAAGCGTATCGACTCTAGGAGTTTTCGTGGCAGACCAAAGAGTTTTCGAGAGTCGGATGAAAGATGGCGAATGCGGGAGTGCCCGCCTGGGACGAGTGCGCTGGACGGTCTGCGCCATGTTGTTCGTGGCCACCTCGATCAACTATATGGACCGCCAGGTCATTGCGATCCTGAAGCCCACGCTTGAGCACAGCATCGGCATGACCGAGGTGAGTTACGGCTACATTGTCGATGCATTTCAGATTGCTTACGCGATTGGCCTGCTCGCCGCCGGCCGGTTGATCGATAAGCTGGGCACACGTATCGGCTACATGCTGGTGATGGTGGTCTGGAGCTTCTCTGCCATGGGCCACGCGCTCGCCAGCACCGTGATGGAATTCGGATTCGCGCGCTTCTTTCTCGGACTGGGCGAATCCGGAAATTTTCCCGCCGCAATCAAAACCATAGCGGAATGGTTTCCGCAGAGCGAGCGATCACTGGCTACAGGGATCTTCAACTCCGGAGCAAACATTGGTGCAATTCTGGCTCCGGCGATTGTGCCCTGGGTGACGCTGCGATTCGGATGGCACGCGGCCTTTCTGACTACCGGCTTTTTCAGCGTACTCTGGATTTTGTGGTGGCTCCGTTATTACCGCAGGCCCGCGGATCACGCTACCCTTACCGGTCAGGAGCTGAGACACATTTACCAGGAGGCGGCTGCGGATCTGGGACCGTCGATGCCCTGGCATCGATTGTTGAAATGTCGCCAGACGTGGGCCTTTTCGATCGCGAAATTTCTCACCGATCCGATCTGGTATTTTTATTTGTTCTGGCTGCCGTCATATTTCAGCGCGAAATTCAATCTGAACCTCGCTCATCTGGGGCTGCCTCTCATCATCGTGTATAACGTCTCGGCTGTGGGCAGCATTGGAGGAGGATGGTTGCCGGCTCCTTTTCGTAGGCTGGGATTTTCATCGAACTATGCGCGGCTGGCGGCCATGCTGGTGTGCGCTTCACTCGTGGTTCCGATCTACACCGCATCAAGTGTCAAGTCGATGTGGGGCGCGATTGCGCTGATCAGTGTTGCCGCTGGAGCACACCAAGGCTGGTCAGCGAATCTTTTCACCACATCTTCGGACATCTTTCCCCGTGCCGCTGTGGGGTCGGTGGTTGGCATCGGCGGCATGGTGGGATCGGCTGGCAGTGCCCTGTTTGCTTTTTACGCCGGACACATTCTGCAGCTCACCCACAGCTATGCGAGCTTGTTCGGCATTGCGGCGAGCGCATACTTATTGGCTCTGGTTATTTTGTGCTTGCTGGCTCCCGGATTGCAGAAGGTAGAGCTCACCCTGTGAGGATAGAAGAGTCGTGGACTTCGCACCGCCATGAATGCAGACCTGCTCGACCATACCGCACGTGGGCAGGAACTCCTGATGAGGACACCCATGGGGCGCTTCGGCGAAATTGACGAGCTGGTTGGAGCGGCTGTTTACCTCGCCTCTGATGCTGCTGGGTTCGTAACCGGGCAGACCTTGGTTGTCGACGGAGGCTTCCTCGCGAGCGGCGTCAATCAGTAGATGGCAGAGGAATTGCGAAGCTTGAATTGTCAAAAGTCGCGAGAGATTCATCGAGGTGAATGTATGAGGTTTACACGACGCAATCTGCTCTCTAGTTTAGGAGCAGCAGGTCTTTCGGCCGCCTTGACGCCACTGATCAGCAAAGTTTCGGCGTCATCGGTAGCGAGTTCGTTGTTGGTAGGCGCGGAAGGATGTCCATTTCGCCTATCGGTGATCAATGACGAAATCACGGAGGACCTTGAGAAAGCATGCCAGATTGTATCCGGCGACTTCGGGCTGCATTGGATTGAACTGCGCTCGATGTGGAACAAGAACGTGACCGAACTCGATGCGAAGCAAGTTGAGGACGCGCGGAAGATTCTCGCTGTACATAAACTGCGAGTAACGGATATCGCAAGTCCGCTCTTCAAGACAGATTGGCCTGGGGCTCCGCGATCGTCGCAAAGCGAAACGCGCGAACAGTTCCACGCTGATTTCGATGCTAGCGCGCAAGACAAACTGCTGGAGCGCTGTATCTCGCTCTGCAAATCTTTCGATACGGACCGGATTCGCTGTTTCGACTTTTGGCGATTGGACGATCAGAAGCCGTATCGGGCGGCCATCAATGCGAAACTCCAGCAAGCCGCGGAACGCTGCGGCAAAGACAACATCATCCTGTTGCTGGAAAACGAAATGTCGTGCAATACGGCGACGGGGGAAGAATCGGCGGCCGTGCTGAAGGCGATTCCAAACAAGAACTTCATGTTGAACTGGGACCCGGGAAATGCCGCAGCGATTGGAAGCACACCCTATCCGAACGGTTATGAGTTATTGCCGAAAGACCGCATTGGCCACTGCCATTGCAAGGATGTGGTCAGGAAGCCAGATCACAAGTACGATTGGGCTCCTGTCGGTAGCGGAATTGTAGATTGGGTTGGGCAGTTGCAAGCCTTGCAGCGCGATGGCTTCCACTATGGGCTGAGCCTTGAAACTCACTGGCGGGGTGCAGGTACCCCTGAAGCATCTACAAGGATCAGCATGGAGGGACTCAAGAAAACGTTGGGGAAAGCTGGGATTTCCTGCTGATCGAAAGGCCCACTCGGTTGGGGCGCTGAGAATGGGGCGCTGAGAACGGTGGCACAGGAGAAAATTATGGTTACACGACGCGAATTTCTTGACGCACTGGTGGTAAGCGTTGCCGGTATAGCAGTGGGAAGTACGGCGAAGAGTTACGGGCAAATTCTTGGATCGAATGATCGACTGAATTTTGCCGTGATTGGTTTAAATGGCCGGGCCTACGCTCATCTTGCGTCACTCAAAGCGAATAAACCCGCCGCGCGTATTTCACATGTCTGCGATGTCGACAGCAACATTCTCATAAAGTTTGCCGATAGTGCGCAACGAGAGATGGGAGAACCCCCTGTAGCGGAAAAAGACTTTCGCAAGATTCTAGAACGCAAAGATGTAGACGCAATCACAATTGCCACTCCAGATCACTGGCATGCGCCGATGGCCATCGCTGGGTTGCAGGCGGGCAAACACGTTTATGTAGAGAAGCCATGCAGCCACAATCCAGCTGAGGGCGAGATGCTGGTGCGGGCTCAACAGAAGTACGGAAAACTCGTGCAGATGGGCAACCAGCAGCGCTCATCGCCGCACACCATCGAGATCATCGACAAGATTCATCAAGGCATTATCGGCAGGCCATACTTCGCGAAGGCCTGGTACGTGAATACGAGGAAGTCGATCGGCATAGGAAAAGAAGCGCCCGTCCCGCCGCGGCTGGATTGGGATTTGTGGCAAGGTCCGGCTCCCCGGCGTCCGTATAAAGACAACGTGCATCCTTACAACTGGCATTGGTTCAGAATTTATGGCACTGGCGAGACGCTCAATAATGGCACGCACGAGGTCGATGTATGCCGCTGGGCGCTGGGCGTTGATTATCCGAAGCGGGTTACTTCGTCAGGCGGTCGATACCACTTCAAAGACGACTGGCAGTTTTACGACACGCTGGTGACCAGCTTCGAATACGACGACGCGATGATTTCGTGGGAAGGGAAGAGCTGCCAGGGCATGATGTATTACGGGCGCGAGCGTGGGTCCATCGTCATGGGAACAACAGGCACTGTGCTGGTCGATCGCGACGGCTACGAGATTTACGGCCTTGAAGGAAAGAAGACAAGCGAATTCAAAGTTGGCGATACGACTTCCTCGTCTGACCTGGTTGGCCGGGATTCCATGACAGACGCTCACTTCGCAAACTTCATCGCTGGGATCCGTAAAGGCGAGAAGCTGAACTCGCCAGTCTCGGCGGGCAATGTGGCGGTCACGATGTTGCAGCTTTCCAACATCGCTTGGGAAGTGAATCGAGAATTGCATCTCGATACAGAAGATGGACGGATACAAAATGATACGGAAGCGATGAAAATGTGGGGCCGCGAGTACGAAAAGGGTTGGGCGCCACATGTCTAAGCACATGTCTAGGAAAGATGCTCTCTCCCGCCGCGACTTCGTTCGTGCCGGCGCGCTGCTTGCGGGCGTGCTGGCTGTTCCTGGCGGCGGTTTGTCGATTTCTCAGGAACTGCATTCAGCCGACGATGTATCGCCGATCCGGTTGGGGCTGGCCAGCTACACATTCCGCAACTTTACGCGTGTGCAGCTGATCGGCTTCATGAAACAGCTCAATGTATTCGCGTTGAATGCGAAGGACGTTAAAGATCATCTTCCGACGGATGCACAGCAGGAGTCTGCAGCGCTGGCAGATTATGCTGCGGCGGGAATCAAGCTCCATGCGGCGGGCGCCATTTATTTTGCGAAAGACGAAGATACGGATATTCGATCAAAGTTCGAATACTGCAAAAGGGCGAGCATTCCCGTGATTGTCGCGGGGGACCCTGCTCCGGAAACGCTGCCACGAATTGAGAAGTTCGTAAAAGAATATGACATTCGTATCGCGATCCACAATCACGGGCCTGAGGATAAGCTATGGCATTCGCCGCTGGACGTACTAAAGGTCGTGAAGGGAATGGACCCGCGCATCGGATGCTGCATCGATGTCGGGCATACGGTTCGCGCTGGCACTGATGTCGTGCAGGCGATTCGAGAAGCTGGTCCAAGGCTGTTTAACGTGCACATGAAGGATCTCACGAATTTCGAGAGCAAGGAGAGCCAGGTTGCAGTGGGAGACGGCAAAATGCCGGTGCGTGAGATATTTGAAACACTTATTGCGACAAAGTACAAGGGCTTCGTCGACCTGGAGTATGAGATCCATCCCGACGATCCGATGCCGGGAGTGATCGCCAGCTTCGCGTATATGCGAGGCGTCTTGGCGGGCATGGGACTCCCTCTGTAAGCGGCGCAAGCGATGTAATAAATTAATCGTGGAATCGCCAAGGTACTAGGATCATTGTAGAGGCGTTATCTTTGGAGTCATCATGAGCAAGCATTTATCCAAGAGCCCATCGAGCAGCAATCGACGAACTTTTCTTAAAGCTGGCGGAATAATGGGCGCTGCCGTCCTCGGCTCGACTGCCCTTCCAGACGTCGTAAGTGGCCAGACAAATCCCCCTTCCCGCGCTGCAAGCACAGATTCCATGCCGACTCGGAATCTGGGAAAGACCGGATACAAGGTGGGCATCTTCAGCCTTGGAGGTCAAGCTTCTCTTGAGAAGGCTAACAATGAAGCCGTGGCCGTTCCCATCATCGAAAGAGCTCTTGACCTTGGCGTCAATTACGTCGATACCTCCTCAATCTATGGCGGCCCCGACCGTTGGAGCGAGCAATACATCGGCAAGGTGATGAAGCACCGCCGCAACGAGGTGTTTCTGGCGACCAAAACCAAGGAGCGAAGGCGCGACGATTCCATGCGCATGATCGAAACCTCTCTCAAATTGTTGCAGACCGATCATGTTGACGTTTGGCAACTGCACGACGTTGGAACCATGACGGACGTGAACGAGATATTTGCCAAGGGCGGAGCAATGGAAGCGTTGCTGCAAGCACGCGATCAGAAAATTGTGCGCTATCTCGGCATCACCGGGCATTACCGGCCGGACGCTCTGATGGAGGCAATTCATCGCTTTCCGTTCGACACGATTTTGATGGCGGTGAATGCCGCCGATCCCCATCACTACAGCTTCTCAGAACAACTTTTGCCTCTGGCGGTCGAGAGACAGATGGGAATTATTGGAATGAAAGTCCCGGCGCGCGGACGCATTCTTTCGTCCTGGACGCCACCGCCGATTGATCAGCAGAAGCACTCATGGGAAGGAATGGTGCTGGCGCCGACGGCAGGAACTCTCGATATGCGGCAGGCAATGTATTATTCGCTTTCTCTGCCGGTGAGTACCGTCATCATTGGTTGTGATTCGATCGCCCAACTGGAACAGAACGTGCAACTCGCTCGGGAGTTCACGCCGCTCAACGAACAGCAGATGGCGATGCTGGCGGAAAAAGCGGAACCGGTATCGAAGCAATCGCTGTTCTTTCGCTTTTACGACAGGGCCTAGTTAATGCGTGGCGAGCGACGGGGCTATTGCTGAATGCTCGTATCCGAACTAGCTGGTTTCTGCGCCACCTGACCGGGACTTGGCAGTTGCGAACTGTCCCAACCGCCGCCTAACGCCTCGATCAGCGCGACTGCGTCCGTCATCTCTTGCACTTGAAGATTATTCAAAGTCTGCAGATCACTTAACACCGTGGTTTGCGCAATCAGCACGTCGACATAAGGATCTATACCCGTCTGGTAGCGGGCCTCTTCAAGCTTGAGATAAGTTTGAGCCGAATTGACTGCCTGTTGTTCCTGCTGAATCTCCTTGGAAAGAATGCGCACTTCGGCTAGCGCATCCTCCACCTGCTGGAAGGCGGTGAGCACAGTTTGCCGGTATGCGGCAAGGTCCGCATTATAAGTGGCCACGTACTGCTGAACGGTCGCGCGGCGCAGACCCGCGTCGAAGATAGTTTCTGACAGCGATGTGCCAACGGACCAGAAGCGGCTCGGCCAAGAGAGCCAGTTGCCGATGGATGAGCTCTCAAACCCGGCTTCCCCGGTCAAACTCAAGGCCGGATAATAAGCCGAATGTGCAATCCCGATGGCCGCGTTGGCGGCAGCCATCGTCCGCTCGGCGGCAGCAACGTCGGGACGCCGCTCGAGCAACTCTGAGGGAACTCCCACCGGAATTGGAGGCGGCGCGACAATCATCGGCTTGACGGGAATGGAGAAACCTGTCGCTGCCTTGCCCACCAGCATCGAGATTGCGTGCTCGTACTGCGCCCGCGCGATCGCTACGTTGGTTGCACCGGCTTGCGCGCTTTGCAGCGTGGTTTCGGCTTCGACCACTGAGATTTCGTTGGTTATGCCGCTTTGATAGAGCGAACGGGTAAGATCGAGCTCTTTCTGGTCGGCCGCCACAGTTTCGTTGTAAAGCCTTTGCAGTTCGTCCTGACCGCGAATTTCAAAAAAATATTCGGCTAAAGCCGCCTGCTCCGTAAGGCGCTCGTTCTCAAGATCCGCTGCACTCACCTGAGCCGAGTATCGAGCCTGGCGCACGGTATTGCGAACTTTGCCCCACAGGTCCGGTGCCCAGGAGGCTTCGAGCGGCAGCGTATAAACCGTGCTCTCCGGCGTAAAGGAGCTCCCAGTGCCGTTCGCATTCACCGTGGTGCTCCCACTCAGATTCGTAGACAGGCGAGAGTGACTAACTGAAGGTGCAGCAGACAAGGTTGGAAAAAACTGCGAGCGGGCCTCGCGGACTACGGCGCGTGCTTCCATGAAGTTCTCGAAGTATTGCTTAATGTTTTGATTGTTGATGTTCAGTTGCTCTTCGAGGGCGTTCAGCTCAGAATCATTGAAGATTTCCCACCACTTGCCGCGCAGCATCGCATCCGCCGGCTGCGCCACGGTCCATGGTCCGTTGTCCTGAAACTGGGTGGGGGACTCTTTGTAAGCGGGTGCCGGGGCCTGAGGCGCGGGAGGATGATATTTCGGTCCTACTACACAGCTTGATGACATTAATAAGATCGCGACTGCGCCGAGCGTCATCGAGCCGCCCACCAGTTTTCGCAAGAAGATCGTCATAACATTATTCCTCAGCAAACCTTCATTTCGGTACGCAACTCAGATAACCATATACTCAGCTTAAGTAGCCTCCGGTGCCGGGGACGAAAAGCTGTTCTGTGGCTTCCCCTGAAGCCTGAGCCGCAAGCGATCGAGGAACAGATACACTGCCGGAGTCGTATAGAGCGTGAGCATCTGGCTCACGATCAATCCACCTACGATTGTGATCCCGAGCGGTCTGCGCAATTCCGAACCTGTACCGGTACCGAAAGCAAGCGGAAGCGCGCCGAACAATGCCGCCATTGTGGTCATCAGAATCGGACGGAAACGCAGCATGCAGGCTTCGAAGATTGAGTCTGCCGGGCTCTTACCCTCCTGGCGCTCGGCTACCAGCGCAAAGTCGATCATCATAATGGCATTTTTCTTTACGATGCCGATCAGCAGAACAATTCCGATGATGGAGATTACATTCAGGTCAATCTTGAAAAGCATGAGCGCCAACACCGCGCCCACACTGGCCGACGGAAGTGTTGAGATGATGGTGATCGGATGCACCAGACTTTCATAAAGCACTCCCAGAACGATGTAGACCGCTAACAGCGCGACCGTTACCAACGCCTTTTCGCTGTTGAGCGACTGCTGATAAGCTTGCGCGGTTCCGGCGAAAAAGCCCCGCACTGTCGCCGGTGTTCCCAATCTCTGCTGCATTTCCGCGACGCGTTGCGTCGCGTCACTCAAAGATACCCCTGGCGCCAGATTGAAGGAGACGGTTACGGAAGGAAACAATCCGGTGTGGTTTACGGCAAGAGGGGTGGTGTTGGCTTGAGCGCTGGCAACTGTGACGAGAGGCGCATTGCCCCTGCCAGGCACGTTTCCGCCGGTAGACTCGTTGCCGCTAGTCGATGCGCCCCCGCTGCTGGTACTCGTGCTAGCGCCGCTGGTGGTGTGTAAATAGATATCCTTCAGGCCTTCCGGAGTCTGCCAGAATTGCGGAGCAACTTCCAGAACCACGTAATACTGGTTCAATTGGGTGTAGATGATTGAGACTTCAGCCTGACCAAATGCGGCATAGAGCGAGGAATCAAGAGACTGCGCGGTTAGCCCGAGCCTGGCTGCCGTCGCCCGGTCGTAGGTCAGCAACTCCTCCAACCCACCATTTTGCTGGTCGGTGTTGACGTCCTGAAAGCCAGGCAGCTTCTTCATTTGAGCCAAAAGAACGGGACCCCATTTCGAAAGATCCTGTACGTTGTCCGACTGGATGGTGTATTGATAAAGCGCATTGCTCGACCGGCCACCAATCCGCAAATCCTGAGCTGCCTGCAAGAATGCCGAAGCCACCGGCAAACTGTTTAACTTGGGGCGTAGACGATTGATGATCTGCGGAGCGCCAATCTTGCGCTCATTCAGCGGCTTCAAAGCAATGTAGATGAATCCCGTATTCGTCGATCCGTTGCCGCCCGTGTAGGCGTTCACATTGGCAACCGCAGGATCACTTTTTATTACTCCCACGAGCTGACGTATCGAATTATCCATGGCGCGAAAAGACGAATCCTGCGGGCCTTGCACACCTCCGACGATTGCGCCCGTGTCCTGCTGCGGAAAGAAGCCTTTTGGAATTCTGTAGATCAGCACTACATTCAAGACGATGGTGAGTAGCAACACCCCCAGTGTCAGCGCCGAGTGATCAAGCACCCATACCAGGCTACGGCGATAAGTTTCCAGCATCCACGTGAAGAATTTTTCGCTGACCTGATACATCCTGCCGTGATTTTCTTTCTGTTCTTCCTTGAGCAAGTGCGCGCACATCATGGGAGTTGTGGTCAGGGAGATAACCATCGATACGACGATCGCTGTAGAAAGGGTGATGGCAAACTCCCGAAAAAGGCGGCCAACGATCCCTCCCATCATCAGGATGGGAATGAAGACCGCGATCAGAGAAACGCTGATCGAAAAGACGGTGAACCCGATTTCTTGCGCCCCTTTTAAAGCCGCTTCAAAGGGTTTCAATCCGAGTTCCAGGTGGCGCGAAATATTCTCCATCACCACGATGGCATCATCCACTACGAACCCGGTTGAGATTGTCAGCGCCATCAGCGACAAGTTGTCGAGGCTGTAGCCAAGCAGATACATCACGGCGAAAGTGCCGATGAGAGAGACAGGAACGGCGACGCTGGGAATTAACGTAGCGCGGGCGTTGCGCAAAAAAATAAAGACCACCAGAATAACCAGGCCCACCGAGATCAGCAGCGTGCGCTCGACGTCGCTGACGGAGGCGCGAATCGTGGTGGTGCGGTCGAGAACGATGGTAGCCTCGATTCCTTGTGGAATGGAAGCTTTGAGAAATGGCAACTGGCTGCGAATGTTATCGACAGTCTGGATGATGTTCGCGCCTGGTTGGCGGAAGATGATCACCGTGACCGAAGGAATGCCATTTAGGTATCCGGCGGAGCGGACGTTCTGCACCGAATCGGTAACGTTGGCAACGTCGGAGAGTCGAACTGCTGTACCGTTGTGGAAGCCGATGATGATTGGCTTGTAATCCTCGGCTTTCGAAATCTGATCATTGGCGACGATGTCGGCAGTTGTTGAGCCGTCGGAAATCTGGCCCTTGGCAATGTCGGCATTCTGCGTGCTCAAGACGGATTGAATGCTGGAGAGTGTGAGGCCGTAGCTGTTGAGTTGCGTGGGATTGACATCCACTCGTACGGACGGCAGTGAGGCCCCGCCGACCACGACCTGTCCCACACCCTGGATTTGGGAAAGCTTCTGCTCCATTACAGTGGAGGCTTCGTCATACAGTTTGCCGGTGTCGTATTTCGTGGAGGTTAATCCCAGAATCATGATCGGAGCGTCGGCAGGATTCACCTTTCGATAAGTGGGATTGGCGGGCAAGTTTGCCGGCAGGTAAGTGCGCGCGGCGCTGATGGCGGCCTCAACGTCGCGGGCCGCGCCGTCAATATTGCGGCTGAGATCGAACTGAATTGTGATCGATGTGCTTCCCAGCGCACTCGCGGACGTCATTTCCGAAACTCCCGCGATGTGGCCGAACTGTCGCTCAAGAGGCGTGGCCACCGAGGAAGCCATGATCTGGGCGCTCGCTCCGGGTAATTGCGCAGAAACGGAGATGGTTGGAAAGTCAACCTGAGGCAGCGGCGAGACTGGCAGCACCACAAACGCGATCGCGCCGGCGATGGCGATGGCAACGGTCAGTAACGTAGTTGCCACAGGTCGCCGGATAAATGGTTCGGAAGGGTTCATGACTGTTCTGCCGGTTGAGTTGTGCCGCTCGAAGCTTCGCCGGAGCGTGTTTCGCGGGAGCCGGAGCGGGAGAATCTTCGTCCCAGGTTGTCAAAGAAGATGTAGATCACGGGCGTGGTATACAACGTGAGCGCCTGGCTCAGCAGCAGTCCGCCCACCATGGCAATTCCCAGGGGACGGCGGATCTCCGATCCAATGCCGGTGCCTAATGCAAGAGGAAGTCCCCCGAGCAACGCCGCCATTGTGGTCATCATGATCGGGCGGAAGCGAAGCAAGCTGGCTTCATAAATGGCGTCGGTGGCGTTTTTGCCGTGCTCCCGCTCGCCTTCCAGCGCAAAATCTACCATCATGATTCCGTTCTTCTTCACAATACCGATCAGCAAGATGATGCCGATGATTGCGACCACGCTAAGGTCCTGGCCGAAGAGCATGAGGGCGAGCAGCGCGCCCACTCCGGCGGAAGGAAGAGTGGAAAGAATGGTGACCGGGTGAATGAAGCTTTCATACAACACGCCAAGTACGATGTAGACCGTCACCAAAGCGGCCAGGATCAACAGAGCTTCGTTCGAGAGCGAATTTTTGAACGATGCCGCGGTGCCCTGGAAATCGGCCTGAAGGCTGGCGGGCAGATGCATGTCCTGCTGCACTTTGTCGATGGCGGAAATGGCGCTTCCCAGTGCCGCGTTAGGAGCCAGGTTGAAAGAGACGGTGACCGAAGGGAACTGCCCTTGATGGTTGATGGACAAGGCTTCGCTGGAGCGCTGGAAGTGAGTAAATGCGCTCAGCGGCACGGAATTGCTCAACGTCGTAGTAACGCTGCTGTTTGCGGATGAGCCCAAACCTGAGGCTGTCACGCTGCTGCTTGCGGCCAGCGCGTTCGCAGGAGGGGTGAGCAGGGCGGCGGAAGGCGTGTACAGTACGGAAGTTGTGAGTGCGTTCGATCCGGCAGATGCAGATCCGGAGGCGGAAAACGAATTCGAAGCGCCCGGTCCTGAAGTGCCGGACGATGCGTTGGCCTGGATATAAAGATTTTGTAGCGTACTCGGGTTTTGCTGGAACGGTGGTTGAGCTTCCAGGATCACATGGTACTGGTTGAGCTGCGTATACATTGTGTTGATCTGGCGCTGGCCGAACGCGTCATACAGCGTGTTATCGATCGTGGCGGGAGCGATGCCCAGGCGCGATGCGGTAACGCGGTCGATGATCAGAGAAACCGCCAGCCCTCCGGTCTGCTGGTCCGTCGCGACATCCTCAAGTTCCGGCAGACTCTGCAGCTTCGCTACGAAGCGATTTGTCCAATCGTTCAGTTCGTTGGCATCCGGATCTTCGAGCGTGTACTGATACTGTGTCCGGCTCACCCGGTCGTCTACTGTGATGTTTTGCACCGGCTGCATGTAAAGGGAGATGCCCTGCACCTTCTGCAGGCTGGACTGAAGTCTGCGGACCAGATTTTCGGCACTGATATGGCGATCCGCGAGAGGCTTCAAGTTGATCGACATGCGGCCGCTGTTGAGAGTTGTGTTGGTGCCGTCTGCCCCGATGAACGAGGAAAGACTCTCAACGGCGGGGTCGGCGAGAATCACTTTGGCGAGTTCCTGCTGTTTCTCCGCCATCGCCGGAAATGAAATGTTTTCCGGAGCCTGGGAAATCCCTTGAATGACGCCGGTATCCTGCACCGGGAAAAATCCCTTCGGAATCACAATGTAGAGAAAGATAGTGAGGAGCAGCGTGCTGAGAGCGACGAATAGCGTGATGGTTTGATAGCGCAGCACGAACTTCAAAGTCCGGCCGTAGAACGCAATCATGCGGTCGAAGACGCTCTCCGACCACCGGTAAATGCGTCCCTGCTGCTCTTTGGGCTCATGGCGGAGAATGCGGGCTGACATCATCGGAGTGAGAGTCAGCGATACAACGGCGGAGATGACGATGGTGACTGCGAGAGTGACAGCAAACTCGCGGAAAAGCCGGCCCACCACATCGCCCATGAACAGCAACGGTATGAGCACGGCAATCAGCGAAACTGTCAGCGACACGATGGTGAAGCCGATCTGCTCGGCGCCCTTCAGAGCGGCCTCCATCGGGGCTTCGCCTTCCTCGATGTAGCGGGAGATGTTTTCGATCATCACGATGGCATCGTCCACCACAAATCCAGTGGAGATGGTGAGGGCCATCAGCGAGAGGTTGTCCAGGCTGTAGCCCAGGGCATACATGGCGGCGAAGGTTCCAACAAGAGAGAGCGGCACGGCCACGCTGGGAATAATGGTGGCGTAAAGACTGCGTAGGAAAAGAAAAATCACCAGCACAACCAGCCCGATGGTGAGCAACAGTTCGAATTCGACGTCATCGACTGAGGCTTGAATTGCCGTGGTGAGATCGGTGAGCGTAGTGACTCGAATGGAGGCGGGAAGATTGGCTTCGAGCTGAGGCAACAGCTTCTTGATACTCTTGACCACATTGATGGTATTGGCGCCGGGCTGGCGCTGGATGTTGAGGATGACTGCGGGGGTTTGATTCATCCAGGCGGCGAGCTTGTTGTTCTCCACACCATCAATAATTTCGGCCACGTCGGTGAGCATGACGGGCGCGCCATTGCGGTAGGCGACCACAACCTTGCGATAATCCGCGCTGCTGATCAGTTGGTCGTTCGAATCGATCTGGTAGTCCTGGCGAGGTCCGTCGAAGTTGCCTTTTGCGGCGTTCACGCTCGCCTGGGTGAGGGCTGTGCGCACAGTCTCAAGGTCGATCCCGTAAGAGGAGAGCGCAGAAGGATTGACGCGAATGCGCACCGCGGGCTTTTGACCGCCGCTGATGCTGACCAATCCGACTCCACTCAACTGCGAGAGCTTGGGAGCCAGGCGGGTATCCACCAGATCCTCGACCTCCGACAAAGGAACGGAGTCCGAAGTAATGGCGAGGGTGAGCACCGGCGCGTCCGCCGGATTTGTCTTGCTATAGACGGGCGGCGAAGGCAGGTTGGAAGGCAGATAGCTCTGGGAGGCGTTGATTGCGGACTGCACTTCCTCTTCGGCGACATCAATGTTCAGGCTCAGCGCGAACTGCAGCACGATGACGGATGTGCCACCTGAACTGGTGGAGGTCATCTGGCTGAGCCCTTGAAGCTCTCCAAATTGCCGCTCCAGAGGCGCGGTCACAGTAGTTGCCATTACGATCGGGCTGGCGCCGGGATAAAAGGTGAGCACCTGGATGGTTGGATAATCGACTTCCGGCAATGCCGAAACCGGCAACTGAGTGTAGGCGACGATACCGACGAGCATAATTGCCGCCATCAGCAGCGCGGTCGCGACGGGCCGCATGATGAATGGGCGGGACGGGCTCACGGAGCTTGGCTCTCACTGGAAGCAGCGGGAAGAGGCTGCTTGGAAACTACAATCTTGGAATTATTCTGCAGCTTGTCAAAACTGCTGTCGGCAACAACGTCTCCGGGATTGATGCCCTGGACGGCGGTGTTGCCGCCATCCGATACACCCGTTTTGATGTTACGAATCTGCGCCGTGTCATTCTGAATGACGTAAACGAACGCGGTCTGGCCATTATGTTGAATCGCAGAGGTCGGAATGAGGGTTACGCCTTGCAGGGTATTTACCAGCAGCCTGGCGTTCACGAACTGGTTGGGAAACAGCACTTCGTTTTTGTTATCGAAAAGCGCGCGCATTTTTACAGTGCCAGTTGTGGTGTCGATTTGATTGTCGAAGGTTAGGAGTTTGCCGGTGGCGATCTTGGTTTGCTGCGCGCGATCGAAAGCGTCTACCGTCAGCCGCTGGCCGTGCCGCGTCTGCGCTTGCACCTGGGCCAAGCTGTCTTCGGCAGCGGTGAAGATCACGGTGATCGGCTGTAATTGTGTAATCACGGCCAGGATGGTGCTGCCTGACGACTGCACCACGTTTCCAGGATCGACCAGGCGAAGCCCCACCCGTCCAGTTATCGGCGCCGTTATATGGCAGAAGGCGACTTGTACTTCGTCGTACTGGACCGTGCCCTGATCATTTTTTACCGTGCCCTGATCTTGCAACACGATCTTTTCCTGATCGTCGAGTGTCTGCTTTGGAATGCTGTTCTTGGCCCATGCGTCCCGGTAACGCTGCAAGTCCATTGTTGCCTGAGCCAGCACGTTTGTATCGCGCTCGAGAGCACCTTGCGCCTGAAGGAGTTGCGCTTGATACGGCCGGGGATCGATGTCAATCAATGGGTCACCTTTGCGGATGAGTTGGCCCTCGCGATAATGCACCTGAGTCACCATCCCCGTTACCTGGCTGGTAATCGAGGCGGTGTAAACCGGGGTAACCGTGCCGATTGCCTCCAGATACACACCGATATTTCCCTTCTGCGCGGTGGCGACGGTGACTGTAACGGGGCCGGTTACGCCGCGCCGGGACGAGGATGATGCCGCAGTGCTTTTGCTATTGTCGTGATAGCGGAATATCAGCAGGAGAATCACGCCTAGAACAAGCAGCGCTAATCCCCACCACAGAAACCGCTTCCAAGTAGGCTTGTCGGAATTTGTTGCGGGCGGTAGTTGATGCTGCGGGTCGATGGATGTAGCAGGAGGCTTGGTTTCCATTTTCTTGCGTCAGTGGACCGGGAACTGCAATTCAACCGCTAACGACGCCGAGGCAATACTCCCCCGTCGAGGCGTTGAGACCTGCATGACAATCGGTCACGGGACTGAAAAATAGAAATTGCGCCGGTAATCATACACGAGTTTCTTTGCGTAGTCTCGCCGAACAGAATCGATGCTTTGCACGAAGTAGAACTGGCAAAGCATCCACGGTTGGTTGCCGTTTGCCGGCAAACTGTTGCCGTGTTTGGATCCAGATCTCCCATTGACCTCTTTGATTAGACACTTTCGAGTGTGAACGAAGCGTAAAGACTCGGTAACAGACGGTAAATATTCGTAAGCTCGGAGCACTGTGGATGGCGAATAGAGTATGGCTGATATTTCAATTGCCGTCGAGAGAAAAGGTCAGGAGCACGTTTCCCGCCATCGCATTGGTATAGCCTGTGTTTACATAAACCGCAGCCGAACTGCCCGGCGCAAGCGGGCTTTTGCGGAGCCGCATGGCGTAAAACAAAGGCCACGGTTGGAACCGTGGCCATCGTAATCACTGCAATCGCGATGCTTCGAATCGTTGCAACAAATCTTTCCGAATTCCTCCATCTACTGCGGAGGCGGTGCTGATTGGTTCGAGTTGGCGTCGGAAGCTCCCGAATGGCGATTCTGCATCCACTGTTCACGCCTGGCCTGCATCTCGTCCCACTTCTTCTGCTGGTTGGAGTCGAGGAGTGCTCGAATGTCAGAATCGGTGCTCTTGTGGATGTCCATCATCTTGGCTCTTCGGTCTTGCTGTGAGAGAGAACTATCCTGGTGGACGCTCTCCATCTGAGATTTTTCGGACTGAAGAGCAGCCAGCACTTTAGGTTGCTGATCGGACGTGAGGTTGAGCCGTTTGGTCAATTCCGCGGTTCGTTGAGTAGGATCGAGAGCTCCATGGTGGTGCCTGCCGCCGTTGTTTTGCATCGGCGAAGCCTGATCACTGGGAGGATTATCCTGAGCCGTCGCAAAAGGCGCGGCGACTGAAATCAGCCCGGCCATGGCGAAAACTAGCATGGTCTTTTTTGACATTGAAATCTCCTTTTCAAACAGTCTGTATCTATAAATGGAATTATGCGCCAGAAGTTGCGGGAGAAAGCTACCTTCGTACGAACTTTGCATAACTTTACGAAGCCGCGTTCAAGTCGAGATGAGTCTGCGGCAAAATTTTACCGAGAGGGAAACTGGACGAGCGGGATCATTCGAAGCCGACATCGAGGTGCCGGTGTTGAAGACTCAGACGTTGATGATGAGTCCGATCGTACTGGCTAACCAGACTCAAACCGTAAAGAAGGGCTAACCGGAACGCGTTCATTCACGACGGCTCGGAGATGATTTCTGCGAGAGGGCTTGTTGATCCGCACGGAAACTGGCGGAGCGTCACGACCCACAGCCTCGACGCGTGTGCCTTCTAGTCCGCCCCTATACCTTGCGCTTCCTGTTCGAATTGCAGCGGCTGGGACTCGGCATTTTCAGACGCAATCTGACCTCGCAGTTCCGCTTCCAATGCCGCCAGTTGAGCATCAATGTCTTCCGCCGCTTTGCGCTTGCGGATGACTTCGTCGCGATAGCGGCGCAGGAAATAATCGATGGTCTCAACGCGAATCCTAATCGAGCCTGATGGCTTATTTTCGTCCAGATCTTTGAAGCAAAAATAAGGCGTCCCCGATTGCTCGATGATACCCTCGATCACGCCATAGATGGGCGCATCGTGGCCGCACTTGAAGCTCGAAATCTCAAGCGCCACAAGATTAGGATGCCGGGCAGTAAACTTCGCTGCCCATACCTTGTGATTCGTGCTGCACGAATAAGAGTTCTTCCAGGCGTCCGTAATATCCAGCGCGTGGGTGATTATTCCCGCGCGAACCTCATCGCCGAACAAACGCTCCAGCATGTCTTCATCCAGCGGCAGAGTGTTCTGCGAGAAGATGGGATAGCCCAGCTTCTGGAACTCCTCCATGATCTCGTGATTCAGGCCCGGATCATGGTGATATGGCCGTCCCAGCATCACAATGCCGATGCGATCTTCCTGCTCCAGTTGATCGAGCACTTTGCGAGCGCGGCTACGGATGCTTTTTTCATACTCCTCCAACGCCTTATATCCAGCTTCCACCGCTCGGTCATTCTCTGCTTGCGACAAACCGAGAATGGGCTCCCACGCCTGCAGCATCTGGTGGGCAAACAGCTTGCGGTCGGCAAAATTTAGCACTGGATCCAGGTACTTCACATTGTGCTCGGCGAACACGTCGTTCTCTTTGGTAAATGCGGCCTTCACAGTTTCCGGCGTCGCCGTCACGGTGGGGCACGCGTTCGCGCCCACAATTTTCACCAGTGGTGAAGTCAACACGTCGTACATGGGGAAGAAGATCACATTCAGCGGCTTCTTGCGGTGCTTCTCTTGGATCAGGTTGTAAACGTGTGAGATGCCGATCTTCGCCGGGAAACAAGGATCGATGGCTCCTCGGCTTGCGCCAGCGCGATACAAATCGGAACTGGTGTAGTCGGAATAAATAATGTTCTCGGGCTGCACCCCCAGACTCTCTAAATATCCGTTGAAGAGCGGAGCGTAGGTGTAGATGTTCAAAACGCGCGGAATGCCGACGCGCAGCTTCTTGCGGTTTTCCATCAGAGGAATGCGTTCCTTCGCTGACTTGTTCCAGAAGGTTGCGACTGGAATCGGATCAGCCACATTCTTTGCATTCACCGGACGAAAGACTTCGTGGGCCGCAAAGTCGACAAAGTTGGGGTATTGATCTTTGATCTGATCGATTCCCGCTTTGATGTCTTTCATGTCATTGATATCTTCGACCAGCCCTTTTTCGCACGTGGCGATGATGAGCCGCTGCTCGCCATGCATTAGCGGAACCTTGGTGACCTTCTGAATCGGCACAAAAGCCAAATCGTCTTTAGGAGCAGTTCGAATATCAATGAAAGTCCGCAAGCAATTGTTCTTGCAGAAATTGCAGCGAGTGCTTTCGTTTCGCGTGGTGCGGTATTGGATCTTGCGGACGGCGTCCAATCCGACGAATGTGGTCTGCTGTCCTTTGCGCCACAGGCGAAGCGACTCAACGGCGGCGCCAATTGCGCCGGATTCTCCACAGAATTCGTGGACGATGATCTCAGGCTTTTTGCCAGATGCGCGGAAGCTGTTGTGGATAAAGTCCACCTCCGCCTTCACGACAGCCATATTGTTTTGCGTCCCACCTTGCAGAACGAAACGTGTTCCTAATGCGGCGAGATTGGGAATGCTGGCTACGTAAAGAAAAACATTCTTGGGAAGCACGGCCGCGAGGCCGGCAAGGATTTCTTCTGCCCTCCACCCTTGCCGCTGGAAATTCACGATGTCCGATTGCATGAAGACGGCACAGCCATAGCCGAAAACCGGCATGGATTGCGCGGAGAAGGCGAGATCGGCATATTGCTCGACACTCAATCCAAAACCTTCCGCCGTGGACTGCAAGAAATATCCGTTGCCGGCGGAGCATTGCGTGTTGAGCTTGAAATCCTTTACGCGGCCGTTGTGCAGGATGATGATCTTGATATCCTGCCCACCAACGTCGACAATCACGTGCGGATCTTCGTAAAACTTGAGCGCCGATTCCGTGTGCGCCACGGTCTCAACCAGCGCCACATCTGCGTGTAAAACGTCCTTCAGAATATCTTTCGCGTATCCGGTGGTGGCGACTCCCAGCACTTCCAGCTTTGCCTTCTGCGCTTCCACCTGGCTGCGCAGATTCTCAAACATTTCAATGGTGTCCTGTATCGGGTTGCCATTCGAAAGCTGGTAGGCCTTGCAGAGGATGTCGCCGCTTTCGTTCAGGAGCACGGCTTTAGTAGAAGTTGAACCGCCGTCGATGCCGATGAAGCCGCCGACTGTCTGACTGGTGTGGAAAGCTGCGGGCGTAAACTTTTGTCGACGGTAGGAGACTTTGAAATCGTCAAGCTCCGTGGAGCTGGTGGTTAGACCTTTGGCGCCAGATTTAGCCTTTTCTTCCTGACGTCCATAGTCGATGTAGTGCTCCAACTTTTCGTAACCGTGATAGCAGCCGACGCAATCGTCCTCGCTCTTGCCGAATTCGATAGCGCCCATGGCGGCGAAGTACTGCGCGTTTTGCGGGACCTTAATCAGGTCCTCGGGCTTTGCGCCATCCGGGATGGCGACTTTACGTTCCTGCCACATGCGCGGAATATTTGCCTGCCACGCTTCGCGCATTCCGCGGATGAAACTGTTAGGGCCACCTAGAAGCAGCACGTGAGGTCGAAGCGTGTGGCCGCGTGTGAGCACGCTCAGATTCTGCAGAACGATGGCCTCAAACAACGATGCCATTAGTTCGTCCGCTGGCGTGCCAACTTTTTGCAAGCCATTGATATCGGTCTCAGCGAATACGCCACACTTTCCTGCAACTTTGTGAAGCTTGATTCCGTGATACCTCTGCTCGCAGAGTTCGACAACCGGGATCTTCAGCTTGGCATTGATTTTGTCGATGACCGCGCCGGTTCCTCCCGCGCACTTGTCGTTCATCGAGGGAATTTTCTTTTTGCGGCCTGTTTCCTCATCGTCCTTGAAGACGATAATCTTGGCATCCTGACCGCCGAGTTCGATGACTGAATACACCTCGGGATGCATCTTCTCGACGGCGAGGGAAACTGCCGTGACTTCCTGCACGAACTTCGCGCCGATCTGGTCGGCGATCGCACCGCCGCCAGAGCCGGTCATGAACATGCGCGTGTTATGGCGGTCAATGCCGACTTCTTTTTCCATGCGCCGCAAAAATTCCAGGGTTTTTTCCGGCTGCTTGGTCTCGTGGCGCTGATAGTCCTGCCAGAGAACCTTGTCAGTCGCCGCATCCACCACCGTCGCTTTGACAGTCGTCGAGCCAACGTCGAGCCCCACCATGAAGTCGGTGTGATAATTGTGAGGTTTTTGGACAGGGGCGGGAGCTATGCTAAACAACTGCGGCTTCGATTGCTGTTGCAGGTGGTCGTGCATTTTCTCTCCGAATCACTGGCAGAACAGTTCGTAAGTCGTTATTGACCGTGCAACCGCTGTCTTGCCGGGAGAACGACTTCAAAGCAAGATGGCGGTCGCTTCTAATCTAGTCTCAAGCGGCGTTTGGTACCGTGATTCCAGGTACACGCGAGCGATTCCATGACCGCGTGCTCTTATCCATGCGATCGCTCACGTGCAGAATAAATTGTGCTGCTGTTCCGGCAATCCCCTCCCGATGAGGCACATGATAGAACGGCCGCTTCAGTTCGGGATGCTCGTCTATGTATTCCCGGATTTCGTCGAGACTCTTTCCAGTTGACTTTAAGCATTGTTCGAATTCAGTTTTTGCTTTAACTTTCGCTTCGCCTAATGCCATCTGCACGCGGCTATGGGCATTGACTTCGCCCTCGCCGGAAGTTTCGATCGGAAGGAAGATCATGTCCTTGAACTTATTGATCACCGCCGATTGCACTCCGTCGGACTGCGAAGAAGGCATGCAGCCAAAGGGTTTCAGCGCGAGCACCATGTGGCAAAGCTTATGCACCGTGTAGTAAACGTTTTTGCCCACTTCTAGATGGCCTTCGCCGCCACGAGCAAACTGGTTGTAAAAGGGATGAGCCATTTCCGCTAACTCGTTCTGCGGTACCAGATGATGGGTAATGCCGCCCATGTTCTTGATGGTGCGGTGGTAGAAATATTTCCACGCCCTCTCGCCGAAGCCGATGCCCCACAGTTTCTTGTGCAGGCCGATATAGTTCGCAAAATTCTTTTTGACCTCATACCACTCCGGATTGCGGTGCGGACGGTTCACCGGCCATTTCGCAATCGCGTGCGCCTTAGCCTGGTACATCAGGTAAGCAACCCAGGTTGCGATCGGTTCCACGATAACCTGGGCGCCTTCGCGTTCAAGAAAATTGAACATGTGGAAGTTGCCATCGCCCTCGGTAATTTGCGCCCAGAATTCGCCGGTGATCTTGACAACGGGCTTTACCTTCGTGCGGTCCACCTCGATGCGATCCATACGCTCGCGAGCAGTGTGAAGAGCGTTTAAATAATCCTTGCCCCACATGTGTTCGTGCATCTTGCCCAGGACGTTGGCGGTGTTCCTCAGGATTTTGTTGCTCTTGAATTTCGGTTTGAGAAAGTTCGGCGAGCGTTGCTCAATTTCGAAAGAATCACGATTTCTGAGGTCCTCACAGAGGTCGTCGACCATTTCCCGAAACACGCGATCGGTTTCGCCTTTGTTCACCTCGAAGGGACGAATTTGATAAATCAGGTCGTTAATCACATCGCCGAGATGCATGGCGTTGAGCATTCCGAACCCGAAGTCGATGGTGAATTTCAGCCCCGGCTCGCCGGAGGCGGCTTTGATCCCGTCACTATCTTTGAACAGCAGGACGCGAAAGCCATCAAAGCCCGCATTTTTCAGCGCGAACCGATATTCGGCTTCGTACATGCCGAACCGGCAAGGCCCGCAAGAGCCCGCTGTGAAGAAAACGAAATTGTTAAGGATCTTCTCCCGCGATAAACCCTCCTTCTCCAAGAACTGGAGGTACTGCACCAGGTTTCCGACGGTGAAGTAAGTCGGATTACACTGACCATTATTGCCGTACTCCTTGCCGGTCTGGAACGCGGCGACATTAGGCACCGGCAACTTCTCGCACCGGTAGCCGCAGCCTTGGAAGACAGCCCGGATAAGGTCCTCGTGCTTCCAGGTAAAGCCGCCAAATAAAATCGTGACGCGATCACGCTCCTCGGCTGTGAACGCCCTCTCTACGGGACGATGAAAATGTGTGGGCTGGTCCAAGCCAGCGATCTTGCGCAGCCGGGCGCGTTCGGCTTCCAGGCGCTGTTTGATTTCCTCATCGTTGTCGATTTGCACGAGATTCGTAGCCATCATCTTCCTCCGGCATATGCGATGTTCTGAAGTTTTGACAGGCGAGCGGCGGAAATCGCTCTACGTGAAAGGGCAGTAATCAAAGAAAGTACAGTAGAGGTGGGCGCACAAGAACGGCGCAGGAATAACGTGCGTCGTTCAGCATTTCGAAGGCTGCAAGGTAAAACCACCAAAAACTCCTGCAACGTGCTAAAGGAGGATTGATGTTTACGCCGGCGAGAGCCGTTCAGCAACGATTCTCTGGCGCCAGAAAACTGGAATCCCCAAACTCCTCCGCTCTTCCTGCGGAAGACGCCCCGGCGTCACAACCCGATCAAGCCGACACAAAACAGAAATGGCAATCTCTTCTCTAAAACTGTCGCACGGTTGAGATGTTGCTCAAACGACCTTTCAGAACTTTCTAGCAGAAATAGGGGTCCCGATTCAAGTACGGTAAATACAGTATTTTCGATGCGACACTCTCAAAATTTGAGACGACAATCCGAGACGGCGCCCAATTCTGCCTTAGCCTAGCGAAAGCGGCTACTGTCACGAATCTTCCTGGCGGCATCCTCCAGGAAGTCATCCACATGCTGATCGGGCCGAGCCTGCAGGCCGGTCTTGGCTCTAATTCTGTCGGCGATTTGAATGGCGGTGCTGAGGCGAACGTTCTGGTCGAGATCCCACCGGCGGTGCAGGTAGGTTTCAATGAGGACGAGCTCCTCGGGCGTCAGCTGCGAGAGCCCGGGAAGGGAGTCGACTTCGCGATCCGCAGTATTCCATGAGGGGCGCACGTCCGCGGTCGGTTTTTCGTGCACGACTACGGTGCCAGCAACGAAATCGCCGAGCCTGCGGCTTTCGCTGTTGCACATCATGCAGACGACGCCCACACAGTAAATTCCAGGCAGGCCATCCACGGCGCGCATCAAATTTCTTGCTATTGCCTCGAAGGCATTAATGGGGCGGCCTGAGTCCTTAATAACGCGGATGCCGACATAACGTTTACCCGGCGTTTGTCCTTTCCACAGAGCTTCGAAGAACGCGAAATATCCCCAGTAGACGGCAAATAAAATGAACACCGCCATCGCTGGGCCCATAAGGTGGGGGAGAAATTTCAGGACCGAATATCCAGCGGGGAGGGTAAGAAAAAAGATGAGTCCAGTTATGAGATAAATGGCGCCCTGAATTAGAGTATCGATGGTGAGGGCGAGGAAGCGGCTTCCAATTCCCGCCAGGGGCAACTCGAGAGCAATCTGCTCCGGAGTGTCGATACTGAGTTGGTCCGATCTCACTGACTTAGATTCCGCAACAAGTTTCACAATCAAGTTTGGCATTCGAGTTCGGCATCGAGTTTCGGCATATGAGTTCGCCATGATCTCTACCCGCTGGCTGGAGAAACGGAAACCGTATTGGAGCAAATTGGAAGCGCTTCTCGATCGAAGCGCGCAGAATGGATTGAAGTCCCTTTCCCGCTTCGAACTGCAGGAACTGGGTCTCCTCTATCGCCAGACAGCGGCGGATCTTGCAGCCATCCGTGAAGATCCTGGTTCCGTGCACTTCGCACGATACGTCAATCAACTCCTGGCTCGCGCCCACAATACCATCTATTCCGGTCGCAAGGCGAGTCCCATGGCGATGTTCTCCTTCTTCTGGCAAACTTACCCGGCGGTTTTCCGCAGAAATCTGAAGCAGTGCCTGTTAGCCGTTCTTATTTTTTTGATCGCAGGAGCAGTTGGCGCGGCGCTGACTTACCAGAATCCCGACTTCAAGGTGAAGCTTCTCGGCCCCCAGATGGTCGAGACCATTGACCGGCATGAGATGTGGACGCACTCGATTGTGGGCATTAAGCCGCTAGCCTCCAGCGCCATCATGACCAACAACATGAGTGTGGGGTTCACCACATTCGCTCTGGGCATTACGGCCGGGTTGGGTACCATTTACATGATGGCTTTCAACGGCTTGCTGATCGGCGTGATCGGAATGGCCTGCTGGCTCTCGGGTATGAGTGTGCAACTGTGGAGCTTTGTGGCGCCCCACGGAGTGTTGGAGCTCCCGGCAATTTTTATTGCAGGTGGAGCGGGGCTGCGAATCGCGCAGGGGCTGCTGTTTCCAGGGATTCTGAGCCGTCGGGACTCGCTCACACGAAGCGGGCTGGAGGCGGTTCAACTTCTTCTGGGGACG
>JBAVZU010000183.1:0-11185 GCA_049588915.1 Candidatus Sulfotelmatobacter sp.
CTTCAACGCAGTCCTGCATTGGCTTCATCATGATGGTGTGCGGCACAGCGGCTATGATTTCGACGGTACACTGTACATGAATTTTCCCGGGCGCCTGCTTACCGGAGTTCCGTGGTTCTACTATGTCTGGCTGATGCTGGTAAAAACACCGATTCCAATCCTGGTGGCCGTCATAGTTGGCAGCGCGTTGCTCTTGAAAAATCGCCGCACACTTGCGTCGTGCTTTTTCCTGTCGCTCGGAATGGTTCAGTTCGTCGGGCTATCTCTGAGTGGAGCAAACTGGATTCGTTATTCACTTCCGATGCTCCCTTTTCTTTACCTCGCCGGCGGATATGCGGTGCAAGAGATATGGAAAGTCGTGAAAGGAAAAGCCTGGTCACCCGCCTTTGTGCGAACTGCTGCAGTGCTTTTGATTGGATGGCCCGTTGCTGAACTACAAGCTTGGGCGCCTTACTACTCCTTCTACCTGAATTCAATCGGCGGAGGCACACGGAACGTCACACGCTATTTTGCACCCGATGAGGTGTCAGAGTTCGACACACGTGAGGTGGCGCAGCAGGTGTGTCCGGTCGCCCCCGTCGCGACGAGGGTGGCGACCGCAAGACCAATGAGCATGGCCTATTACCTGAAGAACTGCGGGCGCAGCGACATTCAGATTGTGCCGCTGTACGATGCCCATTATGCGCCGCGGAACGGAGATCTGGTCATTCTCGAGCCATCTCGCCGTTTTTTTGAGACGCAGCGCTACTTCGACGCGCTGAAACGCTCTGGGATGTCTCACAGCGACGTCCGTGTGGGACCCGTTTTGGCGAGCACCATCTATCTTTTTGACCCGTCCGTACCAGAACCAAGAAATGCCCAGGAAAATCTAACTCTGACTCAGCTACGGAGTGCACCACCTCGGTTCGAGAACCATTCTCAAGAAACCGCATCGACAAACACGAGCAGGTTTGGATTCTCACATCTCACTAGGAGACTCTCACAATGATTCCGCTTTACCAAGCAATGAATTCTCATGTGCACTGGTTTGTGCGCCCGATCGCTTCGATCATTTTTTTGATCATCGGCTTCCCGGCAATGGCACAGCAAAATATATCTGCACCTCTGAGCGCTGATGAGGTGATCGCACGTGTTGTACAGATGAACGAATCGCGTGCCAAGGCGCTCGAAAGCTACTCTAGTGTTCGCAGCTATCACCTGGAGTGCCACTGTCTGTCACATAAAAAAGCCGACATGGTCGTACGCACCGACTACCATGCACCCAATAAAAAAGAGTTCACGATCGTGTCCGAGAGCGGCTCTGGCACGGTGCGAGACCGTGTGTTCAAGAGACTCCTGGAGGCGGAACAAGAGTCGATGCGGGATGAGAATCGGCAACGGTCCGCCATCATGCCCGAGAACTATACATTTCAAGTCTCTGATTACAAGAAGACCGATACGGACGAATTCTACGTGCTCGATGCCCAGCCGCGAAGCAAGAACAAGTTTCTGTTTCGGGGCCGAATTTGGGTGAATGCAAAAGACTTCGCGATAACTCGAGTCGAGGGCGAGCCGGCTGTCAACCCTTCCTGGTGGACCGTCAAAACTGACTTCAAGCGCAGCTACCAGAAGATCGGTGACTTCTGGTTGCCGGAATCGAACGAGAGCGAAACCAAGGTTCGCGTCTTCGGCACGGCCGTTCTAAGCATTGAATATCGCGACTACCAAATCACGCAGGCAGGGGGCGGAACAGTTCCCACGCCGCCTAGCGAAGCATTAGCAGCTACAATAGCCGAAGAGTTTTGAAAAGAACATCGATGTGCGCTGCATTTGTGGCTCGGCGCTGCTTCTGATCACTCCGGCAGTCCCGCTCGCATAAAGCACCCCGCCCGGCGTTCGCTCGATCTCACGTTGGTCCGGCGCAGATGGATCCTTCGGCCATCCTAGGGAAAAGGAGCTGGCGAAGGGCGAGAATGCGCCGACTATCCATCTCTCTCCTGAACAAAGTTGAGACGCCGTCCATCAATGGCATACCCGGTGGGCGGATCGAGGGTGCTCAGGGAATATGGTCCACCGGCTATCCTTCTTGATGTTTCAATGGCATCACACTCGAATTTGTGTATCAGTCTTTGCCCAAACCCGCATCTGCTGACGACCTTCTGTAGGCAGCTGCCCTCATCTGGGCACACGGAATGCGCATTCGAATCGTTCATCTCCCGTCCCTACAGAGACTTCCACTTGGCCCACAAAATGCCTTTATAGATGCGCGAGACAAGACCGGGTACCTGACCGTTCTGACCTGATCCGCATGGCAATTCACGACAGAGGAGAGCGATGCTGCCTGGAAAGGGATCAATGTAAATGGCAACTTTTGACCATCCTTCAGACTTAGTTCACCGCATTGCATACCCGACCGTTCAGAGGCCAGGTCTGCGAATTAATTCGCGGGTTGCAGCCTGGCCGGCGGACGAGAAAAAAAAGCCTCCCGTTCGTTCCAACCTGCAAGGAAAACAAGTCGGTGACATTTTTTATCTAATCGACTCGCGACCGCGAAATCCCTGGGCGGTAATTGGATCGTTGGCCTTCCTTTCTGTCCTCCTCTTGGCGCTAATTGTCATTCCTCTGTTCCGCACGGATCCACTCCCCAAGCGGGAAACGCTGACGATGTTGTACCTACAGCCGCCGTCGGCCGCGGGTGGCAGTGCTACAAAGCTTCAAGCACCTAAGCCCGCGTCCACATATACCCCGACAAGCGCTGGCATTACCGCGCCAGTGAATAAAACGCAAGAAGCGCCGCCATCGACGGTCGGCACAACGGGTGGAATGCTTGGGGGAGTTCCCGGTGGAATGGTCGGTGGAGTTGCCGGCGGAGTGTTTAGCGAAATGCTGAATAGCGCGCCAAGCGTTCCAGTCCTTGCGAAATCGCCGGTCCCGGCCCCGGTTAAGAGAATGCGTATTGCCTCCCGGGTAGCGGAGGCGAACCTCATCCACGACGTTCCGCCGCAGTATCCGCCGGAGGCTGGCAGGGGTCGGATTGAAGGGACAGTCGTGCTGATGGCGGTGATCGACAAGGATGGCAGCGTGAAGGATGTGCGAGTCGAGAGCGGTTTACCAATCCTCGTGCGAGCCGCTATCGATGCAGTGAAGCAGTGGCGTTACAAGCCGTACACGATCAACGGGGAACCAGTTGAAGTGGATTCCCGCATCACAATCAACTTCACACTTTCGAGCTAGGAATATCGATGATGCAGAACAATACACACTCTTCGCCTAACAGGCTTTTAGAAGTACTCCTGAAACGAGCACACATGTTGGTACTGATCGTTTTGGGTGGAGTCATTCTTGCAGTACCCATGTCGGCGCAGTCTTTTGAACCAGCAAAAGCAGAAACAGGATGCATCCGGGGTACGGTTGTCGATACCAGCGACGATCCGATTCCCGCTGCCACAATAGTCCTTCGAGGGCCAGCTGGCGATCGTCTCACAGCTGTCACAAAGGACGATGGAACCTTTGCATTTAACGAGGCCCCGGCGGGAGTCGCCTATCAGATCGCCGTCACCGCCGAAGGATTTGCAGAGTGGGGTTCTTCCATCACAGTCGAACCCGGCCAGGATAAAACTCTTCCCGAGGTCAAACTTCGCATTTTGGCTGTACAGCGGGCAGTTACCGTGAGTTATTCGGAGAAGGAGGTTGCTGCCCAGCAGCTCAAAGCTGAAGAACAACAGCGCGTTCTAGGCTTTATTCCGAACGTTTATGTGGTGTACGACCCGCACCCGGAGCCTCTTACCACGAAGATGAAGTTTCAGCTAGCCTACAAAGATCTCACTCATCCAGTCTTCTTCGCCCGCACGGCTGCATGGGCCGGGGTCGAGCAGGCCGGCGGTCTCCGTAATTACCCGCAAAATGCAAGAGGATATGGAGATCGGTTAGGGACCGGCCTGGCCGACGGTGTTACCGAAGGCTTGATCGGCAATGCTGTTCTGCCGTCACTGCTGCATCAAGACCCTCGATATTTTTATCAAGGCAGCGGTACAAAGAAGTCCCGGGCGCTACACGCCGTGTTAGCTGCATTTATCTGCAAGGGAGACAATGGAGCGTGGCAGCCGAACTATTCCACGTGGGGGGGCGATCTGATTTCCTCTTCTATTTCTCTCGCCTACTACCCAAGCTCGGACCGCAATGCTCGGCATGTATTCGGAAACTTTGGAATCGGAATGGGCCTGCATGTTGCTGGCGGTCTGGCTCAGGAGTTTATCTTGAGCAAATTCACAAGCAGGGGTAAGCACTAATTCGAACGATCGCAACCCGGCCAAAAGCAGTGCTGAACATTGCCAATACATTATTCGTGATGGCAAGTTCGTTCGATTTCTAAGCTGATTTTCCGACTAAAGTACAACGTACCGAGGCAGCAGGTGAAAACGCAACAGACTCTTGTTTACTTAGTCCCCGTCATGGGCATGGTTCTGTTGGTGTGGCTCGTACTTCGGACAGGTACAGCCACGGTTTTCCAGGAAATCAAGACCATTGGGTGGTGGGGCTTTGGTCTGGTGCTACTTCTTGGCGGACTCTCGCATCTCATCAAAACCTGGTCATGGCGGCTCTCATTTCAGTGCGACATCCGGAATGTCTCCTTTGCACGTACACTCGGCCTTCGGCTGATATCTGAGGCCATCGCGATTCTCGGACTTCCCGGTCAGGTGCTTGGAGAGGCCGCCCGAGTGTCGTTGCTCGGTTCGGACGTTCCCATGGCCAACAGTATCTCGTCAGTCACGCTGGATCGTGGACTCTATATAGCGACCTCGGCCGTCGTAAGCTTCGCAGGGATGATTGCTGCGCTGCTCTTGCTATCGCTGTCCCACAAATGGAGAGTCTATGCGCTTCTCTCTGCCTTGGGGTCCGCGGTTTTGCTTGCTGCGTGCGGAGTGGCCATATTAAAGCGTTGGACGGTGTTCTCCGGGATGGCACGGGCAATCGGGCGGCTCGGCTGGATCAAGACCTGGCTGGATGGCAAGCAGTCCGTGATCGAAGTGGCGGAAAACAATCTCTTTGACTTCTACCGCAAAACGCCAGGCATATTTTGGGGAACCTTAGTCCTCAATCTCGCCAGCCATGCCACGGCGATTTTGGAGGTTTACGTTCTTCTATTCTTCATGGGCACGCGGAAGAGCCTGATGGTCGCCCTCGTTGTGGAAGCGCTCACCAAGCTAATCAACATAGTCGGCACACTTAATCCCGGAAATGTAGGAACTTTTGAGGGCGGAAACATGATTGTTGCTCGACTCATCCACATCTCGGCAGGAGCAGGATTAACGATCGCGCTCTGTCGGCGGGTTCGGATTCTATTTTGGGCCGCGATCGGCGCAATATGCCTGACAGTGATGTCGAAGTCGCGCCAACGCAAGATGGTGCTTACCGAAGCAACGACATTCTCAAATGGTTCCGTCCCGCTTCTGTCTTGAGCCGTCAGATTCTCGGAATGCTCACCGGCTCCTCTACTGTAGTTCGAATGTGCCCACATTCGTTCGAATATCCGTATGTGAGCATCGATTCTTGAATCGCCTGCACAGATTCCACTAACCTTGCAGCAGAAATCTGATTCGTTCGACGGTTCAGCCGGGAAGAGCGTGATGATCTCAGTAGTGTCGCCGGCAACCAACTCTGTTGTGAGCTGTCCAAACTGGGGGAACTCCAGCACGGTCATTCTTGAGGTTGATTAGTGAACTGACCGTTGGTCGGCACTTTTCAGGCGATCCACATACGATTGGCATCCCAACTGGACCGCCGCGCCCGAATCTTGCTGGCTTGTTCTGCCCACCGGCAGTACGGATTGCTTGCCTGTCTCGCTCTCAGGGATGCCCTGACGTGAGTACGCGGATTCCGCCACACGACCTCGAAAGACATGCCCTGCGAGCCAATCTCTTGTTCCTCGTCAACGATCATCGCCGAACTCCTAGCTGATCCCTTCCGTATTGGCCGGCGCGAACAACGGCTTGCGCTTGGCTTCTATTTCGTTCATAGCCGCCATGAGTAGGATTTCTGCGAGAGAGAAGTGGTGAATCGTGTTTTGCGTGATCTTGAACATAATCGACATCATGCTGATACGCGCCCGAGGCAATGCAGTTTGTCTGCCAATCCGTTTTCCGTCCGAGTGCATGACGCTGTGATGCTTCGACCAAATTTGTGTCACTGTCGACTGCCCGCTTAGGGTCCATGCCTTAATACGGGCAGCTCCAGAACAAATGCTCACTCCTATGTCATTGCTGAAAAGGGGCTTGCTGCGGAAGCGATTTGGAGACCAGCGTGCGATCACCTACCAGGCAGAGCCTCGTGAAGAGGCAGTTACGGATAGGAGGAACGACCGTGCGCGCTCCAATGCTAAGTGTGCAGGTGGTACCGGTTGGCGCTTCACTCGGGCAAGGCGCTTGCTGTGACATCTGCCCTCCAGTTCACGAGAAGTATGAGGCGGAACTTAATCCTCTACACATGAACTGGTTCCTGGTCGACGACACCAGAGGAAATCCCCGGGCCCAAATGCGATGGGCGGTTGACCGATAGGCATGCCGGCCTCGAATACTTATCTGCGATCTGCATCTGTTGCAGTTCGATCCACCGAGGGCTGGGGCGCTTCAAGTGTTGTTGCTTTCGGCTGTGCACTCGTCGTGATTGGGGCATGTTGTTTTTGTCCGAGCGTATTTGCGCAGACATCGGATTCCGGAACAGCGGAGGAGCCTACCAAGTCGTGGACAGCGACAACGGACTTGAAGAGCGACGATCTAACTCCTCAACGTCTTCCGGTGCGCATCATCGAGAGCCGTAGCCAGAACGGCAACCGGATGTTGGACAAGCGATCGGTCGAGATCCGCGGGACCGATGGACACTTCGAGCCGTATCAGGACGTCGAAAAGGAGACCCTGACCGTCGATGCTTCCACCGTAAGAACCACGATGCGCACGTTCGCTCGGGATGTAAATGGGATGAAAGCCCTGGTGCAGGTTGCAGAGGAGGAGAAACACATCCTGCCCGGCGATGACTCTATAGTACGCGTGACCTCCAATCCAGATGTCAATGGACGGCTTCAACCAGTACAACGCGAAATCGTGGAGACGAAAAAGATCGGGTCGGACTTGGAAGAAACGAACTCGACAGTGATGCTCACAAACATCAACGGCGGGTTAGCTCCAGCCGTCAAGACGCACGAACTCCGCAAGCGAGCCGCGAACAATATGGTGGAAACTGAAAAAACCACATGGTTTGCGGACGTTAACGGAAAGTGGCAACTGAGCGAGATACGGCAAAGTACTGCGACGCAAGAATCCGAAAACCGAAAAATCGAGGAGACAGTATTTCGACCTGACGCTGAGGGTAAGCTAGGTCAAATCTCTCGTGTGGTGAACAAGGAATCCGAGAGCGCTTCCGGAGAAAAACGCAACAGCGTGGAAACCTATTCCATCGATGTCGCAGGGACCACGCAGGACGGCAGCCTGCACCTCGTGGAGCGTAAAACCGGCACCGAGCGCTTGAGTTCCACTGGTGAGCGAGCAACAGAACAAAAAGTCGAACAGATCAATCCGGGCGATCCCGGCGCCGGTCTCCGCGTGTCTGTATTGGTCGATGGCAGGATGGTCCCCGGACCTTTGGGAGAACAGTCCACAGTAACCATTCGAGCGCGCGACTCGAACGGGAATTTTGGATTCGTCTCGGTTGATACGATGAAGTCGGATCAGATCCCCACCATTCAGGTTCAGCAAACGCCCGCCGAAAAGCCGTGATAAAGCGACTGCAGATTGACTCATGTCCATTTCGAAGCCGGCCGGCTGGGACTAACTTCGGCGTGCATGCCCAAATTCGGTCAGTGCCCTTGGCAGGTCATTCAATGTCTGTGTCGGAGCTACCAATCCAATTGGCAAACAGGTATTTTCATCCACTTACAACTGGCCAGTCCTGGCAGCCGGATTGCGAATACGAAGTGCGATCTTCAAATTGCTTCAGGGGGGTAGGCCATGCTCGGAGAACTGATGAACCTCCCGACTGACACACTCATTGACATGCTGTACATCATCCTCGCCGGAGAAGTCGCTATCAGTGCCAGCGATGCTGCGGAAATCGAACAGATTCAACGCGAGTTGCAACGTAGAGGCGACGAGGAATGCTGGAGCTTTCAAACTGTTAACCGACAGAAAGCGTGCGATGAGTTTTTGGACGAGTATTGGCCTCAACAAAGGCGGGCGTTCGATGATGCCCAAAATCTCGGAGTTGCACAACGCGAAATGAGGAACTTGAAAAATGGCATCGCTAATAGGAATTGAAGAATTAGCCAGACCACTGAGCGCCGAAGGGACAGCGCGGTCAACCGTAGCAGGTGCGCCACTCGGCGCCGATGAGCTGAATAAAATTGATGCTTATTGGCGTGCGTGCAAGTATCTGGCTCTGGGAATGATCTACCTTCAGGCAAATCCCCTCTTGCGGGAACCCCTGAAACCAGAACATATCAAGAGCCGGCTGCTCGGCCATTGGGGCTCAAGCCCCGGGCTCGCCTTCCTCTACACCCATCTGAGTCGTCTCATAAAGAGAGATGACCTCGAGATGATTTTTCTCGCAGGCCCAGGACACGGGGCGCCAGGAGTTCTAGCGCCTATATATCTGGAAGGCACGTACAGTGAAATCTATCCGGAGAAAAGCCAAGATGAGAAAGGCCTGCGAGAGTTCTTCAAGCAGTTCTCATTCCCCGGCGGTATTGGCAGCCACTGCACTCCAGAAACGCCGGGTTCGATTCATGAAGGAGGGGAACTGGGATATGTCCTCTCGCACGCTTGCGGAGCCGCGTTTGACAATCCCGACCTGATCGTGGCGGCGGTCGTGGGTGACGGCGAAGCTGAAACTGGACCGCTCGCGACCTCATGGCACATCAGCAAGTTTCTGAACCCGATCCGCGATGGCGCTGTTCTACCGATACTTCATCTCAACGGATACAAGATCAACAATCCGACTTTGCTCGCACGGATCACTCACGAAGAACTGGAGGATCTGTTACGCGGGTATGGCTGGAATCCGTATTTCGTCGAGGGGTCTGAACGCGACAGCATGCATCAGGCAATGGCCGCGACGCTGGAGCGTTGCGTTGCCGAGATTCACGAGCATCAAAAAGAGTGTCGTAAAAGCGGCGTTGCGACCCGGCCGCGCTGGCCGATGGTGGTATTGCGTTCGCCAAAGGGATGGGGCGCACCGTTGGAAGTCGACGGACATCGCCTTGAAGGTTTCTGGCGTTCGCATCAGGTACCGCTCACCGATGTCAAGACGAACCCAGAGCATCTGCGCATTCTCGAGAGCTGGATGCGCTCACTCAAGCCTGAAGAGCTCTTCGATGAGAACGGCAGGCTGCGGCTGAAAATTGCCGAAATTGCGCCATCAGCCCGCCGTCGCATGAGTGCCAGCCCGCACGCCAGTGCGGAGCTCAGGAAACCGCTGCGCTTACCTGACTTTCGCGACTATGACATCAAGATCGACCGCCCAGGAAACATCGAAGTCGAGAACGTGCCTCCGCTGGGGCGTTTCCTGCGCGATGTCATGAAATGGAACATGAACGGCTTTCGAGTGTTCGCCCCAGACGAGAACACGTCCAACAAGCTGGACGCGATTTATGAGGTCTCGAAGAAATTCTGGATCGCTGAAAGCTTCCCCGAGGATAGTGACGGAACAGAACTGTCTTCGGACGGACGCGTCGTCGAAATGTTGAGCGAGCACACGATGGAAGGCATGCTCGAGGGCTACTTGTTAACCGGGCGCAACGGCTTTCTATCGTCTTATGAAGCTTTTGTGCACGTGATTGATTCGATGTTCAACCAGCATGCCAAATGGTTGTCCATCTCCAACCACTTATCTTGGCGCCGCAAGATCGCGTCGCTGAATCTCCTGATTACGTCAACCGTGTGGCGTCAGGATCACAATGGCTTTACGCACCAGGATCCGGGGTTTCTTGACGTAGTACTCAATAAGAGCGCCGACGTGACCCGCATCTATCTGCCACCTGACGTCAACTGTTTGTTGTCGGTAGCGGATCATTGCCTGCGATCGGAAAACTACGTCAACGTAATTGTCTCGGACAAGCAGAAGCATCTTCAATACCTGGACATCGATGCCGCTATTACGCACTGCACAAAAGGCATTGGTATCTGGAATTGGGCCAGTAATGATGAAGGTCACGAACCCGATGTTGTCTTTGCTGCAGCCGGGGACATCCCGACCCAGGAAGCTTTGGCTGCGACCGCACTGCTCAGGGAGCGCTTCCCGGACCTCAGAATCAGATTCATCAATGTCGTTGACTTGTTCAAGTTGCAACCAAGCACGGAACATCCGCATGGCTTAACGGACGCGGACTTCGATTCTCTCTTTACCGTCGACAAGCCGATCGTCTTCAACTTCCATGGTTATCCGTGGTTGATTCACCGTCTCGCCTACCGCCGCACGAACCATCGGAACCTGCACGTACGGGGTTACAAGGAGAAGGGGAACATCAACACACCGATGGAGCTGGCAATCAACAACCAGACCGACCGATTCAGTCTCGCCATCGACGCGATTGACCGCATCCCGAAACTGCAACGAATCGGCGCGCACCCCAAAGAGGCATTCCGGGATTGCCAGATTGCATGCCGCCATCATGCTTACGAGCACGGAATCGACAGCCCTGAGATCAGCGGCTGGAAGTGGCCTTATGGCAAGAAATGAAGCGAGGCATCGTACCGTAACTGCTCGCATAGGCGCAGGAGTTTCGACTCATGCGGATTACGCCGGTTGATGAATTGGGAATTGATAGAGTTCGGCATCCAGAAAATCGTCAGAGGAGTGGGAGCATGATTATTAACGCCGCAGCGAAGCAGCAGACGCTGCCAGAGACTGAGAGACTCATCAGTCAGTACGGATGTGGTCCAGTGCAGTTCGCCGGAACGGACGAAGCATTGTATGAAACGCATTTGCTGTTCGATAACGGCGTCGATCTCGCGGAGGCGACAGCGCGCGACCGCTTCGAGGCCCTTGCCCGGTCAGTGCGCGACGTTCTCTCTCAGCGGTGGCTCTTAACAGAGAAGACTTACCGGGAACGAAATCCTAAGCGGCTTTACTACCTCTCGATGGAGTTCCTTATCGGCCGCTCCCTGGCAAATAATGTCACGAATCTTCTGCTCGCTCCACTCACAGACCAGTTCATCGA
>JBAVZU010000184.1:0-12153 GCA_049588915.1 Candidatus Sulfotelmatobacter sp.
GAGTTACAGGTCCGGGACTCGTTGAGTCGGGCACAGTAGATTTTCGACCGAACCGAAGAGTCGTGCCCGGCGACGCGCAACTTTTTACCGGTTACGCAATCTGAAGAACGTGCAAGTGTTTACCTGAAACGGCGCCAATACCAAGTTCAACCTCGGGGGGACAGCTGCGGTCCAGGGGAATGGAGTCTGGGAACTGTCGGATGCAGCGACCTCGAAGACGGAGTATATATCCATGAAATCAGCGCGGAGATGCCTCTTTGGAATAGGAGTTCTTATGATGACTGCTTTAACGGCCTTAGCTTTTTCCAGCGACAGCAGTAACGATGCGACCCGGGTGCGCTATAAGACTCAACGGGTTGACGCCCTCAACATCTTTTACCGGGAAGCGGGATCGCCGTCGCAGCCGACCATCGTTCTTTTGCACGGCTTTCCTTCGTCTTCTCATATGTATCGCGACCTGATTCCGAAACTCGCCGTGAACTGCCACGTGATCGCGGCTGACATGCCGGGCTTTGGTTATAGCGATCAGCCCACCGTCGAGGAGTTCGATTACACCTTTGACCACCTGGGCAACGTGATGGATCACTTCCTGGATTCCATTGGCCTAACCCGATACAGCATCTACATTCAGGACTACGGATCGCCAGTGGGCTTTCGGCTTTTTCTAAAGTATCCGGAGCGGATTCAGGCCATCATCAGCCAAAACGGCAACGCCTACGAAGAGGGCTTGAGCCCGTTCTGGGCCGAATCGATCGCGCCCTATTGGAAGGAGAAGAACCCGGAGACGGAAAAGAAGATCCGCGGTTTGCTCACTCTCGAGACCACGAAGTTCCAGTACACTCAGGGGTTCCGCAATCCCCAGGACGTTAGTCCCGACAGTTACACCTTTGATCAGATGACACTGGACCGGCCGGGGAATGCTCAGATCCAGCTTGCGCTTTTCTACGATTACCAGAACAACGTGAAGCAGTACCCCCAGTGGTACGAGATGCTGCGGAGGGTTCATCCCCCAGTTCTCGCGGTCTGGGGTAAGAATGATCCTATTTTCCTGCCGGCAGGCGCCGACGCATTCAAGAAGGACGTACCCGATGCAGAGATTCACTTCGTCGACAGCGGGCACTTTGCCTTGGAAGAGGATGTCGACCCAATTGCGAACTACATCCTCGCCTTCCTACCAAAGCACATTCGCTGAAGGGGAGCCAAAGTGCGCAGGCCGAGGAGATCCTCATGAGCGATGGAGGGGTTAAGGAGTCGGAGTGGAGGTCGGGATAATGCAGGTAGTATCGGTGAACGCGGGGTTGCCGCGAGAAGTGATCTGGAGAGGCCGGCGTGTGAACACCGCGATTTTCAAGATACCGGTCGAGGGCTCGATTGCAGTCCGCAGGCTGAATCTGGACGGTGACAGGCAGGCTGACCTCACCGTCCATGGCGGGCCGGACAAGGCAGTCTATGCGTATCCGATCGAGCACTATGAGTACTGGCGAACGCGAGTTCCCGAGACTCCCGCGACGTTAGGTGCGTTTGGCGAGAATCTGACGACACGAGACGTAGTGGAGAAGGATCTTCATATTGGCGATCAGGTGCGCGTGGGCACAGCGTTGTTGCAGGTCGCGCAGCCGCGTATGCCCTGCTACAAGCTGCAAGTGCGGTTCGACCGCGCCGATATGACCAAGCTCTTTGCGTTAAGCGGGCGTAGCGGCTTTTATTTCTCCGTGCTTGAGGAAGGGGAAGTGAAGGCTGGGGACGCGATAGAAGTGGTGAAGCGTGATGAGCACACGGTATCGATCGCGGACGTTTATGAGCTGTACTTTGGCAGAACGATTGAGCCAGAGCTGTTAAAGAGGGCATTGAAAACGCCAGCGCTCACACAGGAGTCGCGATCCATGCTGCTCAGCCGTAGCGGCGAGCCGTGAACTCGATGGTCATAAGTTTCGGTTCAAGTTACGGGTGCGATTTGCGAAACCAGCGAAGAACATCCGCGAGGTGTTCACCGAACTCATCCCCGCACGTCGGATGATCGGTTATGCCCCATGCTCGGCTGCTGCTAAGGCATAGCGGCGCAATGTCGCGGAAGTTGATGGAATCTTAATATGCACCTTGAAACATCCCCGAGGTGCAGGCGACGTTGAGCAAGTTGTCGGACCAGAGCCGGAGCAGATCGCGATTGACCACGTGCGCCAAGCTAAACAGTCAACCCTCAAAGATCGGATCGAGCGATATTGACACGCTCCGTACCTATGGGTTTAACGAGGAGCAGATTTTGGAGGCCGTTCTCGTCGTCGGCTGGCTAAGTTCGCCAATACGGTCGCCTTCGGTCTAAGGACGGTGCCGGATGTCCACAATCGAAGGATCGCGGAGGAATTAGGTCGGGTTCAATCCTTGAAGCAGGAAGCCCAGGTGAAAATAGCCGCATGAGTTTCTTCATGGTGTCTTGGCAATTTCCAGTTGAAAGGATTCTTCCTCTATCCTGACTTTATCGGCATAGCGTTTCAGAGCCTCGTCCGCTGCCTCTCGAAACGACGGTTTGTCACCCTTGTGCTCGGCCGGCAAGTATCCGGCGCCAAAGTAGAGCTTTCCGTCGGGTGTGATGAAAGATGTGAGAGGCAACCCCGCAGGCAGGTTCAGCACAGCTTGGGCGCGTTGCAATTGCGCAACCAGTTCCTCAGCAGAATCGAAGTCAACCTTTACGGCGACAAAGTGCTGATTGATGTAGTCGGCAGTTGCTGCGTTTGTGTACGTATCGCGATCCATAAGGCTGCACCACGGACACCACACGGCCCCGACATCCAGTAGAATCGGGCGATTTAGCTCGCGGGCGAGCCTGAAAGACTCTGGACCCCAAGGGTACCAATCGACGGGTTGGGAAACCGCCCGTTTTAGATACGGCGACGCCTGTCCGTTAAGATGGTTCGGTTTTGCCTGTGCTCGATTAGCAGCGATCAGAGATGCGAAAGCAAGCACCAGCAGAAAAATATTCCCACGCATCTGAATGAGATTCGACCTGGGAGAATAAGTTACAGATCCTACGCACTCCGAAACGCTCGTTCGCTCTGAAAAACTGCGTTTCAGCGAACTTATTGTGCTTTCGTGTTGAATGTGAAGACGTCGGGCCGAGAGTAGTGCCCGGATACATCGAGAGTCAGGAATTCCTGGTCAATTTCATTCAGGTTCAGATCGGCGACGATTAGCTCTTCGCGATCGTATACAGGTTCCACGATGTAGCGGGTGCCGGGTGCAATAATCGCGCTGCCACCACGCTCCAGCCATACCCCTCTTTGGTTCTCCATGTCTGTGCCGCCTTGCAGCTCGAAAGGAAGATCGCGAATGGGCATCATCAGACCAACAGCCAAAACGAAGCAGCGCCCTTCAAAGGCATAGTGCCGACTGCATAATTGATGAAGTTCGTGTACCGAGGGCCAGACTGCAATGTGGACATGCTCGCCGGAGTTGTGCATCGCCATGCGCGCCAGCGGCATCCAGTGCTCCCAGCAGATCAGTCCCCCGATACGACCGTTCTTGGTCGCGACCGAACTCAGCCCACGACCGTCGCCCTGACCCCATACCAGGCGTTCGGTATGAGTCGGCACGAGCTTGCGGTGATGATTCGCCAACTTTGCCTCGGATGTAATCGTCAGCAGACTGTTGTAGAGGGTTCCGTTTCCCGGGCCCGCCTCGACGCGCTCGTTGACTCCGATCACGACGTTGATTTTCAGATCACCGGCTGCTTCACACAAAGCAGCAATCTCGGGACCGGGAATCGTAACGCTGTTCTGCCTCAAGCGGGCGAACACCTGCTTTGTGGGGGAATGCTCCCACAGCGCGACGTTGGGACAAACATCGAGCCACGCGGGATAACCTGGCAACCATGTCTCTCCGAAAGCCACCAGCTCGGCGCCTCGCTGCTTTGCATCTTGAACAATTTGTAATGCCAGGGTCAGGCTGGCGGCTTTGTCGAGGTAAACCGGAGCTAACTGCGCGATTGCTACCCTGAAAGTCTGTGATTCAGTCCGGCCGCTCTTGGTGGTTCTTTTTGAGTTAAGCTTGCGGGTTTTCGTCATCCCACGACATCTCCAGAACAATCAAATGCGAGCGTTTCTATTCGCCCTGCGCCCGCCTTAAGCTACGACCTCTAAGACCTCAGGCAAGGACTTCTTTGTGATTCGAGGCACCGTCGCTCCCTCGGCTGGGTAGCCGACTGGAATCAATAGATAGGGTTTCTCATTTTTCGGTCGGTTCAGAATCTTGCTGAGAAACCCCATGGGGCTCGGTGTATGGGTTAACGTCGCCAGACCAGCCATGTGCAGTGCCGCAAGCAATAAGCCGGCCGCAATTCCCACGGACTCCATAACGTAATAATGCTTGGTCTTGGTTTCGTGCCCCTCCGCGTCACGGCTCAAACGATAGTCAACGCGAAAAATAACAATCAAAGTAAGGAGCGATCTCAAGAAATGGCTTCCGCCAGTCTGTACCCAATGGCTGCAGTGCGGCAAGCCACTCGCGAGGAGCACGCCGATGATAAAACTCTCTTTCTTCGACCTCCGCCGCTTCCCGAATCTGGCGTTTCACTTCTGGATTTAAAACTACAACGAATCGCCATGGCTGCTGATTGGCGCCAGAAGGCGCGGTGGCCGCCACTTTAATCGCCGTCTGAATCAGCTCGAACGGCACAGGCTCTGCGGAGAACGCCCGTATGGTGCGCCTGGTGCTCATGGTTTGGAGGAAGGAAGAGGCGCGCCCTAATTGTTCCTCCGCAGGAAAGCGTTCGAAGCGGAACGGGTCCATTTGTGGAAGGAGATTTGTGTCTTCTTGGGCGGTCGTCATAGGGTATTGGTCTCCAAACAAATGTAACCTACGTTGGTTTTGTCCGACCCGGCCAGCGAATTCGGCGAAGAGCCCGCAGCATGCTTACTAGTTGAGCCAATCTTCGCCGCGTTGTGCCCGCTCGCTGGCGGTCGAAGAGCGGGTGTGCTCTAACGTATACAGCGCACAAAAATAACTCGAACTGAACCGCGTCGGAACATTGCAAACATCCTGGGAAGGCTTCTCCGTGAACTGCTGTGACGTGGTGTGCCTGATTGTGTTCTCGGGCATGAACTACCTTGTAAACACCTGAAAACCGCGCTTTCTCTCCCGCTTGAAATACCTCTGCCATCGACTTGTACAGTCCTCCATAAATTGTGCTCCAGTGACGAATGAGGTTCACGCCAGAACGACCCAGGAACAGCTTCCGCAACGCACTTGGATTTACTTATGCTGAATTGCTTCCGCAGATCTTTCTCCGTCTAGTGGTATTACGCGCGCACTCCACGAGACATCCGTCTTCTGCGGCAAATAACATTTCTTGCTGTCACATGCCTGGTAGAGGAGTGTCCCTTTGAGGGTAACTGTCGTGGCCTGGGTGACTGAGCCTATGAACGTTCGGCTAGCCGAAACTACTACGTCTTGCACCAGACGAAAGCTGCCTTCATAAACCGGTACTGACTCATGGATCGCCGGGAGAAATAGCACCTTTGCCTTGGGGTACCGCAAAGGCAACAACCTCACGTCCGGTGACGCTTCCATGATCAGCTGGATCGGCTTGTAGCCTTTAACCCCTGGAGCATACACATGCGTGTCCGGTGGTAATGCGACCTCAGCCGTCAGACTGAAATGGCTCCCCGGAGCCACTGCCTCGTCGGACTGAAACAGAGTCAGTTTGATGTATGGCGCCGGCACTTGACGGCCGTTGCCTTCCACCAACTCGGGGAACAACTTAAGTATCAGACTGTTGGCGGTGTCGCGATCGGTGTATGCCGTTTCAAAGAACTTCTCCTTCACCCTGCCATCTGGCGTCACGTAAAAGTATCCCGGCTGCGCCATGCCTTTGGTGAATCCGGTGGCTTCCGTATTCAACACCCCGTAACTCCGAATGATTTCAGACTTGGGATCCGCGATCAGGGGAAACTCAATCTTGCGACGTTGAGTAAAATCTCGGAGGATCGCCTCTGAGTCATAGCTGATGGCAGCTAACCCGATGCCCTCCTGCTGGAATTTGTCACGCGCATTCTGCAACTGGACCAGTTGCTGCTTGCAGAAGGGTCACCAATCCGCGGAGCGGAAGAACAGCAGTACCACACCGTTGGGTCCCATCAGAGACGAGAGGGTCTGCTCTTTCGCAAACTGATCCCGCGCCCGGAATGAAGGAGCGAACTTGCCCGCAGGAACACCGGGCATGTCCTGAGCTGAAAGATTCAACGTCACTCCAAGAAAGACGAGCCCAGCAAACAATCTGTGCATGATCCTCCAGACCTGTCTCGATTCTGCGAGCTTGCCGAGAACGTTTGAAATTGTGATCCCGCGCCACTTTCGATAGATACAAAAGCAGAACCGAAAGTTACGCGTGACCACCCCGCAGACCGGACCGCCTCTAAGCGACGAGCTGGGAAACCCGATGAATTCGTGGGACAAATGTTACGCAGCGTCCGCTGCATTCTGGGTTCCGCTGTCTCGAAGCGCCCGGCGGGCAAAATGCCTCCGGGATAGGCAACTCTGCATCCGGCATCATGGGAGCCAGGTCCGTGTTGTCAATGTAGCGATCAATCTTCCACTCTCCACTGGAGCTCCTCCGCCAAGTCTCGAAGTATCGCTGTCGAGTGGTAATCGGCTCGCCGCCGTTCCGCGGTAGCAGCGTCAGGCTATGCCAGCCAAAGTCAAGAGCCGTGTCGGCAAAGACTCGAATGGCGATGATGGTGACAGTGAGAGTCGCCTGATATTGCTCAAAAAGCTTCGTCATGCGCCGTTGAAACACAGACCGGGCGTCAGCGCCAAAGAAGCTTGGCACTCCGGCGCTCATATCCGTAAATTCGTCGGCAAACACCGCCAGCAGGCGATCGACATTCCCGGAGTTATAGGCCTCTCTGAACTCCGCCTTCGCGACATTTATTTCGTAGATGTCGTTCCTAGACACATTCATCCCTTCTTTCGCGACTGGCGGCCTTTGCCCAGTTTGCGGTTAAGTTTCTGATACAAATGATCGCCGACGCCGGCGGGTAGTTCGAAGGCCCCCGCGGCCCCCACTAATCGGACTACGTTGCGAGTCCCGTCCAATATCGCCGTACAATGCTTGCAGCCCTTGAAGTGTTCCTGCATCCTGGCGCGCAATTCCGCGCTAGTCGCGTCCTCAAGGTAATTCGAGATCTCGCGCCAGACCTCTTCGCAACTGATTTCCACTACCATGGTCTCACCCGTTTGTATTCACTGCGGCCGGTGCTCCAACTTCCATCTATACCAGGTGCAAGAGCGTCGCGCATCTGAAGGCGGGCCCGCAAGAGGCGCGTTTTCACCGCACTTATGCCGATATCTAGCATCTCCGCGGTTTCCGCGATGGAGAAGTGTTGCACATCTCTCAGAATAAATACCTCCCGGTGCTTGGGCGTCAAGGAGGCCAGTGCCCGGGATAGTGCTTGCCGCAATTCTTTTTTCTGCAGCGCCTCAGAGGGAATCTCGCGCCAGTCAGCGAAGTCGCGGGGGATATAATCGCCTGCCTCGTCCGTACGCTGCTCGTCCAGTGAATCGTTGAGCTTCTGGCGGCGGTCCTTCCTCAACTTCAAGAGAGCCTCGTTGGTGGCGATTCGGATGAGCCAAGTGCTGAATTTCGAGTCGCCTCTGAACTGGGGAAGGTTGATAAATGCCTTGAGTACGGCCTCTTGGGCCGCATCTTCTGCATCGGCTTCATTCCGCAAGATACCTTGAGTAGCCATGAACACTGCATGTTCGTAGGGGCGCACAAGGTCGCGAAACGCTTCGTCCTGTCCCGCGAGCACGCGTTGGATCAGTTCCGCCTCGGACCGGTCCACACGCGAGTTGGTACCAGGCGGCGTTTCTCGTCCGATCCCAGGAGTGGTCAACGGTAGCGCTGGTTGCACAGTTTCAGCAGACATTGTCCTGGTTCCTTAGTCGTCCTGACACACCCCGACATGCTGGCTGTCCGTGAGATGCTCGTGGGTCGCAGAAAGTGACACGCACCCCCCAGTAAATCCGCAGCGCCAAGTGCGAGCGCTCATTACACGCGTCTCTCGAACCAGGTTGACCCATCCGTTGGCAGAAACTGACGGAAGCGGCTATTGGGGAGAGGGTCTTCTGTAACTTTTCTGAGTGCTTCACATCCCACATGTGCGCCCCCGGGTTTGCCGGCGTCAATTCGAACGTGAAATAGGAGAAAACTCATGAATAAGATTATTTGCAGGTTGATGGCAGCGTGTCTTCTGTCAATGTCGCTCGCCGCTTTTGCGCAGTCCGGTGACAACATGAAGCAGGACCAACCACAACAGGATCAGATGAAGCACGACGACCAGATGAAGCACGACGACAAAATGAAGCAGGACGATAAGAAAACGAAAACGAAGAAAACCCAGAAAGACAAGGCGAAAGACGACAGCATGAAACACGACGACAGCATGAAGCACGATGACAGCATGAAGCACGATGACAGCAAGCCGAACTAGTCCGCAGCGGCGGTGCTCAAGGTTCGACTCGGGGTAGCCGCAGCTGGGGATGGAGCCTGATTGGCTACCCAGTTGGTCGGCTACCCGGAGGATTCTCGCCTCCAGAACATTCCAGGGATGTTGGTAACCTGTTTTCTACTTCAGGATCTGGTCTTCGGAACTGGCAACCGCGCGGATATCGGAATTAACCGGGACTGAGAGTACGGTCGCGCTCAAGTGCTCAAGTACTCTTTCATGCACCGCACGCAGGGCGTGTAACCCTGTCGCAACGCGTCGCGTGCAACGAGTGTCCGCACGCTTGCTTTGTCGTTGATGTACGGGCATCCGGACTTATGAAATATCTTCCCATGCGCTGAAACCACCACCATCATGTCCGGGGGAACACCTATCGGGGGCTGCGCGTGTTCCGAGCGCAGTTCCGGGCCACTAAACACAGAAGATCTGGCCACCTCGAAGCTGCCGGCGGCAAGGACCGCGGCAGCAGCGGCAACCATCCATCCGAGAAAGCTTCTCCTGTTTCCCGGCATGTTCTCTTCCAGCCTCCGGTACAAACGGTGACTGAATCCGAGCGGCACTTCGAACATTCTTTCGTCCCCATACAACCGGACTAGGTTGCGCGTGCCGTCGCGTACAGCCGTACAGTGCCTGCAGCTACGGAAATGCTCTTCCATCGAAGCGCGCAAGCTCGAATCCATGTCATCTTCAAGGTAATTCGAAATCTCCCGCCACACTTCTTCACAGCTGATTACCATGGCTTCGTCCCCTTTTCAAACGCTAACCGCGCACCCAAACTGCCGCCGAGTCCCGGCGCGAGCAGATCGCGCAGCATCAGTCGCGCTCGCAGCAAGCGCGTCTTGACCGATGCCGTCGAGATTCGCAGGGTCCTGGCGGTTTCGTCGATGCTCAAATGCTGCATATCGCGCAACACAAAAACTTCCCGGTACTTTTCTCCGAGAGCGGCCAGCGCCCCTGCCAGATGCTCACGCACCTCTTTGCGCTCCAGGGATTCCAGAGGGACTTCCCGCCAGTCTGCAAAATCCCGCGGGATATAGTTGCCGTCATCGTCATGATGGTCAGCGATAGGCTCAAACATGTGAGCGTGTTCTCTCCTCTTACGCATACGCGCCTCATTGACGGTAATCTGGATCAGCCAGGTGCTGAACCGGGCTTCGGCACGAAACTGACGAATGTGCTTAAAGGCCTTCAGCACTGCCTCCTGCGCAGCGTCTTCGGCGTCCGCCTCATTGCGTAAGATGGCGAGGGCGGCGGAGTAAACGCGCCGCTCGTAAGGGCGAATCAGCTCGTAGAAAAGATCATGCTCGCCATCTCGAATACGCCGGATCAGCATCTGTTCGTCGAATTGGTCGACCGGATTTTTCGGCGAAATCAGCATTCCGGCATTGCTCCTCAGTGCAACACGAAACTCACTGCCAGCAGTCAGCAACTACTCCAATGGGTATTCCGGGTCCTCTTTCCATCCCGTCAACATGGAGCCGAAGTTGTTCCAGCCATGCAGGACCACCATCACCAAATGCCCGAATACAAAGGCCAGCAATGCCCACATGATTAGGAAATGCCAGAGCCTTGCCAGATGGAAGCCGCCCATCATCCACGCCAACCACGAAAACTGGATCGGCTTCCAGACGGCTAGACCAGTCAGCACCGACAGCGCTCCCAGTGCAATCGCGGAGGTGTATGCATGCTTCTGGAGTGGGTTGTAGGCCTCTCTGGCCGGCGGCTTGGGACCGAAGAAGAAGTAGTGCCGCACCATCGGCCACACACCCGGTATGTCGCGGGAAACGAAAAGTACCTGCTTGTAGTTTCCGCTGACGACCTGGTAACCGATGTATAGCAAGCCGGTGCCGATGTAGATCCACATGAAAGTGAGGTGCCATTGCAACGCGCCGCCCAGCCATCCGCCGAGAGCAAACGCCTTCGGCCAATGGAGTAGATCCTTTTGCGGGATTTTTGCTCCGAAGCTCGGGAAAGCGCGAAAGATCTGCAGACCGCTGCCGGCCATCACGAACAGCGAGACGGCATTCACCCAGTGGCAGAGGCGCACGATATATGGGTGCTCGTGCGCGGCTTCCGTTAACTCACCCGTCTTCACGTCTTCGATTGCAATCGCGCGAGTTGCCATGTGGTAGCTCCTACGCTATAAGCCGTAAAAGTCTGAACGGCATTGGCCTTCCCAATAGCCGGCTCTTTCTAACACCTGGGTCACGTTGGGATCGGTGAGGCACTTCGCCTGTTTGTACCCAATTTTCGTCGGCCGTCCGCTTTCGCTCCGCGTTGCGCTCGGCCCGTTCCACCACCGCCATCAGGTCCCTGATCAACGTCCCCGTGTACATGGTTCCCGTATACATTTCCCCGCAACCTCAACTTGGATTCCTACCACGGAACCCGTAACCCGGCTTCAGGCTTCAGCTTCCAGCCATGTGGACTCCTCCCACGCTATAAGCCGTAAAACTCCGAGTAGCCTTGGTCTTCCCAATAGCCAGCCCTCTCCAACACGTGGCTCACCTTGAGATCGGTGAGGTACTTCGCCTGTTTGTATCCAATTTTCGTCGGGATGGTGAGACGCAGCGGAGCTCCGTGTTCGCGGGTCAGCGGCTGGCCATACATCTCGTAACACAGCAACGTCTGTGGGTGCATCGCGGTCGCCCAGTCCAGTGACTCGTAATAATTATCTGCGCATTCCACGGTAATAAAACGTGCGGCCGGGTCCGCGCCGATCGTCTTCAGGAAGTCGGAGAGGCGCACGCCGGCGAAACGGCCAATTACGTCCCATCCTTCCACACAGACGTGCCGTGTGTTCTGCGTCACCTTTGGCAAAGCCTGAATCTGGGCTAGGGCATAGTCTCCCGGTTTCTGCACTGCGCCAGTGACTGTGAGCGTCCACCTGTCGAAATCAACTCCAGGATCATCCACGTCATAGCCATTGATCGGAAACCTGTTGAAAGGAGTGAGGTCGGAGTCAGAAAACGTGGGGGCTAAATGGCCGCGGCGAAAAAGCTTTGCCGAAGCCCAGTCACTGAAGCCAAGGCCAGTCTTGAGGAGCAACTCCTGCAAATGCGGGAGCGCAAAGGCACCTAGCGCAATGACTGGCGTGAGTTTCAACAGTTCCCGCCGGCTCACACTCTTGAACTTCCGCCTCTCAATACGAGAATTCATAGGACTACTCCTCGGGCAGAACCACCCAAAGGGTCTGATTCGACCCACCCTCGAAAAGTTACACACGGGCTCGTCACTGACTTTCTCGCATCAGTGATTGGGAATGGCACGGGGAGATTCGGTCGCCTCTCTTCAAACATTTAGCTTTGGCAGAAGAGTACAACCACCGGACGCGTGCTCTCCAAGATCGTTACACGCTTTTGCAAGGTTTTCTCTACTCAATGCCCGAGAGAACTCTTGAAGATTTCCTCAATATGTCGGGAATCCACTTCACCTGATTGGTTGTAAAGGGGTTCGCCACGTGCGTCCAAAACGACGACATGAGGGATGTAGCCCTTGTAGTACTGCTTGACCAGTTTTTGCTGTTCCGGTGAGCGCTCAACATCGAGATCAACGACCACAAAGTGCACCTGCTCGTGGTACTTGTTGTAGAGCTCCACGGTTCGGCGCGCCTGTCTCTTGGAGTTGAAGCATCCTTCGCCGTAAATAATGACGT
>JBAVZU010000185.1:0-3758 GCA_049588915.1 Candidatus Sulfotelmatobacter sp.
ATGATCTGGCGTAGATGGGTCACAGAGAGTTCCTCCTCTGCGACACAAACTAGCTCAGATCACCTCGACCGTCGGCTCAGCAACACGCGAATGCGTCCGCCGCAACGCGGCTTTAGTTCAAGTCGGCTTGTCGGAAGCTTTGCAACCGATTGGGAGCGGGTCACGGGCAGTCGGAAGCGCGCGCAACATCCCCTAGTTGGAAGAATCGCGGCTGGCGGCTCAGGGTTCGAGGAGAACCTTAATAATGCGGTGAACCATTTCAAGTTGCTGTGGGTTGCACTTTGTGAGAAGAGAATCAATGCGCTTGCGGATATCTCGTGGCTCTTCTTCTCTTTCCAAGAGCAGAAGAGTGCTTGGGGGCAAAGCAAGACCTTTGGCCATGGCGACGATCGTGTCCAGGCTTGGCACTTTGTTGCCACGTTCCACATCCCCCCAGAAGTTTCCAGTGATATTGCCTCGCTCCGCGGCGTTTTCGAGGCTGAGTTTGGCCGCCTTTCTAAGTTTTCTGATCCGTTGTGCGAATAGCGTCCGGTGTTTCACGGTATAGCCTCGTCACAACCATAGCGAGGATCATGGGTTTCTAAAACTGTCTATAGAGTTTATCCTATAGAAACATAACACTTTATCGCGTGTGAACGGGGCCTATTGCGCAATCGAAAGCGTTGATTAAAAGAGATCCGGAACAAGATAGGGCGCTTAAACTGATGGTGAGGAGGCCGGTGGGTTCTCTAGTGAAGCACCAGGTTTGTAGGCGTAGATCAACCTCGATACTTGAATTACAAGCTGCAATTGCGGAGGGGTGAGGAGATCGAGCAAGTTGTCCAGTTCCCGACGATCCGGCGGTTGTTTGTCTTTGTCGTCAAGTGCAATTAAGACACTGGCGCTGATCCCGAGGCCCTTGGCAAGACTGAAGATCGTATTCAGCTGCCCCGAAGCTGGGATGTTTCCGAATGTAAGCATCCCGAGCACGTTTCTCGACGCCCAAGAGACTCACGGCGAATGCATTCTGTCTTTTGGCAACCGATGCAATGTTATCCGGCTTCCGAAAACCTGCAATCTTCTCAAGCGGCGCCTCAAAAGTTTCCGGAGCGCTCTGTACTTGCTCTGACGAGGTTTGGTTCGTTTTGGAGCACCCGACTCCAACTACTAGTGTGACGCCAATCAAAGCAACGATGGTCGATAATTTTCCATCCATAAGTTCCTCCGAAGACCACTATGCACCTACCTCCGGTATCACGGACTCGTTGTGACTTTTCCCGGCTTTGACGTTCCCTGTGATGTGGAATTATTCTTTACCAAGTTCCACCCCTTAAAAGTGATGGCAAATGCAAATCGCACGGTGGTGCGATTGATGGGATCTAGTTTTCCTGTAAATGACGATGGAATAGTCTGCCCGGCTTGCGTAAAGCCTGCCGGAAATCCCGGATACTGTCCTATATGGACGCCCGGAGTGAGATACAAATAATGCCAGAGGTGCAGAGAAAAACCGGTAAACAGGCCGATATTGCTCGCATTGCTATTACTGCTCAGGGTAAAAGCCGGACCCACTGAAATCGCACATCCGAAGCTTTCACCAGATGTCTGGCAGCCAGGTACACTCACGTTCACAAGGCCCGTGAATGCAGTTCGACGGGGACCATTATTGGATACAGTCAGTACGGTAGTTCCGTTCGGCACATTGCTTCTATCGTACGTTGGTGCTGTCAGCTGCGTTAAAAGGAAACCGCCAGATGCAGTGATTAAATTAGTTGCTGGCGTGTACGCTACCTGACACTCCACTCCCGTTGTCTTGCCCACGCTATCCTTGTTCGTGCAGTGATCTGTTGTTGTTCCTTTGTATTGCTCTAATAAATAAATCGTGTAATCGTTAAACGGTGTTAACACGGTATTGAATATGAAGGTGTGAGACTTCGCGTCTGCTTTGTCCCAATCAACTTGTACCGTGTTCACGTAGAAGTTCATGCGGCCAAGTGCGCCTTTTGCATCGTTTGATGGAGTACAGCTGCCTACTTTCAAATCAAGACTGTTAATCTGTTTCTTAGCATCAGCATACGCGGCCCTTGTAGCGCCAAGCGAGATTGATTGTGGCAGCGCTTTGTTCTTAGCATCCGGCTGTAGCTCGGGTGCGCTAAAGGATTTGTCCAGCTGGTCTAACGCGTCGCCCAAAGCTTTGCAAGGATCTACACCCGCCATCGCCGCGCCGAACCCGCCGATGATCGGTTGTATATCTACTGGCGATCGTGGAGTAGCGACAACTCTTGCGGAGTAGCTATAAAGTATGTCGTTTACGTTCGTCACCGTGACTATAACTGAGGTCGATTTATCCACCGTGATCGGGGGGCTAGTGGGTTGTCGCGTGATCCAATCTATGTCGACACGTTGCTGGGCAAACATTGGCAGACAGCTGGCGAGGGATGTCCATAACGCGAGTGCTGCTACGGGCATGCGACATTTACGGTAGAGATCATTCACTGCGCTCACTTCTGGCGTCGAATTATTGTGGCGGTGTTGCAGGGCGTGTTGCTCGCTGGCTATTTGTATTCTGAGCAGGCTTCTTCTTTTTGGCAGTGACGCCGAGGTGCGGCAGTGTCGCAGCCGTGGGCACGGGCAGTTTTAGGCGCCAGATCCCCCGACCGAATGTCGCTGCCATCAGGTACCCCGTCCCCGGTACAAGTTTAAGATCGTTCACTTGTACGCTCGGGAGTCCGAGACTCCGCGTTCCGTCGACCCAATTGACTCCTCCGTCATCCGTCAAGAAGAAGCCTATGTCTGTGCCCGCATAGAGCCGCGCAGGATTAGTGGGGTCAATCACTACACTGTTGATTGGCACGTTCGGAATGGCGGGCCGAAAACGGCCACTAATATTGAGCCAGGCTCTGCTGCTGTCTTGGGATGCGTGCTGACATTTCCAAATATGGCCCGGATGACCCGTCTGCGAATCCCCAGTCCCGGAGAGGCCAACAAAAATGGTATCGGGATCAGAAGGGTGAACTGCAATGCTGGTGATCCAGAATTGTGGCAACCCGTCGTTTATGCGTGTCCATGTTCCTCCTGCATCAGTTGTCATCCAGATCTGCCCCGTCTGAGACCCAGTGTATATACGGTTCGTATCTGAAGGCGAAATGGCGATCACCGTGACTGCGTCATCTGCCCCAGTTGTTAGCATTTGACCCCCAAGGTGGTCAGTCCATTTTGCGTGCTCATCGTCCCATCTCCACAGGAAGTTTGTGGCGGCATACAAGATCTTAGGGTTTTTAGGATCTGGGATTATCGGAGCCACAAAACCGGCATAATCACCGAGCCACGAACGCTTATTCCCTCCGACGGTATCGTAAAAAGTAATTTCACTTCGCTCAATATGAGCTGGATCCCAATCCTGCCAATTGTTGTGAGTTTCATAGATCGTGAGATATTGCGAAGTCGCATATTGAACTTGTGGAGTAGCCTGGTTAATCACGACATACCCGCCGTCCCCAGCACCCACATTCAACCACTTAGCGAGATTGCCGTTCGTTAGGGGCGTAGCATTGTCTTGAGCGCCCGCTAGCATGACTGCCGGATCGGTAGGGCTATAATCCGCTTTGTACAACTGTGTTATACCTATGCCTTCGTTTATTGTTGAATCGAACGTCCAAGTTGTCGTTCCTTCGTTAAAGGTCAGCACGTATGCGCCCCCATCATTTCCAATCAAAAGTTCTCTAGGATTGCTGGGGTTGGACGCGAGTGCGTGCTGATCATTGTGCGTGAGGGCGCTGTTG
>JBAVZU010000186.1:0-28943 GCA_049588915.1 Candidatus Sulfotelmatobacter sp.
ACCCTACTGTGGTAGTGGGCGGGCGCGTGGATGCGATGGGATCGAACGCGCGGCTGGGGAAGTCACACTATCTGGTGGCGGAGGCGGATGAGAGTGACCGGTCGTTTCTCAAGCTCTCGCCGATTCGATCGGTAGTGACGAACATCGATCGCGAGCACATGGATTGCTACCGCAACATGCGGGACGTGAAGAAAACATTTCTGGAGTTCATGGATCGCGTGCCGTTTTATGGAATGATCGTGGCCTGTAATGACGATCCGTTGTTGCGGAGGCTGCTGCCCGAAGTGCAACGGCGCACCGTGACGTACGGAACCAAGCGCGGGTCTGATTTTCTGATCAAGCTGGAAAATGGTTCGACGTCGGCAAATTTGAGAGTTGAAGGCCAACCTCTGAGCCGTTTCGGGGTGACCTATAGGAAAAAAAACTTGGGCGAGTTCACGCTCCATGTGCCGGGGGTGCACAACGTTCTAAATGCCACAGCTGCGATTGCGGTCGGGGTGGGGCTCGATGTGGATGTGGAGGCGATCCGCGCAGGCCTCGACCAGTTCCGCGGTGTGGACCGGCGCTTCCAGTTGCGCGGGCGGGCGGCGGGAGTGAGCGTGATTGACGATTACGGGCACCATCCTACGGAGATTAAGGCGACTCTTGCGGCGGCGCGGCAGTGCGGCTTCAACAAGGTTCACGTGGTATTCCAGCCCCACCGGTACACGCGCACCCGCGATCTGATGGACGAGTTCACCACGGCATTTGGTGACGCAGATTCGCTGTTTGTGCTCGACATTTATGCGGCGAGCGAGAAGCCGATCGAAGGCATCAGTGGGGAACGGTTGGCCCAAACGATTCGTGAGAAGAGCGGACGGAGCGCCGAATATGTGAGTTCATTTGCGGAGGCTGTAAGCTCGGCCGCAGCTGCCGCTCACGATGGGGACATGGTTCTTACTCTGGGCGCTGGTAGCGTCTCGCAATTAGGGCCGATGATTGTGGAGAAGCTGAGAAATCAGGCGGCCGGAGATACAGAAGGGCGACGTTAATGAAAACAGCCAGATTGCAGGAACTAGTCCGCACACGCTGTGAGAAGCGGGTGGGCGAAGAAGAGGCAGCGTTGGCGGATCTGACCGCGCTTCTCCGCAAAGAAGTGAGTGCGACGCGAGCCGCGGTGCGGCGCAACCTGAACGAAACCCGGGCGATTCTGAGCGAGCTGAGAGCACGCCGCAAAACAGATTCGGCGGGGGATCGGGCATGAGCGTGTTCAGCGAGGCGGTTGCTGCCGTGCAGTCGGCCTTGAAACTCTCAGACGAATCGCGCCGAACATCGCGGGAACTTAAGGATATGGCTGTGGAGATACGCGATCACGACCGCCGCATTACCCGCCTGGAAGCGCAGTGGGAGACCGCTGCCATGCTCTCGCGCAGGCGTTTGGAATAACCCTGAATTCATTGCTGGACTTGCACGTGGCCGGGGAACTTTGCCTTGGGACTGCTCGTATCTTTCATTGCTAACCGATTGGGGCGAGGTTCGTCCAAGTTGCCATAGGGAGAGAAGGCATGAAAAGTACACCGGCATGGGGATGGCTGGCCGCGGGAGTGATCGCGCTGGGGTTGAATGGGATCTATCACGACGGTGGAGCGCAGTGGGCGCATCGCGCGGCGAATCACCTGATGGCGCGGATCGGCGCCCAAACAGAAAATGTGCTCGCTCTGGCTACGGGGCGCGCTGACTGGTTTCTGGCGAGAACCGATTTGGCGGCGGCGCGGGAACAGACTGCGTCTTGCCGTTTCGCTACCATGATGGCACGCGCACAGACGAAGATCGCCCGCAGCCAACGTGGTATGGCTCGCCTTGAAGCCTTGTCAACGCGGCAGGAAGCGGAGTGGGCACGATGGGAAGCCAGTCGGGCGCGAATTGAGCAGCAGGTTGCGCGGGTTCGCTTTGAACCTGCGACTTTCAATTCGGACCGGATTTCTGTTGCCTGTCCCAGAGTGCGGGTCGAGGTTCCGAGTGTGAACATCCGGCGCGTGCGGATATCAGTTCCGGGAGTGCATGTCGAGACGGTGAGCCTGGGGGACGACTAAGGCACTGTTACTGGGCAGTCGGATCGGCGCGTTCGCACTTCGTATTTTGGAGAGTTCGAATAGGAACGGTCGGGTTGCGCTCCCTCGACTTCGCTCAGAGCAGTCTCTGCCCCCACAGCTCCTACATAAAGCTCTCCACCTTCAAGTGTTCCTTGATGATGGCCGATGCGGTTCCTCGCTGTGCAAAAGTTCGATAATTTTTCTGTCTCACTTCCCAAATAAAAGTTATAGTTTGAAGGCTCAGCGATTCAAAAGCGACAACTGACCTGAACTGATGGCGCGGAAATCCGGCCCCACCATCTTGCAGGAAGACTTGTACCCACCCAGCGCTGGAGTCGCGCGCGAGGAGATAGATGACGCGCGTCTCGTAGACCTCGATCTGGATGAGGAATCCCCGTTTCTGCGCGGGCAAAAGCGAGTTTCCGCGCGCCGAAGTTCTCTCCCCAAAAAAACCGCGAACCGTTTGTTGTGGGCAATCGTCGCGGCAACATTATTTTGCGGCGGGGCCTTCGGTGCAGCCTTGCTTTACCGCTACGGACAGCATTCGTGGCGCTTCCGCGTGGAATCGAGCGACGATATTGAAGTCACCGGAATGCAGAATGCAACCAAGGCCCAGATCATGGAAGTGATGGGGGCCGATATTGGACGCAACATTTTTTTTATTCCTCTCGCCCAGCAGAAGGCGCAACTGGAGCAGATTCCGTGGGTTGAATCGGCCAGCGTGATGCGCTTCGTTCCCAATCGTCTGCAGGTTGAGATTCACGAGCGAACGCCCGTGGCGTTTGCCCGGGCCGGATCGCGCATGGCGTTGATCGACGCGGGCGGTACGCTGATGGAACTCTCGCCCAAGCACAAGTATTCATTCCCTGTAATCCTGGGGATGAATCCTGGTGAGCCGCTTTCAACGCGTGCGCCGCGGATGAAGATATATAGCGAAATGGTGCAGGAACTGGATTCGAGCGGAGCACATTATTCGCAGGATCTCAGCGAAGTGGATTTGACCGATTTGGAAGATGTGAAGGTGCGTGCGAACGATCCCGCGGGCGATGTGCTGATTCATCTGGGATCGTCGGATTATCTGCGGCGGTACAAAATTTATGTGACACATGTGCAAGGGTGGCGACAGCAGTTTCAGAAACTTGTGTCCGTGGATCTGCGGTATGACAAGCAGATCATTGTGAATCCGGACATGGAGCGAACGGCGAAGCAAACGCCATTGAACCCGAGCATGGCAAAGGCGGCGGCTGCAGCGGGAGTAAAGCAGGCCTCTCTCCTGACTCGGGTATCGCCAAATGATCGGCAGGTACCGAAGCCGGCATTCGAATTGAGCGCGAGAAAGGTAGATCTTAAGTCTGCCGCGAGCGTTAGCAAGTTAGGCGGCGCGAAGCCCAAAGCGGAAAGGACCGCTGGCAAAGCAGCGGATACTGCTCCAACCGCAAGAAAAATTCAGGCAACTGGGAAAAGTGCAAAAGGGATGACTGTGAAAAAACCGGTCTCTCGCGCCAATGCAGCCCGGCGCACGGCGGCAAGGAAAAAGCCGCGGAGTCCAACGCCCACCGCCAAGCTACCGACAAGGAACGGCGGACAAAAACCGAGTCCGGCAATTGCCAAGACTCCGGCTGAGCAGGAGCCGAGCGATTGAGAATCGATTTTTATTCATAGAAGCGCAGTGAATTTTATTGAGGACTCATAAGGAGATGGGGAAGCAGCAAGGGAATGCTTTGACGGCGATCGACGTGGGCAGCGCAAAAACATGCGCACTCATGGTGGAAGTGACGGACAGCGGCCTGCGCTATCGCGGACATGGAGTGGCAGACTCGCGTGGGTCCCGCAAGGGTGTGATCGTCGAACTAGAAAAAGCGGTGGCAGCGATTCAAAAAGCGGTGGAGGCAGCTGAGGATGTGGCTGGGGCGGCCGTCGAGCACGCCACCGTAGGCATTGGCGGAGCGCACGTGCGTGGGGCCAATAGCCATGGGGGCATCAGCTTGGGGACGCGTCCGCGGGAGATTGGCCGAGAAGAGATCAAACAGGCGGTTGAACGGGCCCGCGCGATTCCCCTTCCCGCAGATCGTGAGGTGCTGCACCTTCTACCGCAGGAGTTCATTCTCGACGACCAGGCGGGCGTGCACGATCCGCTGGGCATGATGGCGGCGCGATTGGAGGTGCGGGTTCATCTGGTGACGGCGGCGGCGAGCGCGATGCAGAACGTGATCAGCGCGGTGAATCGCGCAGGCGTCCACGTGGATGACACGGTGTTCGAGCCCCTGGCTGCGGCTGATTCCGTGCTGCGCGCCGACGAGCGGGAGTTGGGAGTCTGCCTGGCTGACATCGGAGCGGGATCGACCGAGATGGTGGTTTTTTTGCAGGGAGCCATCGCTTACACCGGAGTGATTCCCGTGGGTGGCGACCACTTTACCAGCGATTTGTCAATGGGCATGTGCACGCCGCTGGCGGATGCAGAAAAGATAAAGAAGGTCTACGGCAATGCCATCGTTACTTTGATTCCGGAAGGAAACGAAGTGGAAGTGCCGTCGGTAGGGGATCGACCTTCGCGATTGCTGCCGCAGAGGCTGGTAGCGGAGATTCTCGAACCCAGGGCCCGCGAACTCTTTGAAATGATGCGCGAGACATTACGGCAAAGCGGAATGTTCGATGCATGCCTCGCGGGCATCGTGTTGAGCGGCGGAGGGTCGCGGCTGCCGGGAATTTTTGACGTCGCGGAATCCGTTTTGCGCAGGCCCGTCCGGCTTTCCTGGCCGAGCCCGCTGGCGAAAATGCCATCCACTCTGGCTGAACCCGAGTTTGCGACCTTGATCGGAATGGTGAACTACGGACAACGCGCGCGAGTGGCGCGCGGTTTTCAGGGAGATCGTTGGGGATCGAGGTTGAAGGCGTTGCTGGTTGGATGAAAGTAGGGCGTGATCAGTGGCTAGTGGTCAGCCTAGCCGGTTCTTGTTGGCCACAGACCACTAACCACTGGCCACTAGTTCGATAAGAATTCAAATAAAGGTGAAAACAAAATGACAAACGATTCGAGCATTCGCATCAGCTTCAACGAAGAACCTCTCAACGACGCCAAGATTAAGGTCATTGGCGTGGGCGGCGGCGGCGGCAACGCGGTGAACCGCATGATCGATGCAGGAGTGGAAGGCATTGAGTTCATTGCAGCCAATACGGATCTTCAGGCATTGCGCATGTCGCGTGCGCCGGTGAAACTGCAACTGGGCGTGAAGCTCACCAACGGATTGGGAGCAGGGGCGAATCCGGAAGTGGGACGCAAGGCCGCACTGGAAGACTCCGACAAAATTATCGAAGCTCTCGAAGGCGCCGACATGGTATTTGTCACCACCGGCCTGGGCGGCGGCACCGGCACCGGCGCGGCGCCGATCATTGCGTCTCTGGCTTGCGAGATGGGAGCGCTCACCGTCGCCGTCGTCACCAAGCCATTTTCATTCGAAGGCCGTCGGCGGATGACGCAGGCCGATCGCGGCATTGCCGAGCTCATGGAGTCCGTGGATACGACGATCGTGATTCCTAACGAAAAGCTTTTGGCGGTCGCCGAAGACGCCGGATTTTTCGAATCGTTTCGCGTTGCCGACGACATATTGCGGCAGGGCGTGCAGGGAATTTCCGACATTATTACGATTCCCGGCATTATCAACCGAGACTTCGCCGACGTGAAAACCATCATGGCGCGCATGGGTTATGCGGTAATGGGCACAGCCACGGCGAGCGGCACCAAGCGCACCATCGAAGCGGCGCAGCGCGCGATTGCCTCACCGCTGCTGGAGGCGGGCGCGATCGACGGAGCGCGCGGCATTCTGATCAACATCACGGGGTCCGCCTCGCTCAAGCTGGCCGAAGTGCAGCAGGCTTGCTCCATCATTCAAAGCGCGGCGCATGAGGATGCCAATATTATTTTCGGCGCGGTGCTGGATGAAAAGATGAAGGATGCGGTGAAGATCACCGTGATCGCTACTGGCTTCCGGGAGATTCCGCGCTCGCAGCATCGGACGACGGAACATTACTCCTTCGCCGCATCGCACGACGACGCCATGGATTTTCCGGATCCGGTTGGAGCGCCAGCAACTTTTTCCGATTCCGCGATCGAAGGTAGGGTGGAAGACCACAAAATTCCAGAGCCGGCGCCGGTTGCAATGGCGAATGCAGCTCCCGAGATAATCTCGCTCGACACGATGCGCAGCGCTATGGTCGCTAATTTCGAACAGGAAGACCTTGACGTTCCGGCGTTCTTGCGCAAGCGCGGCGAAGTCATGTAGGCCGAAAACAGGAGATTTGGAAGCGGTGAGGCAAAAAAGTGAAGAGCTTTGCCCAGCGGGAGGTGCTTTTTCAGCATTTGGCTAAGGGGTTACCAAGGCAGTAGTGCTGAGGTAATTCCCGTTTAAGTACTTGTTTCAGAATGGGTTATATTTAAATTTATGATTATTCAAAGAGAAACTTTATTGTTGCCTCGAATAAGATAACTCCCGTAGTATCGCGGAGATGGGGAAAGTATGCCGGGTGGCGCCGACAGCTGGCAGCCTTCGTGCATTCAAATAGGCAGGGAATCCTGGGATCCGAGGGACGCACATAAGATGTCCATGTTGGGACCGCGCTTTTTTCGTCTGATGGTGTTCGTGGGGGGATTGCTTCTGTCGCCGCTGATGTTTGCGGCCCACGTCAACCCGCACCCAGTGAATACGACCAAGCCAAAATCAACCCAGAAGGTAAGTGAGAGTCAGCATACCAAGCGTCGAATGCGGCATCTGGCACGCAGCCGCACAACGGGCGTTCATACAGCGGGCGTGACGCGGACCTCGGCCAGCAGAACGCCATCAAGCAGAATGTCAGTCGGCAGAACCTCAGTAGGTACGCGCCGGCACGCTTATCACGAGCGCTTTTACATGAGTTCTTTCGCCGAGGGGATTACCGGCGGAGACATTACGGACGGAGAAGATACGGTCGTACGCCAGGCCGCGATCGATGCCCTGGGCAACATGAATGGCACTGTGGTCGCGATCGAGCCCACCAGTGGCCGTGTTCTGGCCATGGTGAACCAGAAGCTGGCTCTCTCGAGCGGCGCGCAACCCTGCTCAACCATCAAGCTTTCCGTAGCTTTGGCGGCCTTGAGCGAAGGGTTGATCTCAAAGGAAACCGAGGTTCCACTCGGCGGCCACTATCGAATGAATCTTACCGAAGCTCTGGCCCACTCGAATAACGCCTATTTTGAGGCGGTGGGGCGCAGGTTGGGCTTCGAAAAGGTCGCATACTATGCCCATGAATTCGGTTTGGGCGAGCTCGCGGGATATGACATTCCCGGCGAACAGTTGGGCACATATCCCGACGAAGTGATTTCCGACAAATTGGGTGGGGTCGGGAAAATGTGCTCCTTCGGCGAAGGCATCTCGATGACTCCGCTTCAACTTGGAGCCATGGTCTCCGCTATCGCGAACGGGGGCACGCTGTATTATCTGCAGCATCCCACCACGGCTGAAGAGATTACAGATTTTCAGCCGCGCATCAAGCGTCAACTGGATATCGCTCCGCTTATTCCCGAAATTTCGATGGGCATGGCAGGGGCAGTGCAGTATGGTACCGCTCGCCGGTTAGGGCTCAACTTCAGCGAGGAAGAGATTCTGGGCAAGACCGGGACCTGCTCGCATGCCGGCACGCGCTTTGGTTGGTTCGCTTCCTATGCTAATACCAGCAGCGGGCGCATCGTAGTGGTTGTATTCCTGCAGGGCGGGCGTCCGACGTTTGGTCCCAAGGCAGCCGAAATTGCTGGCCACATGTATCGCAACCTCTACGATCACAATTTCTTCCTGGCCGGTCCTTCCCCGCCAGCGGACACAGCGGCGCAGCGTTAAACCGCGACGTTCGCAAATAGCACTCCCATCTCTCCGAGTCACCTGGCCTCCTAAATGGAGGCCTTTCTATTTGCGATCTGAGCCGATCGGCCACGGGAATTGTAAGAGATTTCTAAGCTGCAACTCATAAAGCGTGCCGATGTATAGCCTAGGGTTTCTGCGAATCAGGGCTGGGAAGCACTGTGTGCGGCAGTCGATGCCGCTGCCTAGACGCCCCGAAGCTCAAGATTGCACGGTGAGAGCAAGCGATGAACTCAATGACGACGCTCAGCGGGCGCTACGATTACAGTTTGGTGGCGCTTTCAGTTGTACTGGCTATATGTTCGTCCTACGCGGCGTTAGATCTGGCGGGTCGCGTAACATCCGCGCAAGGGCGCGCGCGGGCCGCATGGCTGAGTTGCGGTGCCATCGCGATGGGGCTCGGGATTTGGGCGATGCACTATGTTGGCATGCTCGCCTTAAGTTTTCCGATGCCGGTTTTCTATCACCTCCCAACAGTCGCGCTCTCACTTTTAGCAGCGATTGCAGCTTCTGGCGTTGCCCTATTGGTGGTTAGCCGGCCAAAGATGGGCCGCACGCAGGAAATCGCAGGCAGTGTGGTTATGGGCAGCGGGATTGCCGCGATGCACTATACGGGAATGGCGGCCATGCGCTGTTCGGCGGTAATTGTTTACGACTTTAGAATTGTGTTCCTATCGGTCGTGTTGGCCATTGTGATTTCCCTGATCGCGCTTCAGCTCTCATTCCGAGTGCGGGATGAGAAGCGAACTAGTTTGAGGAAGGTCGTTAGCGCTTTGGCAATGGGCAGCTCCATCCCCCTGATGCATTACACCGGAATGTGGGCCGCAACCTTTCACAGTTCCACTGTTATCCCCACTCACACCCAGTCTTTGGGCATATCGAGCATCGGCGTCGTGGCCATTGGCGCCAGCACTTTATTTGTACTGGGGGCTGCCGTCGCTTCAGCCTCCCTCGACCGGTCAAGAGCAATCCAGAAGGGAGATCTGGCCATAGCACGGGAGCGCGAGTTGTATTTCCGAGGGATGGCGGAAGCCGTTCCTGACATAATTTGGACCGCCGATCCAAACGGGGTGGATGACTACTTCAACCGGAAGACTTTTGATTACACGGGCCTAACCCTCGAGCAGATGCGCGGCAGTGGGTGGTTGGAGATCTTACATCCCGATGACATCGAAGAGACTATGCGAAAGTGGAAAAGCGCGCTGCGGACCGGCGACTCCTACGAAGTGGAATATCGTTTGCGTGGAAAAGATGGAACCTTCCGATGGTTCTTGGGGCGGGCGAATCCCATCCGCAATACGGAAGGAGCGATCGTCAAATGGTTTGGCACCAGTAGCGACATCGAGCATCAGAAACACCAACAAAAAATACTTGAGGAGCAGATCCAGGAGCGGACCGCGCAATTGGCAGACATTAATGCGCGATTGCAAGAGGAAATGTTGGAAAAGGAGTTTGCCCGCAACGCACTCGATCAGCAGAACGACAGAATGATGCAAGAACTTAAGAAGCGCACCGAGCGGGCGACCATGCTGGCGAAGATGGGAGAGCTGTTGCAGAGCTGCGTAAGTCGGAACGAAGTGTTTGCCGCGGCTTTGGGCTACGCCCCCAAAATATTTCCTGCTGCCCGGGGTGCGCTGGCCGTCCTGAATGTGGGACGCACTCTGGTGGAGGTGATTGGAACCTGGAGCGATTGTGAGCTTCGCTCCAAAGATTTTGACCCCATCGACTGCTGGGCATTGCGCACGGGGCATCCGCATCTGGTAGTTGCTGGTGATACGACGGCGCAATGTGCTCACGCTGCGGGCTTTAAGCACTCCTATTTGTGCATACCGATTCTAGCTCAGGGCGAGTCGCTGGGCATTGTTCACCTGCAAGCGACTGACGAGGTACCACAGCTTAACTCAGCCGAGCTTTCTTTCAAGACGACCTTTGCAGGGCAGGTGGGACTGTCGATCGCGAACATAAAACTTCGTGAGGCTCTGCGTACCCAGTCGGTTCGGGATGCGTTAACCGGTCTCTACAATCGGCGCTACCTCGAAGAGGTGCTCGATCGCGAGATACGCCGGGCAGGGCGCGCGGCGCAATCTTTGGGAATCCTGATGCTCGATCTGGATTATTTCAAGCGCTTCAATGACACCTATGGACACGAGGCGGGAGACGCGGTGCTGTGCGACACGGCGACGTTTCTGCTCAAGAATGTCCGGGCGGAGGATTTTGTTTGCCGCTTTGGCGGCGAAGAGTTCGTGGTGATACTGCCTACGGCGGACCTTGAGGGTTCGCAGACGCGGGCAGAGCGGTTACGTACGAAAATGAAGGAACTCAATATTTTGCACCAGGGTAGGTCGCTGGGTGCGATCACTCTTTCCGTGGGTGTGGCGGCTTTCCCCGAACATGGATCATCTCCGAAGGAATTAATGGCGGCGGCTGATACCGCACTCTATGCGGCCAAGCGCGGCGGTCGCGATCGCGTGGCGTTAGCAGGTGCGAAGAGTGAAGATAAGCTCGCGACGGCGAATTCCGCAGACGGGTGGCGTTAGATCCTTCCCCTTGCCAACAGGGGCGGCCGAAGCAACGATCAAGAGCTTTTGGCGTGGGCATTAATATTTAGATTTATCTTTTCTCTCATCGCGCTCGACCACTCCGTCTTTAATATTCACGACGCGGTGAGCATATTCCGCGATGTCATGTTCGTGGGTGACCAGCACGATCGTGTTGCCCTCGCTGTGCAGCCGGTCAAACAGCGCCATGATTTCGTTTCCGGTTTGTGAATCGAGATTGCCCGTGGGTTCGTCCGCGAGAATAATCGACGGCCGGTTCACGAGGGCGCGAGCGACTGCCACGCGCTGGCGCTGTCCGCCAGAGAGTTCATTCGGTTTGTGAGTCATGCGCGAACCCATGCCTACGGCTGTCAAAGTGGCCTGGGCGCGCTCGGTGCGCTCGTCGGTGGGAACGCCTGCGTAGATCAAAGGCAGTTCAACATTATGCAAAGCGGTCGCCCGAGCCAGCAGGTTGAAGGTCTGAAACACGAATCCGATTTCCTTGTTGCGAATCCGCGCCAATTCATCGTCATCGAGTTCGCTCACTAACTGGCTGTTGAGCCAGTACTCGCCTTTGGTGGGTGTGTCCAGGCATCCAATCAGGTTCATCAGGGTCGACTTGCCCGAACCGGACGGCCCCATAATGGCCACGTATTCCCCGCGCTCGATTCGCAGGTTGACGCCACGCAGAGCATGAACCTGCTGCTCGGAGCCCATGTCGTACGTCTTCCAAAGATTCACAGCTGCGATCATGCAAGACTGCGGTGGTGCCGCGACGGCGGTAGAATGCATGCTGATTACTTCGGCTGTAGCCATTTTTTTCTCCTGCTCCGGTGCCACTGCGTTCTCCGTGGATAAATTCGATTCCCTGGCTCCGTTGATCAAAGGTGCAAGACTGCTCCCTCACATTGCCGCTTTAAGCTTGTTTTGTGTTTCCGGCTTCTCCTTGGACGGGAGGAGCCGGCGAACGTCATGACGATTCTTCTTCCTTCTTGGGAACCGAGTTATCGATTTTGACGCTACTTCCAGAACGCAGCGTCCGCAAAACTTTGTAACTACCGGTAATCACTTCGTCGCCCTCCTGCAAACCGGTTAACACTTCGATTTCGCTGGTCCCGGTGATTCCGGTGGTGACGGGTACAAACTCAGCTTTTCGATTGCGAATTACGAATACGCCCTGCACATCCTGCTGCTGGTCTTTGCCCGTGGATGCGCTTTCCTTTGTCGTCGGTGCCGCGGCATGCACCGAACCGGGAGTTGAGTTTTCTTGCTCCAGCTGCGTCTTGCTGCGAACCGAAAGCGCTTGAATTGGAATCGAAAGCACGCTGGCCCGCGCTGCAGTCGTGATTTTTGCCGTGGTCGAGAGTCCGGGACGCAGATCCTCGGGAGGGTCGGTAACCGTTACGACTACCTTGAAGTCCTTAGCTTCTTCGCTCGCGGTCGTTTGTTGCGAAGTGGCAACGCCAGTCGAACGCACGATGGCATTGTCTCCAATCTCAGAGACCGTGCCGTGGAAAACCTTCCTCGGAATCGCGTCGATAGTCACTTCGGCAGGCTGGCCTAAGTGCACATTGACGATGTCGGTTTCATCCACTTTCACTTCGGCGGTAATCACCGACATATCCGCCAGGGTCATCAGGGTACTGCCTGGCGAATTCTGAATGCCGATCACCACCGTTTCGCCCTCGCGCACCGGAAGATTGGTAATCACGCCGTCGAAGGGCGCAGAGTAACTAGCCTTCTGCAGAACGTCAGAGAACCGAGTGAGAGTGGCCCGGTTTTGGGCAATGTGCTTGTCGGCGGAGTCTTTTTGCGCCTTCGCTTGAGCCACTCGCGCCTGCGCCTGCACCAGACCGGCATCGGCGGTCGCCCAGGCATTCTTGCGGCTATCGAAGTCGGACTTAGAGATCAAACCATCTTTGAAGAGGTTCTGGGCGCGTTCCCAATCGAGCTTATTACGGTCGTAGTCAGCTTTGGCGCGCTGCAAATCGGCATCGGCGGTTCGCAGCGCGGCATCGGCGGCCAAGGCGTCGGTCTCCGCAGCCTGCAGAGAAGCCTGATTGGCGTTGACATCCGCCGACGATTGTACATTCTCCAGTTGCGCGAGCAATTGACCCTTCCTGACGTGATCCCCTTCTTTCACAAACAGATGCGTGATCTTGCCGAAGGCATTGGCCCCGATATTGACATACGTCTTCGGCTTGATCTCTCCGGAACCACTCACCACGGATGACAAGTCTTGGCGCTCGACCTTCCCCGTTTGCACCGTTACGACGTTCTTCCCGCTCTGGTGCACCGCAATCGCGACAATGGCGGCCAGGACGACCAGTATGCCACCGCCAATCGCGATTTTCTTCCAGCGTTTCATTGTCTCCGTCACAGTCCCGGGAACCATCAATTACTATTTGGCCCGGCGGCTCACTCCCGAGCAGTCGGGCTCCTGCCGGTTTAACGGACACTCTCGGGGATACGCTTTCAACTCAAGGAAAGTTCCATTCCAGAGGTGCCTTAGGTGAATCGGTCGGAACGACACCTGAAAGTCTAGGACCGGAACCTGAAATTATAGCCTGCTCGCCCTCTCAACCCCTATAACCTGGGGAATTCAAATCCGGGGAATTCAAGCCGGTAGCAATTTTTCCTGTTAGTCGGACAACTCGGGACGAAAGCCGAAGCTTCCAACGGCATGACTGACTAAGGGCGTCAGACCATTCTTTTAATGTGACTTAACCTTGCTTTCGCTGGTTCGGGAGCCTAAAATATGGCGAGCTGAGCTTTACCGTTGCAGGAGTCCCTCTCATGGTTCGGGTTGTTTCACGTTATATCTCGTCTTTTGTTTTTTTGGCCCTTGCTGTTTTCGTCGGCCTTGCTGCAGCGCAAAACGATAAGCCTGCCGCCGCAGGCCAACCTCCTTCTAGTCCATCCGCTTCTAGCCAATCCGATTCCAGCCAATCGACGTCCAGCGCGACCGTAACCGATTCTCCGGCTCAACCCTCCGATCAGGTTGACCCACTAAAACGCAAGCCCAATGAGAAACAGAAGAAGGCTCAGAAGAGAGCTCTGAACGTCGAACTCAGCAAGACTTACAAGAAATGGCTGAACGAGGACGTGGTCTGGATTATTACCGACGAGGAGCGGGCTGCGTTCAAACAGCTCTCCAATGATGAAGAGCGCGACAATTTTATTGAAGCTTTCTGGCAGCGCCGTGACCCCACTCCTGACACCGAAGAGAACGAATACAAGGAAGAGCATTATCGTCGAATCGCTTACGCCAACGAGCACTTCGCCGCCGGCATCCCGGGCTGGAAAAGCGACCGTGGACGTATTTACATCATGTATGGTCCGGCGGACGAAGTCGAATCGCACCCCTCCGGTGGATCCTACGAGCGGCCCATGGAAGAGGGCGGTGGCGAAACTTCGACGTACCCCTTTGAAGATTGGCGGTATCGCTATCTTGAAGGCATCGGCCAGGAAGTAATTATCGAATTCGTCGATACCTGCATGTGCGGCGACTATCACATGACGATCGACCGCTCCGAAAAAGATGCCTTGAAATACACGCCCAACGCCGGTTTGACGCTATACGAGCAGATGGGAATGTCCAGCAAGGCGGACCGCTTCAGCGGTGGCGGTTTGGAGCAATTAGGCGCTGGTCCCATGAGTTCGCAATTGCAGACCAAAGAATTTGACCGCCTCGAGCAATTCGCCAAGTTGCAGGCGCCGCCGCCGGTTAAATTCAAAGACCTGGAAGAAATCGTCAACACCAAGCTGATCACCAACTTGATGCCGTTCGACGTGCGCTCCGACTTTGTGAAAGTCACCGGCGATACAGTGCTGGTGCCGATCACCATCCAGGTGAAGTATCGCGATATAACATTTGCCAACAAGGATGGAGTGCAGCGCGGCACGGTAAATATTTTTGGACGCGTAAGCACCTTGACCGGCCGCATCGTACAGACCTTCGAGGACACAGCTCAGGTGGATGTTCCGGCAGAACTGCTGCCGCGCACTGCGGAGAATTCATCGATCTACTGGAAAGCGCTTCCCCTGCGTCCTGGCCGTTATAAAGTCGAGATCGCGGTCAAGGATGTGAATGGCGACCGCAAAGGCTTGTGGAGCCGCGGAATTGTCGTGCCGGAATATTCCGACGACAAGCTGTCGACTTCGTCGCTCATCGTAGCCGATCAGATGGAAGCTGTGCCTACGAAGGATGTGAGCACGGGCAATTTCGTAATTGGTGTGACTAAGGTTCGGCCGCGAGTGGCGCCGGCGGACGGCAAGCCTGCTCTTTTCAAAAAGGATCGCGACCAGAAAGTTAATTTCTGGATGCAGGTTTACAATTTGGGGGTGGACGAAAAAACTCACAAGCCGTCTGCCACATTTGAGTTTGACATCGTCAATATCGCGACGAACAAACCGATCGTGCAGAAAACGGAATCCACCGATCAGATGGGCAATGTAGGCGAGCAGGTGACATTGCAAAAATCGATTGCCTCGGCAAACCTGCCGCCCGGTGTATACCGGATCGAAATCAAAGTGAACGACAACATCTCTAAGCAGACTGTAGATCCTTCAGCGACTTTTGCTGTACAGTAAAGCGCTGTTGATTTTCCCGGAGGTGGGATGAAGATTCGCCAGCTCAAGACTTGGGCGGTGATCGTAGCCCTGTCGCTTCCTGCGTGGGCCGCAGATCAGCCGGGCGCAATCTCCGGATACGTGCGTGATGCCTCGGGTGTGCCCCAGATGGGCGCAGTGGTGGAGATTATTGGAACCGCAGCCCGCACGGCTACCGTCTTCACAGACGGCACCGGTTTTTATTACGCGACCAATTTGCTGCCTGGCTTATACAGTGTAAAAGTTTCGGCGGCGTCGTTCCTGCCGGCCTGGTATGACAAAGTGGGTTTGCATCCGGGCGCCAGCACCCATTTGAACGTCACGCTGAACACTCTTCTGAATGCCATTCGTGTAGGTCCGTTGCGCGGCAGCGCTGATGACGACGATTGGAAGTGGACGCTGCGTTCGGTGGCGAATCGCCCCGTTCTTCGCGTGTTCGACGATCCCTCGAGCGCCGATAAAGATGATGGAGATCTGAAGGCGAGCCTGTCGTTCCTCGCGGGTTCGGCGGCCGGCGGCTACGGCAGCGGCTCAGACATGAGCACGGGCTTCTCATTGGAGCGCTCCATTTTTTCGGTGGACCGTGTAGGTTTGAGGGGCAGCGTCGGTTACGGAGATGGACTTCCTTCCGCCGTGTTGCGCACGAGTTATTCGCACTGTCTGCCTGACGGTTCGGGACCGTCCATGGGAGTCACGGTCCGTCGCTTCGCACCGTCCGATCCTAATCTGCACGATGCTTCGCTGCAGGCGCTCTCTCTTTCCGCCGCGGATGACATCTCGATTGGCGACGTGCTGGAGTTGAAGGTCGGTAGCGAGTTGCAGAGTATCCAATTTCTCGGGCGTGCCACTGCATTCCGGCCTTACGGGTCGTTGGACGTGCACGTTTCGCCGAACACGGTGCTGCGCTATGGCTATGCCACTTCGTTGCCCGATTCACGCGGCGACGGTCTGGGCTTATCACCCACGGATTTGAGCGATGCCGACCCCAGGATCAGCGTGAGTGATTTTTCCATGAAGCTGGAGAGCGCTCACCATCAGGAATTGAGTGTCTCCCGCCGCATTGGCAAGAACAATCTGCAAGCGGCCTTCTTCAATGATCGCGTGGATAACACCGCGCTGCTCGGCACCGGTGAGGTCACGGCTGCCGGCGGATTCCTGCTGCCCGATGTTTACTCCGGTACGTTCACTTATGCCGGCGACACCCTGGACGCTCATGGACTCCGTGTGGTCCTTGCGCGCAAGCTTTATTCCGACCTTACCGCGACCTTGGATTATGCCTACGGCGACGTTCTTGACTTGTCCAAGCCGGATGTTCAGATTCAGGATACTGGGAAGTGGCTCACCACCCAGCGCCGGCAGGCTGTGGCCGCCAAGTTCAGTGGCACTGTGCCCCGGACGCACACGCAGTGGATCGCCTCTTATCGCTGGATCAACGGATCCGCATTGACTCCCGTCGATATGTTCAACGCCTCGCCGGGACAGAGCGACGCATTTCTGAACCTCTTCATTCGCCAGCCGATTCCCACGCTGGGTTTTCTTCCCGCCCACATGGAGGGTGTCATCGATTTGCGCAACTTGCTGGCCCAAGGGTACGTACCCGTCATAGGCCAGGACGGTCAAACCGTTTACTTCGTCCAATCCGCACGGTCTGTTCGTGGCGGCGTGACTATCAGCTTTTGATTAGATTCCTCCCGGAGCGTCACAGCAATCCTCATCACTCCGTTTCCATTTCCATTCATAAAATCAATGCTTCAGATCGCAACTCAATGGTTGACTGTTGGGATCGCCTTTCGATAATGTTCTGTCTGCGGTCGGAGCGCTGCATCTCATTCGCCCGCAAGGAATTGCAGCGCTTCTCAGTGACGGCCTGAAGCACCGGCCCACCGTGTGTAAGTCACTCCCTTAAAACGAATCAGCTTCGAGGAGACTTTATGAAAGCGCGCATGATCTTGGCGTTTGTGCTGCTGGCAGTATCTGCAGTTTCGGCGCAGACGTTTCGTGGAACGATTCTAGGCACGGCAACTGACGCCTCGGGCGCAGTAGTTGCCGGCGCCAAGGTTACAGTAAAGAACGTGGCCACGGGACTCGAACGCACTACTGAGACCAGCGCTGACGGCAGTTACGCACTGCCCGAATTGCCGATCGGTACGTATACCGTGACAGTTGTGCTACCCGGCTTTCAGACCTTCGAAGCCAAAGGCGTGAACGTGGATGTTTCCACAGAACGCCGAGTCAACGCCACCCTCAAGCCCGGCGAAGTTGCGACAAGAGTCGAAGTCGAGGGAGATCTATTGCCTCAGGTGGAGACGACGACCAATGACCTGGGCGGCGTGCTGACTCAAAGCGAAGTGAAGGATCTGCCAATCAATGGGCGCGACTATACGAAGCTGATCTTTTTGAATCCCGGCGTAGCTGGCTCTCCTGACCAGATTTCGGACTCTCCCGGATCGTATGGTGAATTCAGCATGAACGGAGCGCGCGGACGCTCCAATAATTACTTGCTCGATGGCACCGATATGAACGACGGCTACCGCAACGACCCGGCCATCAACCAGGCTGGAGTTTTCGGAACTCCCTCCGCCATCCTGCCCATCGACGCGATTTCCGATATGAATGTGCTCTCAAACTTCGAACCTGAATATGGAAGGAACGGCGGGGCCATCGTAAATATCGTCACGAAAAGCGGAACCAACGCCCTCCACGGTGATTTTTTCGAATATTTCCGCAACGATGCCTTGGATGCCCGCAATTATTTCGATCCAACGCCGTCCCCCAAGGCTCCATTTCACAACAATCAGTTCGGCGGATCGCTCGGCGGTCCCATTGTGAAGGACAAAACCTTCTTCTATCTTGACTACGAAGGGCAACGCGAGAGTGTAGGAGTAGTCTCCCTGGCCTGCGTTCCCACTCTCGCTCAGATTTCGCAAGCCACAGCAAATGTCGTCGGCGCAGGAGGAACGGTAAGCCCGGTGGGCTCAGCTCTTCTTAGCTTCTGGCCGCACAATGCAGGTAACTACATTCCGGGAACCACATCCAGCGACTCCGGCTGCTTCAATGCCGGCGGCAGCTATGCCCCCGACTACACGGCGATTGCTCCATCTTTCAACAATCTGAGCAGCTTGATTGCCAAGATCGACCACTCCTTCAACACGAACAATAACATCAGCGGTCGCTACTTCTTCGGCGATAGCACCCAGCAGTTTCCTCTGGCGCTGAACGCGACGGGTGGCCAGCTTCCCGGCTACGACACCGTGACTCCAACGCGAGTTCAGTTGGTATCGCTCTCTTACGTCAAAATATTCTCGGGTACGAAAGTAAATGAACTGCGCTACGGCTGGAACCGGTTCGCGGAAGGGTTTTTCCCGCAAGACAGAAATTTCAATCCGAGCTCGATTGGGCTTTGCAACGTTCCTGTGACCTTCGCATCGTGCGACTCTTCGGGCTTACCTATTCTTCTGCTCGCACCCACGCCAACCGGAGGATCGGGATTTTTCTCGCAGGTAGGAGCGACTTCCGGCGATCCCCGTCATCGAGTCGATACCAATAATCAAATCATTGACAGCTTCTCCTGGAAGATCAACAAGCACGACATTAAGTTCGGTGGGGAATTCCGCCGAACGAGCATCGAGCAGTATCTAGACAAGTATTCGCGCGGGCGCGTCCGCTTCAATACTGTCGAGGACTTGTTGCAGATGATGCCACAGACATCGTCATTTGGTACTTTCGACTACACCGGCAACACCCTGCGCCACACCTACGAGAACGGTTTCGGTTTTTATGCCCAGGATGCCTACCACGTAACGCCCCGCCTGGTAGTGAATTACGGCCTACGCTGGGATTATTACGGAGTCGTCGCCGAGAGGAACCACCTCTTCTCAGATTTTCTCCCGTCAACCGGAACCCTCGAACAGGTTGGTCCCGGTGGACTCCCAAATCTCTACAACCCGGACAAGAAGGACTTTTCTCCCCGCGCCAGCGTCGTGTGGGATGTGACGGGCAAAGGCAAGACTGTGGTCCGGGCAGGCTATGGCTTGTTCTTTGACGCATTCTCGCAAGATATGGCGTTGGGTCACTTGCCCTACCCGACTTTCTTTGCTCCGGGACCGGCTTATAACAATATCGGTCCCGACCCCATCCAGATGGCGAACCTCAATCCGGCGGCCGTTAACGCCTCGGGAACTTACATTCCGAATACGCCACTCTATGGAACTCCGGGCTGCACCGTTGAATGCGACATTTTTTCGTTTGACCGTAATATCAAGACGCCTTATATGGAGAATTACAACTTAAATTTCCAGCAGCAACTTTCGAGCAAGGTGGTGTTGCAAGTTGGATATGTGGGATCGCAGGGGCATCGACTTTTCCGCTTCTTCGACCTTAATCAGCCGAGCCAGGCGACCATCACTGCCTGCGACCTTGGGCAGTTGCCGGCCCCAACGGGCTGCGTCTTCGGGATTAACGACTTTACCGTGCCGCGAAACTTCGGTTTTCCTTCGGGAGCGGTCTATATTTTCCAGGAGAATTCGACCGGTCAGTCCAACTACAACTCACTGCAAACCAGTTTGCGAGTGACCAACTATCACGGCTTCATGTCGATCCTGAATTATGTTTGGTCGAAATCCCTAGACAACTCGAGCGATGGCGAAGATTTCATTCCCAACGCCGCTCAGCCCCAGAATAGTACCGCCCCTAAACTTGAATATGGACCATCCAGTTTTAACGTTCCGCAGCGATTTGTTTGGGTTGCTGGATACGAGCTTCCCAAAAAAGGCGGCAACATGGCGCGCTTGAAAGATGGCTGGGGTGTCAACAGCTCGATAAACCTGCAGAGTGGTCAGCCCTTCACGTTAAATTACAACGCTGAAGACGACTATAGCGGAGGGGGAGATGGATACGACCGTCCAGATGTTATCGGGCCCATAACCTATGACAAGCGTAATCCGGCAAACTTCCTTCAGCTCAGCTCCTTCGCCATGCCATGCACGAACAACGGGTCTTACAGCGGCTTTGCTTCGGATTGCGTCCCGGGTACGCGTCACTACGGCGACTTGGGCCGGAACGCTCTGAGTGGTCCGACGTACAAGCAATGGGACTTCGCAATCTACAAGAACACAGCGATCACAGAGCGAATGACCCTGCAAATTCGGGCGGATTTCTTTAACATTTTGAATCATCCGAACTTTGCCAACCCGGTCCTGCCCGCTTTTATTGCGGACCCAGCCGCCAACATCAGCACCGCTTGCGGATGCGGCTTTGCGCCGCCAAGCAATGGCCGTGAAGCCGGCAATGGCGCGTATCAGATTACCGCCACCGGCGATGTCGGAATTGGCAACCCATTCCTCGGCGGCGGCGGGCCGCGAGGCATTCAACTGGCGGCAAAATTTACCTTCTAGACGCTTTTGAGTTCAGCCCCTGCCTCTAGCGGCAGGGGCTTTTTAGGACAGTGCGACCTCTGGGGAAGACTCTTCAAATTGCGCATCATTAGGACCCATCACGGATATCAGTGCCCGCCCGTCGCATGCCTTTCCCGCCATTCATGTGACTTCGGTCACTATGTGACCGCATTCCCGCGATGCTACGCTGCATTCATAAATTCTTTCCTAAAGCGTCTGTTGCGGAGACTTCAATGCGTCGCTTCATCTGCGCTGTTCTGATTCTTGGCGCCTGCTCTACTGCGCCCGTTTATGCTCACCACCTCAAGCAATCTTCTGCTGCTGCAATGCCTATCTCCACTTCATCCGCGAAGGCTCGCGCGCTCTACGAAAAGGGTATGCAGGATTACGAGAACCTCTATCTGGAACGCTGTAATGACGACTGGCGCGCCGCAGTAAAAGAAGATCCGAACCTGGCCGTCGCCTGGGCATGGATCGCCTTCAACAGTTCCAACCCCAAGGAAGTAAGAGCAGCCCGTGAAAAGGCCAAGGCACTCGCGCCCAAGCTGACGCCGGGCGAGCAGTTGATGATCGGATGGATCGTCAAGGTGCAGGAAGGTGACTTCATTGGCGGCATTTCCGCGATGAACGACATGCTTGCGATGTATCCCAAGGACAAACATCTGTTCTACCTGGCGGGCAACTGGCTGATGGGAGAAAACGGCGACGAGCAGGCGCAGAGATTCATGGAAAAGGCGCTGGCACTCGACGAGAATTTCCCGGCCGCCCTGAACGACCTGGCCTATCTCGACGCACGTAGCCGCCAGTTTGCAAAGGCGTTCGCGGCCATGGACCGCTACGTTGCGCTTCTTCCCAAGGAACCGAATCCGCACGACTCCTATGGGGAACTGCTGCGCATGGCAGGAAATTTTGAGGGCTCTCTGCAGCAATACCGCACCGCGTTAAAGATCGATCCCGATTTCGTGACCTCCCAGGTTGGATTGGGGGACACATATGCCCTGATGGGAAATCAGGAGCAAGCCCGCATTGAGTACCAAAAGGCGGTCCGTTCCGCTCACAACGCGGCGGACCGACTGAACTATCAAATGCAAGAAGCCATGAGCTGGGTCCGCGACGGCAAATTCACGGAGGCCGACAAACTATTCCTCGAGGTTGCCCAGACCGGTCACGCCCAGGAACAAGACTTTCTGGAAGCCCAGGCCTACCGTCAACTCTCTGAGTATCAAGTCGATGACATGGTTGCGTTGAAATATCTGCAGAGCGCCGAGGAGGCGCTCGGACATCGAAGCACCATTTCCGAGTCCGACCGAACCGAGGAATTGTCCCGCATCCTGCGCAACCGCACGGTGCGCGCCGCCCAGGCGGGCAATTCCGCTCTGGCTGACAAGTCGCTGCAGCAACTGGAGGCGATGGCCAGCTCCAGCCGCAATCGCGTGATCCAAAGCTCCTACAACGGCGCGGCCGGGACTCTCTTAATGGATCAGAAAAAGTTCGAGGAAGCCATTTCCTATTTGCAAGAGGATCAGGACAATCCCTTCACCTTGGAACTTCTGGTGCAGGCCTATTATCAGACGAACCAGTCCGCCAAGCTGGCAGAGGCCGAGGCCATACTGCGTGGGACCAATGTCCCGACCATGGAGCAAGCCCTGGTGGTACCCGCCGCACGTTTACGAAGGCCGGAAATCTAAGCTGTTACTTACCACGCCGGGATAGAGGTGATCTATACTGGCGAACGCCCGCAGAAGGGAAGCGCATTTTCTGCCGTTCGCCCTTTCTCTTTTTTTCGAAGGTGAGTGGACTCTAAGATTGAAGTTTAAGAATGAAGTCTAAGAGCGAAGTCTAAAAATGAAATCCAAGAATGACCGCCGTTCCCGCCAGCGAGTCACTACGCGCCTTCCCGTACGTGTGAAAAGCGGCGTAGAAGGCGCGGAACTTGCCGCCGAGACCCGAGATGTGAGCACGAATGGTGTGTTCCTTTATACAAAATCGCGAATGACGGAGGGTGCGGACGTCGAGTTGGTGCTGATCCTCCCGCCCGAACTAACCTCCGGCGAGAAATGTTGGGTCTGCTGCCATGCCCGCGTATTACGCGTGGAACACGGGGCCGGTAGAAATTTTGGTGTTGCAGCAGAAATCCGCCGCATGGACATCTTGCCCGAAATTCCCGCCTAACATAGTTTTCAAGGTCCAGCGAACGGAGAGCCGCTGTTCCGGGGAACAAAGGCCGAAAATGGGGGTGGCAATTCATTTTGCCGCAGAATTTTGTCGAAATCTACAACCGTGATGTTCTAGAGGAAGGATATGGGCGGAGAATTTCCCAAAAAGGGAAAGAAATCGCTTTCCTTGCCCCCGACCTTGGTGCAATAATGACGGCCCTAGAAGTGCTCTGGCCAAACTCAGTTATTAGGTGGGCCTATTTTATGTGGATCGATAAATTGGCGGACGGTGTGGTGCAGGTACAGACTCCAATCGGACCGCGATATTTAATGCCTTCATTCCTCCAACGCCTGTATTTCGTGTGGATGTTCCGTCACTTTCCGATACTTCCGCATGCCGTGCTGACCTCTTGGCAACAGCGTCTGATCGACCGCTTATGTTCCGAGCAGCGGTTTGTCTCGATGGCTTACGCCGATGGAATGGAAGATGCTCCAGTCATTGGCACAGTGGAGAGACGTCCGGCCATGAGGCCAGAGCCTTTGGGGTCGCACCGAGCGGCGGCGGGCGAAGAGTCGCGCGGCATGGCTGCGGAACTTCGGCAACGTTCGTAAGCAGCGCTATCCGGTTACTCGCTCCAAAATAGTCACGCTAAAGTGCGAATGCTGCTCTGCGCTGAATCATTGATTTTATCTTTTACTTTTGTTTATCCGGGCATTCGTGGAGCGCGATGACCACAAAAGCAGGAGATGCTACAATCCAGAACTGTCCCGCCAGCGAGGTTTTCCACAAATGGGGCGCGTAGCTCAATTGGCAGAGCAACTGACTCTTAATCAGTAGGTTGAAGGTTCGATTCCTTCCGCGCTCACCACTCTTTTCAACGATTTACCGGCAAACAGGCCCGCACGGAAGCGCTCTGCCGAAGTATCGAAAAAGCCCGGATTGGCGCATATGGGCTCGAAGCGTACGGCACACTTACGGCACACCTGCTTGGGGTGAACCCCTTCGGTTGAGACAAACTATGTTGGCACACCTGCTGTAGTTTCGTCTTCTGAACCCTTCCATTGAGACAATCTGTCGTTGGCACATTTGGCATTCATGGATTCGTCTCGATGATTTTCTTCAGCAGGGATGGGGTCTGGGGAAGGGGACGGCGCTTGAGTCTCCTTCCCCAGCAGCTCTGTAGAAGATTGAGCGGAGCTGGCGAAGAAAGTGAGCGTCGCCCCCTTCGAATCTGCCATCCCACTTTGGCACTCGGCTTGTCGTTCAAACTTCTCCGGCGAACGATACCCCAATGCCGAATGTAACCGTTGTTGGTTGTAGTACTGCTCGATGAAGATTCCGATGTTCTCCCGCAAGTGCTCCAGATCTTCGTACGAACTCGCGTAAATCTCTTCCCGCTTCAGAGTCTTGAGGAAGCTCTCGCAGCTGGCATTGTCGTACGGGTTCGCGGGGCGGCTCATGCTCGGAATCACCTGGTGCTTGGCCAAGATTCTGACATAGTCACCGGAAGCATACTGTACTCCGCGGTCGGAGTGATGCACCAGACCCGGAGGCGGCTTTCGCTCTGCGATCGCTTTCTCCAACGCCGCGATCGGCAACCGCGCTACCAGCGTTCCGGCCAATTCCCAGCCCACCACTTTGCGAGAGTAGGCATCGAGAATCACGGCGAGGTAGACAAACTCACGATGCAGTCGGATGTAGGTGATGTCGGCCACCCAAAGCTGATTGACCCCGGTCAACTTCATTCGGCTAGCCAGATTCAGGTAAACCTCCAACTGGTGTTGAGAATCCGTGGTGACCACGAAGGCACGCGGCTGCACCGCAAGTAAGTTATCCTCCCGCATGATGCGAGCGACACGCTTGTGGTTCACCAGCATCCCGCACCGTCGCAGTTCCGCCGCAATCCTTCGATAGCCATAGCGCCGCCGGTGCTCCACGGCGATCTGCTGAATCGCCGACCGTACCTCCATATCCTCTTCCACCGGCAATCGCTCCTGTAAGCAACGATAGAAACTAGCTCGACTGACCCCTGCCAGCCGGCACATTCGCTCGATACTCAGGCTGCCTTGCATAGGCATCACTTCTCGGATCTGTTCGTAGATGCCGTCTCGCCAGAACTGCTTCTGCTCCGGCGTCGAGCCTCGATTTTTTGCAAGGCACCTTTGAAAAAATCTGCCTCCAGCGTCTTGTCCGCCACCACGCGCTTCAACTGCGTGACTTGTTGCCGCAGTTCACGCTCGCGGGAGTTTGCCGGTGGTCCTTCGCCATCTTCGATCGGCTCCAACTGATCCCGCCATTTGTACAGCAGTCGCCGGTGCACCCCCAGTTCCTGGGAGAGCGCGACGATATTATCGCTGCGCTTCAACCGCTCGACCGCCATCTTCCGAAACGCCTTGGGATATCGACCTATCACTCGTTTCTTTGCCACTCGCAGTTTCCTTTCTCTGCAAAGTGTGCCCATTGCGAGTGTCTCATTTGATGGGTTCAGTCCAGATTCGCGCATCTTCAACTGGCGTTTAGTGCTTTCCCTTGTGCCGTCATTCTTTTGAAAGTTGTAGTGCCGGCAACCGGGTTCTGGACCTTCCAATTGGCCGCCTCGGCGAGCGCTACTCTCGAACGAACGTTGCTGTTGTAGCGCCGCCCCTATCCTGGGACGCGCGGCCACGGATGTTGCATGTACCCGAGTGGCGTGAGTCAAGAGTTGTCGTACTCGTCGGCTCGCTACAGAGTTGCGGGACCTGAGATACCAAGGCCTCCCCTTCTACTGTTCTGGATCTGGGATGGTTTCATTCACTTCAGACGATAGACTTCCGGAATACTGCTTCCCTCCACACCGCGCGTGCTCATCCTTGAGCATACCTGCGCGGGGAAGCCTGACGCAGGACGTCGAATTCTCCCGCGTAGCGCACTCAACCGCCGGCGCAGAGGGGGGTTCTGCGCAGGGACACGAAAAGGTGGATCGAGAATCCTCGCCTCGAATTGGGCGAAGAGCGCATCTAAACACTCAGGAAGGAAGGTCGTAGGTTGTGATCCGAATCATCACTGTCGAGCGGGAATACGGATCTGGAGCAGCGAAAATCGCCGAAAAGCTTGCCGCCCAACTGGGTTGGAAACTTTGGGACCAATTGCTGACACAAGAGGTCGCCCGCCTCGCTCACTGTGAGCAGTCCGCGATTGAGAAACGCGAAGAGCGTCAGGACCCGCTTTACTACCGTTTGCTCAAGTCCTTCGTTCTTGGAAGCTACGAGGGTAGCCGTGGCGCGCCAGTTGAGGCCCTCGACGCCGACAGCATTGTGAGAATCTCTGAGCGCGTGGTCGAAGATGCCGCCGCCTCGGGGAATTGCGTAATTGTAGGAAGAGGATCGCAGCACTTCCTGCGATCCCGTGATGACACTTTGCGTTTCTTTTTATACTCTTCTCGAGAAGAGAAAATATCGCGCTTGATCTCCCAAGGCAACAGCGAACGCGATTCGGAAACGTTGGTTGATACGGTCGACCGGGAGCGCGCCGCCTTCATTAAGAGGTATTTCCACGCTGAGTGGCCCAACCGTTCTGTATACCACGCCATGATCAATACTGCCTCGGGCGACGAAATGGTGATTCACGCGATCCTAAGTTTCCTCCAACACTCCGAACAACACCTTGAAGAGTCAGACCGCCGAACGCCGTAAGGATCGTCGTAGAACCACATCTCGGCCGCATCGACTAGTGCCATTGCCATTCCTAATACATATCGGTACACGATGGTTCCGCTCACGGCGTAGTTCTCAGCAGTCGCTTCAAGCGAATTCATGCCAATGGAGTGAATTGCTCCTCTTGCTGCCCGCATGCTGGGCTTCGTCGCGCTCGACTGAATCCTCGTATCCCAGTATGGAATAGTACACTGCCTGATCGAAGAACTGATCTAGCATCTGCTGTACCTCCAACTCGCCAAACACTTCCAAGATGGTATCGACAAAGCATTCCCGTTGGAGAAAATGCCACAAATGGTTGCGGCTGACTACCAAGGCCCACACCAACTGACGGAGGCGGACTCCTTGGGCGGCGCGGCGCGCCGCAATTGTTCGGAACCGCTTCCCGATATCCTCTTCCTTCTTCTTGCGCAGTAACCACTCTTCCAAGTTGCGGTAGACCTCAACTGCAGCTGACTGCAATTCGTCGCGCGGAATCTTCTTGAAGTCACAGGTGCGTTCTGAATCCCAAACCTGTTGAGTCAACCCGAGCGCCAATTCCTCCGAATGTCTTTCGATGAGCCGCACCAGCTTAAGTCCTAACATTATTTTCCTCCTATTAGAGCGGATGCGGGCGAAGCGAGCCGGGATGCTGTCGTTGCTTGTCTGCCTTTATCTACTGCCAGCGTTGGTCCGACGATTGTTATTTTGTTTCCAGCCCATTGAAGATTCTGCTCTCAAGCCGATCCTCAAGTCGGCGCGGATGCAAGGTTAGGGGACTCTGTATGCACAGTCAGCTTCGGGGCTCGTCTACTTGCAACGGATAGTTGTCGAAAATCTTGCGGGCGTCAACTGAATACATCGTGCTTTGCCCAACTTGCCTGCGAGGCCGGTTTCAGAGATTCAATCTGTCACCGTAACATCGTGTAAAAGAACAGACCAAGCAAGATGGCAACGGACATTGTGCAGATCAAATAACAGGAGATCCGCATCGCCTTATCCTCATTTTCATCCGGAATTTGTTGTGAACGGGGCACGACGGAAAACCTCACCAGAGACGCCCGGCGAACTCTACCTCTACTCATTTCGACGACCACGCAACGGTCCAGGGTTGTCCAAGCCACTAAATATCGTGTTACGATACAATGAAATCATACTCTGCGAGTGAATCTGGTAATATCGGGCCCCGCGGGTATAACCGAGTAAGGTTTTCCCATTAGGCGCCCCTTCCGGTTTGTTGACGTCCTCCGAGAGGCCGTCGCTTGCGGGCCTTCCTCATCGGCGATCACACTCGCAGCACGGTTCACAGTCTTCAGCCTGCGACGAAGTGAAATAGGCCGATGCGAGGCGATAGCGGTCGAGAAGGCGCCTCAAACAAAGGCGACGGCTACTCAGAGTGGGCGTGCCCTTATATATTTCAGTGGGTTGAGGATGAAGCGTGAACATTTCGTCAAGGTGGTCGAGCAGGTGCTCGACTCGCTCCCGCAAGAGTTTCGCAGTCGCATTCGTAACGTTGCTGTTCTGGTAGAGGATATGCCGCCGAACCAGCCATCGCCGCGGTCGGGGCAGCGAAGGCGGTTGATTCTCGGTCTCTTCCACGGCGTGCCCACGACCAAGAAGAGCATATTTGACCTACCTACGGGGCCCGATTACATCGTGCTTTATCAGAAGAACATTGAGGCGGTCTCCTCCAGCGAGGCGGAAGTCCGCGAACAGATCCGTCTGACGGGCATCCATGAACTGGGCCATTATTTCGGGATGGATGAGAATCAACTGAAAGATGTTTAACCAGGAAATAGCTGAACGAGGCTCAGTGTGAGAATCGGAAAGGACCGATAAAACCACGCCGTAAAGGAATTGTCGAACTGGTGAATCGACTTGCTAGCCGCACTCCTCATAGTGAAAACAAGTCCCCCGTGTAGCCAATTGGACATCTCTGTGCTCTTTCATGCTTCCTTCATATCCAGGCCCTCAGTCCAACAAAGCTATCTGCCCGTGGGTCGACTGAGTAATAGTTGTTTCCACTACCGGTACAAATGACCTATTGAGGTGCTGGCGCATTGGGACGAGCATTGGTAAGGAGCACAAGATCAGGTTTAGCTGGCAGATCCTGGACATCGAGTACTCGTACAGCGGACACAGGCGCAGTATGCCACCTGCACCGTTTCGCATATGTGCAACGAGGAGGGAAAATGAGCACCGCAGTTGCTGACTGGCCCACATTTCTCACGAAACTGAGGGATAGGACGGAAGTGGCTGAGCGCACCATGGCATTCCGCTTTGACAAGCCAGCTACCTTTAAATTCGCCCCTGGCCAGTTCCTCGACATCACCCTGCTAAATCCCCGTGAAACTGATTCCGAGGGCAATGCACGTGGTTTCTCAATCGCGAGCGCACCCTATGAGGACTTCATCATGGTGGCCACCCGCCTGCGGGACACAGCGTTCAAGAGAGTTCTGAGAAGTGTTCCCTTAGGCACCGAGGTGAAGATCGAAGGCCCATTTGGAAACTTAAGACTTCATAACGACAAATCACGGGCTGCGGTGGTTTTAACCGGTGGTATTGGCATAACGCCATTCCGCAGCATTCTCTTGCACGCCGCCAAGGAGAAATT
>JBAVZU010000187.1:0-27799 GCA_049588915.1 Candidatus Sulfotelmatobacter sp.
GTCGAAGGATCCCTGTAATTTTTTCCTAAGCCTTCGAGTTTCCCCTCAAGCGAACATAGGACGAACCGACGGCGAGCCCGACTATTCCGTAGGCACCAATGTTTCCTAAGATCGAAATTGCAGAAACAACGGCTATCGCACTCCAATGAGCCCCTCCGGGGGAATCTAAAGCCATTAGCTCGATTGATGTCGGCCAAAGCGTCTGTGCGACGTCTTGAATCCTCCCCATGGCGGCGAAGCTGCCGTGCGCGTTTATTCAATTCCAGATGGGGAGGATAGCAATCGGAACGACCGCGCCTGCGCACACAAACGCGAGCGTAATCTTGCGAACGACCGACAGGCGTTTTCGCCCGAGCAACCACCAAGCGGCTACCACCAGCCACACAACGCCTGCTGCAGTGCAAGCTAGGACGAACAGGCCAATGTATTTCTCCATGACAAAAAGTCACGCCGCAGATGACGCTTACTAGGTCTTCCTCAGCGCCCGCCCCGCAATATCCCTTCGATAATGCGCTCCCTCAAATCCAATCGTCTCGCACGCCTCATAAGCCCGCTCCACTGCCGTCTTTAAATCCCCAGCCCGTGCCGATACCCCGAGCACTCGCCCGCCACTCGTATAAAATTCGCCATTCAGCTTCGAAGTCCCCGCGTGAAAAACCTTCACCCCCTCGCACGCCCCAGCCTCATCCAGTCCCGTAATCTTCTTCCCTACCTCGTACGCCCCGGGATACCCTCCCGACGCCATCACCACGCACGTCGACGCATCCGTCGACCACTTGAAATCTCCGTCGCTCACGCGTCCCTGAATCGAAGCTTCCAGCGCATCCACCAGATCGCTTTCCATTCGCATCAGAATCGGCTGCGTCTCCGGATCCCCAAATCTGCAATTAAACTCCAGCACCATCGGACCCCGCGCCGTCATCATCAGCCCGCAATAAAGCACCCCTTTGTATTCTGCGCCCTCCGCCTTCATTCCCTTGATCACCGGACGCGCAATGTGATTCACCAGCCAATCTCGCATCTTGTCGTCGACAATATCGGCGGTCGAATAAGCCCCCATGCCACCCGTATTCGGACCAGTATCGCCTTCGCCCACCCGCTTATGATCCTGCGCTGCTACCAGCGGCGCCACTCGCTCTCCGTCGCTCAGCACCAGAAACGAAAGTTCGTCGCCCACCAGGCGTTCTTCCAACACCACCCGAGCGCCCGCTTCGCCCACCATCCTGCCGCTCAACATTTCCGCCGCCGCGTTCGCCGCTTCTTCTTTTCGCGCCGCCATCACCACTCCCTTGCCCGCCGCCAGGCCATCCGCCTTCACCACGACCGGCGCGTGAAAGTGGCCTAACGCCTCGCGCACCTCCTCCTCTGAGTCACAGATCGCATATGCGGCCGTGGGAATGTGATGCCGCTGCAAGAACAATTTCGCGAAACTCTTGCTGGATTCCAGTTGCGCCGCCGCCTTCGTCGGCCCGAAGACCGGCCACCCCCGCCTCGTGAACTCATCCACCACCCCCAGCATCAGCGGCAGCTCAGGCCCCACCACCGTCAGATCCGGCCGCAATTCCTGCCCCAAAGCCACCATCGCATCCAAATCCTTTAACTCCACAGGCAGACACTCAGCCTCGTCCGCGATCCCGCCATTACCCGGCGCACAATAAACCTTCGAAACCCGCGCTGACTGCCGCAGTTTCCACACCACGGCGTGCTCCCGACCTCCACTGCCTAATACTAAAATTTTCATAGCCAGAGAAACTAAAGGTTAGGGTAGCGAAGCTACGCTGTCAAACGTGCTCTGTCATTCTGAGTGAAGCGTGAGCGCATGCGAACGCAAGTCGAAGAATCTCTATACTCATCCGACGCTGCTGTCCGCGTCGCGCATCCAGCTATTCCCCCGCGTCTACAGTTAACTGCTCTTAACTCCATCGTATAATCCCCCAATGATCACCGTCTCCAAAGAGGATTACCTCAAAGCCATCCTCGAAGCCGAAAGCGAAGGCGAATCCGTAATCTCCGCTCGCCTCGCGGATTGGCTAAAGGTTTCCGCACCAGCCGTTACCATGGCCTTGCGCCGCCTTAAGAAAGACTCCCTCGTTCGCGTGCAGTCGGATGGTCACGTGCGCCTCACCGCCGCTGGCCGTAAAATCGCCCGCAGGCTCACCCTCCGCCATCACCTCATCGAACGCATGTTAGCCGAGCTCTTCGGCATGGAATGGTGGAAGGTCCACGATGAAGCCGAGCGCCTGGAGCACGCCGTGTCTCCAGATTTCGAATCCAAACTTCTCGCCAAGCTCGGCAAAGGAGGAATCTGTCCGCACGGCAATATGAGCGAGATGGAAAGCCCGGCCAGTCGCCGGCATCGCGGATTGCTCCTGCTCGCCGATGCGCAAGCCGGTGTCACCTACATCGTCAGCGGAATCTATGAGCGTGATCGGCGCCTCCTTGAATTTCTCGAAGCTCGTGGCATCCGTCCCTCGGCAAGAGTACGCATTCTCGAACGCAACTACGACCAGACTCTCACTCTCTCCACTACTTCCGGAAATGTCTCCCTCGGCCGCGCCGCCGCCGAACGCGTCTGGCTCTCCCCAACCTAGTCCCGTCCAGGCGTGTCGCCGAAAGCGCACCCCCAAGCTCCCTTTTCATCCTGAGCGAGCCGATGGTTCGCGCCAGCGGACCATCGCGAAGTCGAAGGATTCCTGTGACCTGCCCAGTATCACTTAAGACCTCACTTAGCAAATTCCTCGCTCTCCAACGTAGAGGGAGCGGGCCTTCAGGGCCGGATAAGATACGCTACTTTCACGCCTCTTAACCATAGTTCATCCGCTGGTGTATACTTGCGCTAATCTCTGCTGCTGGGTTCCCCGCCGAACCAAATCGGAGGAGATGAGCTGTACGCCGCAAGCGTTCCATCGATGAAGCCCGTTGCCACTCAAAACGAAGACGTCGTAGTCATCACTCACGAAGACGTTGACCGCGCCCATGATCGCGTCCGCGTCTCCGCCGCCCGCGCCCAGCGCGGCTTCTCATCGAAAGCGCGCCTTCTCTGGCTTCTCGTTGGTCCCGGCGTCCTCGTCATGCTCGGAGAAAACGACGGCCCCAGCATGCTCTCCTACGCGGCCACCGGGGCCAAATTCGGCATCGGCTTCTTCATCCCTTTCGTCGCTCTGACCTTCTGCATGGCGATCGTCGTCCAGGAAATGACCGTGCGTCTCGGCGCCGCCACCCACCGCGGCCACGCCGAACTCATCTTCGACCGCTTCGGCCCTTTCTGGGGATGGTTTTCTATGATCGACCTCGGCATCGGCAACTTCCTTACCCTCATCACCGAATTCATCGCCATCCGCGCTGGCCTCGGTTTCTTTGGAGTTCGCCCTTGGATCGCAATCCTTATCGCGCTCGTCATTCTCTATGCCGCTCTGATGAGTCACCGCTATTGGACCTGGGAGCGCATCACTCTCGCCGCCGCCTTATTCAATCTTATCTTTATCCCAGTCGCGCTCATGACTCACCCCGACTGGAACGCTGTCGGCCATGCTTTCACCACGTGGCAACCCCTTCCGGGTTTCAACAAAGACACTCTTCTGATCGTCCTCGCCGATATCGGCGCGACCGTGACTCCCTGGATGCTTTTCTTCCAGCAGAGCGCCACTGTCGACAAAGGCATGACCACAAAAGATATCCGCTTCGGCCGCGCCGACACCGTAATTGGCGCCGCGCTTGCAACTGCCGCAGCCATCGCCACCATTCTCGCCACCGCTCCGCTCTTCACTCATCAAATGACCGCTGACAATTTTGAGGCTGCCCAGTTCGCTCAGGCTCTCCAGCCCATCATCGGCCGCTTCGGCGCTTCGCTCTTCGCCCTCGGTATGGTCGAGGCCGGAATTGTCGCCGCTATCACCATCTCCACTTCTTCCGCCTATGCCTTCGGTGAGGTCGCACACAAGCCGCATAGCCTCAACCTTCCCATGGGAGAAGGCAAATCGTTTTATGCCGTGCTCACTCTCTGCGCCATGGCCGCCGCTGCCATCGTTCTAATCCCCGGCCTCCATCTGGTTTACGTAGTTCTAGTCGTAAACGTCGTGGCGGTTTTAGCTATGCCGCCAGCGTTGGTATTTCTCTTCATGCTGGTAAATGACAAAGAAATTATGGGCGACCTTGTCAGCCCGCTATGGGCAAACGTCTTGTCCACCGGCGTAGTCTTCGTCCTCACCACTGCCGGCATTCTCTTCGGCATCAGCATCCTCACCCCAAGCATCTTCGCCGCCCTGGGAGGAAAGTAGGAAATGGATGCGTGCAAATGCCGATGTAGGGACAGCCGCCCTCGGCTGTCCATTCGAGCAAAGCGCGATCGTCTCTCGCGTTAGGAGAACTATCATATGACCAAAAAAATCGATAACCCGCCGTTCACCATCTCCTCCGCCGACGAAACCCTCGTCCTCTCCTCTCTCGAACATGACCAACTCGTCGGCGCAAAAAAACACCACATCCCCCGCCGCCACCTCAAAGGCCCCGAGCTTATTGTCCTCTGGTCGCTCCGCATCTATCTCCTCTTCATGATGGCAGTAGTCACCTACCAAGTCTGGACCGCAGCCCGCTAGAGCCAGTATGGACAGCCGCCCTCGGTTGTCCGTCAAGCAAAGCATCGACGCCTTCGCGCTCATCGACGAATTAAATTCCGGCCAAGGTTGAAGCATGTCATTCCGAAGACCGTCTTCTCGGTCTGGGAAACCTCCTTCCGTTCCGTAACTTTGTCATACTGAGGAAGCGGAGTCGCCCCGCGAGCGGACGACTCCCCGACGACGAGCCTATCCAACTTTTGTCTGCCGCATAACTCCGCATTCTCGTGCTTACACTCTTCCCGCTCTGCACTCCACAAATCACATTCCGCTACGCATTCCGCCCCAAAACGACTAAACTTAAAGTTCCAGTTTTAGTCTCCAGCCCGCTACGCGGTGCCATCCGTCTCGCGGCTTCATTCATTTAGAAAGGCCATCATGTCTCTAAATAGTTTCAACTCCCGCTCTCCTCTCAGAGTCGGCAAAAAGGAATACGATATCTACCGTCTCGACGCTCTCGACCAGCAAGGCATCTCCACCAAACATCTCCCGTATTCCCTGCGCATCCTTCTCGAAAATCTTCTTCGCACCGAAGATGGACGCAACGTCAAGAACGAAGACATCCGCGCCCTCGCCGCCTGGGGTACCAAAGGAACGACCAAAAATTCCACGCCTGATAAAGAAATCGCCTTCACCCCCAGCCGCGTCCTCCTTCAGGATTTCACCGGCGTCCCTTGCGTCGTCGATCTCGCCGCCATGCGCGACGCCATGCAGCAACTCGGCGGCGACCCGGCCCTCATCAATCCTCTGCAACCAGTCGAGCTTGTCATCGATCACTCCGTTCAAGTCGACGAATTCGGAAGCCCGGGCGCTTTCGAGGTAAACGCCCTCCTGGAATTTCAGCGCAACAAAGAGCGCTACTCTTTTCTACGCTGGGGCCAAACCGGATTCCGCAACCTCGCCATCGTCCCTCCCGACACCGGCATCGTCCATCAGGTCAATTTGGAGTGTTTGGCCCGCGTCGTTTTTGTTCAGCAGAACGATGGGAGAGCTGTAGCATACCCCGACACCCTTGTAGGAACAGACAGTCATTCAACGATGATTAATGGGCTGGGGGTGCTGGGATGGGGCGTGGGTGGGATTGAGGCCGAAGCTGCCATGCTCGGGCAGCCTGTTTCCATGCTGATTCCGCTGGTTGTTGGGGTCAAGCTCACGGGGCGGTTGCGCGAAGGCGCTACTGCTACCGATCTTGTTTTGACGATTACTGAGATGCTGCGCAAGCACGGGGTCGTTGGAAAGTTTGTTGAATACTTCGGTCCCGGCCTGCGCGAGCTTCCTCTTGCCGACCGCGCTACTATCGCCAACATGTCGCCTGAATATGGCGCGACGTGCGGCATCTTCCCTGTCGACAAAGAAAGTTTGAAGTATCTGAAACTCAGCGGCCGTAGTGCAGAACAGATTGCTTTGGTCGAAGCCTACTGTCGCGAGCAAGGAATGTTTCACGACGAAAAAACTCCCGAAGCTGAATACTCCGAACTGCTCACGCTCGATCTCGCGAGCGTCGAGCCAAGCATCGCCGGGCCCAAGCGCCCACAAGACCGCGTCGTGCTTTCTCAAGCCGGAGATTCCTTCAACAAAGCTCTGCCGTCGCTGCTCAAACCGAAATCATCTGCAAGAGCGGTTGATCCCCAATTCCCAGGTCTTGCAAAAGAAGCGAGATCCTTCGGCGCTGCTCAGGACAAGCCTGGGGCACCCACTAGCAACACGAAGACATGGGAAGCTGAAGGCGGCAGCCCGGCCGCTATCGGAGTGGAAGATCCGAACGTTCACGAACACGTTCCCGCGAACGTGAAGAACTCACTCAAACACGGCAGCGTGGTGATCGCCGCGATTACTTCGTGCACGAATACTTCGAACCCATCCGTGATGATCGGCGCCGGTTTGCTCGCGAAGAAAGCCGTCGAGAAGGGTTTAAAGGTTCCGCCCTGGGTAAAAACTTCGCTCGCGCCCGGATCAAAAGTCGTCCGCGATTATCTCGAAAAAGCCGGACTGACTCCTTATCTCGAGAAACTAAAATTCCACATCGTCGGCTACGGATGCACAACTTGCATCGGCAACTCCGGCCCTCTTCCTACGGAAGTTTCTCAAGCCATCGACGAAAAGGATCTGGTCGTCGCGAGCGTCCTCTCTGGCAATCGCAACTTCGAAGGCCGCATCAACTCCGAAGTTCGTGCGAATTATTTAATGTCGCCGCCGCTGGTCGTCGCTTTCGCGCTCGCCGGACGCATCGACACCGATCTCCGCAAGGACGCCATCGGCAAGGACAAAGAAGGCAATCCGGTTTACCTCGCCGACCTGTGGCCCACGCAGCGCGAAGTGGAAGAGGCCATTGAGCGCTCTGTTACGGCCGAAATGTTTTCCAAAAGTTATGCCGACGTTTTCGCCGGAGACGAGCGCTGGCGCGGCCTCTCCGTTCCCAAGGGTCAGACCTACGCCTGGGAAAAAGATTCCACTTACATCCGCCGCGCACCGTACTTCGACAACATGAAACTCCAGCCTTCTCCGGTTGAAGATATTCACTCTGCCCGCGTACTGGCGGTATTGGGAGACAGCGTTACCACCGACCACATTTCTCCCGCCGGCTCCATCAAGAAAGACAGCCCCGCCGGAAAGTATCTGCAGGAGCACGGCGTGAAGCCCGGCGACTTCAACTCCTACGGCTCGCGCCGCGGCAATCACGAAGTGATGGTGCGCGGAACTTTCGCCAATGTCCGCTTGCGCAACAAACTGGTCTCGACCGAAGGCGGGTTCACCCGGCATCTTCCGACCAATCAGGAAATGTCGATTTTCGACGCTTCGCAGAAATATCAGGCTGAGGGGACGCATCTCATTATTCTTGCCGGCAAAGAATACGGCTCGGGCTCGTCGCGCGACTGGGCCGCCAAAGGCCCGCGCCTGCTGGGCGTAAGCGCTGTCATCGCCGAAAGCTACGAGCGCATTCACCGCTCGAATCTGGTCGGCATGGGAATTTTGCCGCTACAGTTCCCGTCCGGACAAAATGCCGAATCGCTTAAGCTCACGGGCGAAGAAGTTTTCGAGATCACCGGCATCCGCAACCCGATAGAGCACTACGCCGCTGGACAGAAAGTAAGAGTCCGAGCCAAGGGCAAAGGTGCACCCATCGAGTTCGAAGCTTTAGTCCGCATCGACACACCGCAAGAGGCGCTCTACTACGCTAATGGTGGGATTTTGCAGTATGTATTGCGGCATCTGCTGACAACCAAACCGGAGCCCGTGGGCGTCTGAGCACGCGTGTTGCTCACGCTCCCCCGATGACTCCTGTTTCCGGGAACGGGATGCGAGATCCCGGCGATTCACCTTGACGCTTTATATGAATAGACATATTTATGTATAATGCAGTCAGCTTCCCATATTCTCGTCTGGATCGGTTCAACTCGAAGAGATATGCGTGCATTTCCGCGCGCGGTTCGGCGGGACATCGGATATGCCTTGTATGCCGCGCAAACCGGTGAAGTCGACCCGTCGGCGAAACCTTTGAGCGGATTTGGCGGTGCCTCGGTCTTGGAGATTGTCGCGCAGCATCGCGGAGACACGTGGCGTGCCGTCTACACGGTGCGCTATCCAGAGGCTATCTATGTTCTGCACGCGTTTCAAAAGAAATCCAAACGAGGCATCACAACAACGAAAAAAGACATTGATCTCATTCGCCAGCGCCTAAACGAGGCCGAACGCCGGCATCGCCTGCGGCAAAATTGACGTGACCAGAAAAACGACAAAGTCGAATGGCTTCAGAAAGGCGGCGCAACCGTTGCGCGTAAAGAAAATAAAGAGAAGCAGTGGAAACGTTTTCGCGGACCTTGGCTTGCCACATCCGGAACAAGAGCTGCTGAAAGCCCAGCTTACGCTGCAGATATACCGTCTCATACGGCGACTCGGTATTACACAAGCCGAGGCCGGCGAAGTACTTGGCATCAAGCAACCTCACGTCTCGGCGTTGATGCGTAATCGCGCGGGATCGTTCTCCGTCGAGCGCCTGATGCAGTTTCTCACTGCCCTGGGACAGGATGTTGAGATAACCGTTCGTCCTGCCCGGAAGCCGCAAGGGGCCGTTTCGGTTACGGCGTGAGTGTTGGTCCGCATCGACACGCCAAAGGAGCGCTCTACTACGCTAATGGTGGGATTTTGCAGTTTTGCAGTATGTGTTGAGGCAGTTGCTGGCGGGGAAACCCGAAGCGGTGGGAGTGTAGAGTCACCGGCGAGCCGGAACCTGGTCAGCGTTCTAAGAGTCCGACGAAAAGCGCATCGATATCGAGTGCATCGTCGGCCTCACTCGTTGTAGTGCTCCTCTCAGGGTCGGCTTGCGGTTCGTAGTCCCGCCTTTCGGCCAGGCGCTCGACTATGCGATCTAACTTGTTATCTTCTTTCTGAAGATCGATCTTGCAGATTTGCTCAAGGCGTTGCAACTCCCGTTGCTCGTCATAGACGTCGCCAGAGTCGCTAGCGTTGTCGTCTATAGTGTCCACGATGACGGTGGCGGCGCTTGAAAAGGCCGCTTTCTCTTCCTCTGTGATCGGCGATTCGTTAGATGAGATCATTTCCGCAAGAGCTCGAAGGGTTGAAATTGACGCGGCCCATACTTCCCCCTGGTCGGCAACCAGCTGGTTTACTATTTCGCGGAATGCTTGTTTCGACTGTGCTTTAGTCTTAGCCGGCCATCGGCTCTTCTTTTGAATCCAGTCGCTCAGTCTTTTCAGGTCCGCGAGGACTTCATGGTTGGAGAAGACCCCGCTTGCAAGAGCGGCCCATCCCGCCGCAGTCGTTACTCTAGACTGTAGCTCGGCAAAGCGCGCGTCGTCGATACCAAGCTTCCGTTCGATTTCAAGGAGAGTTTGGGCCTCTCCGGCGTGTGTTGCGCGGCCGACTTCCCAAGCCCTCGTCACGGCTGGTCCCAGCCAGCGGTTGGTCAGTCTTCCTCGGTGTGTCCCCTCAACCGACGCTGCAGCAGCTCGCAGCTCCAACCAGAACGAGGAGTCTCTTGGTAAGCACGAGCTTGCCCTCACAGCCAAGCGTTGTGCTTGCTCGAAGCACGTAGTCGCTTTGACCAACTGCTCAATCCACCTAGGCTCGGACAGGATCAGATTTTCAATGAATTCTTCGACGGACGGATTCTGAAATTACGCCACTATGGCGTGCTTATCGTCTCGCCATCCGAGAGGGTGTCTATTTGTAGATATAAAGTTGCCGTCCAGCTGTCGGATGGCATCAGTAAGGGTCATCGCGGTGGCTGCGCCTCCGAGCGGGTGCATCTGCAAGACTGACGACCTCAGAGCTTCGAGCTCAGCGACGCCTCCGAAGGTCCATAGGACGGCCAAGACTTCCTGCGCTATATGGCTGATGTCGTTTCTAAATGGATGCTCCCAGATTCGTGCGGGGTTGTCGAACTCACTTTCGACGAAGCGAAGATACTCGTCATCGTTCATTGCACGGCTGTTTGCATTGTTGCTGATCGTCTCGACTATGCGAGGGTTGAAATGGTCGTGGGAAATGATGGTTCGATAAGCCTTGCTTCGGACGAAGCTCTCAAGCCTACTGTCGGGTAGGTCTGAGAAGTAGAGGTGGTTGAAGAGCATCTTAGCGCGCTGGGGTCGCGAGTATTCCTCTAGGGACAATGTGTACTTTAGGATCTCCGACGCGTGTGAATCGAAGGCGCCATGGACTCTCTTAGCGTCCGCGAGGATATATTCGCGGGTAGTTAGTATCAGGCGTAAGTTTGTCGAATGGCGGACCTTGTTCAGAAACTCGATAAGCGAATGCTCTTCGTTTTTCCCGAATCGCTGTGAATCGAACCGGAGTCGCCCTAGGAAGTCATCGTAGAAGACCACCATATTTCGCCTGGCGGCGACAGGCCCATGGACTAGTTCCCACGCATCCTCGATATTGCTCGTCACGCAGATCGGCTCAAAGTTCTCTCGAACGTAATGACATAGAAGCACTCTCGCCAGCGTGGTTTTGCCGATGCCTGGGTTGCCCACGATGAGGACGTGGTGCTCTTTGCGCAGCATATCAAGTGCGCGATTAAAGCCTTCGTGCATCACGATCCGGCTCATGTAATCCTTCGTTGACTCGAGTGTGGCCTGTGTAACGTTAAAGATCCGCGAGTGCAAGATTCTTTCCAGTACCGCTGTGCTTGAAACCCATAGCTTGAAGTGCGCACGCTCTACGTCTGGGTGGTCTCTCAGGAGAGCGTTGACCTCGGAGGCTCCATAGATGTCGCCCGGCGACTTGCACCAGGGGGCCAGCAGGCTGACCAGTTCGTCCTTGTTCGCTGGCGATAGTGGGACCGAAGTCGCCAGCACATACCTCCCGGGTTTTATCCGGTCCAACTTCTTCTTTTCCTCCATAATGGTGCGGCGGAGTTCCGGGAGTTTGCTTGGCGCATACCTCTTACATTGGATGATTATCGGTTTCTTTTCGGCAAGGACGCGGGAGTTTCTTAGGTCTATCCCTGCGTCTTTCCCGGCCTTGAATACTTCAACTCGCGACTTCCACTCGCGCGAGAAGAGGTCCGCGATTAGATTTTCAAAGTCGTCCGGTGAGAGAGTCGTGAAGTCGTAGGCCATTTGATCCGAATTGGCGCGCCGTCATTTGTGGTGTGTTGTGGTCTCCGTTCGCCAAAGTATATCCAACTGTGGCGACGGGGGCGACTAGCTGTTCTGTCGTCCCTCCGGGACTTGGTTCTAATTTTGTTTTGTTGACCCGGCACTGAACGTGCCGGGCTATTTTCGGTCGCCGCTCCGCGGCTGGGATCAGCGGTGCTTTGTGCGTTCGACTAGCGCTCGACGGCTTTTGTAAAGTAAAGGCCAGGCTTCCTTGTAGGCTTCGTAGCTGTAGCGGTCTTTTTTGAGGGGCTCGACGGGGAAGAGCATGATTCCCTGTTTCCGTTCGGCACCGAGGAGCAGGGCGGCGGGGATGATATACCAGGCTTCGACGGGGATGACGTAGGCGGCGAAGAGGTCGAGTTGGGCGAGAGTGTAGTCCTGCTTTTTGAGGTAGTGGGGCTTGAACTGGCAGAAGTATCCGGTGCCGGTGCGGCAGGTGGTGGACTTGACTTGCACGCGCAGGAAGTTGGGGCCGTGGTCGATGCCGACGTCGTAAGGGTGGGTGTCTCCCCAAGGCTTCAGGACGCAGAAGCCGCGCTCGGCGGCGCTGGCCATGAAGCGCAGTTCGACCCACTCTCCGCGCTGCTTGAAGCTTTTGAATTGTTTCCAGTGGTCCATTGAATTCCGGTTGTGCCTAAACGCAAAAAGGCGCAGCCAGTAGGGCTGCGCCTCATTTTCTTAAAGTTTTACTGTATAATTTTATTATATCATTACGAGACGGGTCCTCGGGACATTTTTCAGAAAATATTTGCCGAATGTTCTGAACGAGTTGACTGCGATAAAAGGTCGCGGCCCCCTTGACACGATTCGGACGATCCTCCTTTGGTTCCACAGTCGGACGAAGACGAGTACCTGACGATCCGCGGCCTCACACCATCCAGCGAGCGATCCCGCTGCTATAATCGAGCGTTGCGCTCATGTCCACGAAACGCCTGATTCGCTCCACCACAGTTTTATCTATCCGCCGCAATGGAAGCGTAGTCCTCGCCGGCGATGGACAAGTTACACTCGGCGAGTCCGTCATTAAACATACGGCGAAAAAAATCCGCCGCCTGTACAACGACAAAATTCTTGCAGGCTTCGCTGGTTCCACCGCCGACGCCTTCACCCTTTTCAGCCGCTTCGAATCGAAGCTGGAGCAATATCATGGAAACCTGGGACGCAGCGCCGTCGAACTCGCGAAAGATTGGCGCACCGATAAATTTTTGCGTCATCTGGAAGCGTTGCTGCTGGTGTGTGATAAAGAGCAGACATACCTGCTCAGTGGACAAGGCGACGTGATCGAGCCCGATGGGGGCATAGCGGCGATCGGCAGCGGGGGCCCCTACGCGCAGGCCGCGGCCCAAGCTCTGGCAACCCATACCGAACTCTCCGCCCGCAAGATTGCCGAGGAAGCGATGAAGATTGCTGGCAAAATGTGCATCTATACGAATGATGCGGTAACGATTGAAGAACTGTGAAAGTCAGTTCTCAGTTCCCGGTTCTCAGTTCTCAGCAGAAAGCCGTGCTGCTTAAACTGAGAACTGAGAACTGAGAACTCATTATGGCTATCTATCTCCCCAGCAGCGTCGAAGAAGAACAGCTTGCACTCGACGAACTCACTCCGCGTGAGATCGTCGTCGAACTCGATAAACACGTAATCGGCCAGAAGGACGCGAAACGCGCCGTCGCCATCGCCCTGCGCAACCGCACGCGCCGGCAAAAACTAACTCCAGATTTGGCCGAAGAAATCATCCCCAAAAACATCATCATGATTGGGCCGACGGGGGTGGGAAAGACGGAGATTGCGCGGCGGCTGGCGAAGCTGGCAAATTCTCCGTTCTTGAAAGTGGAGGCTTCGAAGTTTACGGAAGTCGGATATGTGGGGCGCGATGTGGAGTCGATGGTGCGCGACCTGGTGGAGATTGCGATCGACAATGTGCGCGAAGAGAAGTTGGAAGATGTTGCCGACAAAGCTGAGTTGAACGCGGAGGAACGGCTGCTGGATATTCTTCTGCCGCCCACTCCACCGAGCCGGCCTGGAGAAGCGACGACGACCGCGGGCGGTGTGGTGATTGATGGAAACACCGCGCTGGCGGAATCTTCTTCTCGAACCCGTGAGAAATTGCGGCAGCAATTGCGCGAGGGTAAGCTGGACGAGCGGCAGGTTGAGATCGATGTTCGCGAACGGAATTTCCCGACGTTCGAAATCATGAGCAACCAGGGCGTCGAGGAGATGGATATTAACATCAAGGACATGCTGCCTAACATCTTCGGGGCGCGGACAAAGAAGCGGAAGATGAAGGTGAACGAGGCGTTCGAATATCTGATCCAGGAAGAAGAACAGCGGTTGATCGATATGGATCAGGTGACGCGCATGGCGATCGATCGAGTGGAGAACGCCGGCATTGTGTTTCTGGATGAGATCGACAAGATTGCGGGACGCGAGGGCGGACATGGTCCGGATGTTTCGCGCGAAGGAGTGCAGCGAGATATTCTGCCGATTGTGGAAGGGACGACGGTGAACACCCGCTATGGAATGGTGCGCACGGATCACATTTTATTTATTGCGGCGGGCGCGTTTCACGTCTCGAAGCCGAGCGATCTGATTCCCGAATTGCAGGGGCGGTTTCCGATTCGTGTGGAGTTGCAGTCGCTGACGATGGAAGATTTTGTGCGGATTCTAACGGAGCCTAAATCTTCGCTGGTGAAGCAGTACACGGCGTTGCTTGAGACGGAAGGAGTGAAGCTTGAGTTCACTCCGGAAGCGCTGCAGGAGATTGCGCACTTTGCATTTCGAGTGAACGAGAATACCGAAAATATCGGGGCGCGGCGGCTGCATACCATCATGGAACGGGTGCTCGACGAGTTGAGCTTTGATGCTCCGGAGAGAAAAGGCGAGCATGTGACGGTGGATGCGGATTATGTGCGGAAAATGTTGACGGATATTGTGAAGGATCAGGATTTGTCGAGATATATTTTGTAAAAAATCTTAAACACAGGGGAGGAACAGAGGTGTTCCCCTGCTTGCGCCTGTTTTCGCCCGACGGAGTTTATGCGCCGCGACGCCACTCCCATTGACTTGCCGCAATCGCCCCTCCTATGATCGCGCCAGAAGGCTGATTCCCGCCTTGATTTTTTGGACTGGTTTTGAAAAATGATCGGCCAGACCATCTCGCACTACCGCATCGTTGAGAAGCTGGGTGGTGGCGGCATGGGCGTGGTTTATAAAGCCGAGGACATTACTCTGCATCGCTTCGTCGCGATGAAGTTTCTGCCCGACGAGTTTGCCCGTGACCAACACTCTCTCATCCGCTTCCAGCGGGAAGCCCAGGCCGCGTCCGCTCTCAGTCATCCCAACATCTGCGTGATTTATGAGATTGGGCAGGACCGGATTGGCGAAGGTCAGAGTGTGTCTTTCATGGTCATGGAATATCTGGACGGGCTGACCCTGAAGCATCGCATCGCCGGCCGTCCGCTCGATCTTGAAACCGTGTTGTCGCTGGGCATCGAAATTACCGACGCACTCGACGCCGCCCATTGCCAGGGCATCATCCACCGCGACATTAAGCCCGGCAATATTTTTTTGACCAAGCGCGGCCACGCCAAGATTCTGGATTTCGGTTTGGCGAAAGTCCTGCCCGTTGCCGGTACTTCCAGCCACTTCGATTTCGACCACACCCAATCTTTGACCATGGATGACGACCTGACCAGTCCGGGCGCAACCGTCGGCACAATCTCCTACATGTCACCCGAGCAGGCGCGCGGTAAGGAACTTGACACCCGCACGGATTTATTTTCTTTCGGAGCGGTGCTCTATGAAATGACGACAGGCGCATTGCCCTTCCGAGGAGACACTTCCGCAGTGATCTTCAACGCAATTCTGGAACACGATCCTCCTCCCGCAATTCGCCTGAATCCGGACCTGCCGACGCGGCTGGAAGAGATCATCAACAAAGCGCTGGAAAAAGATCGCGAACTGCGCTACCAGAGCGCGGCGGAAATTCGCGCCGACTTAAAGCGGCTCAAACGAGAGTCCGAATCACGCAAGGGCATACACAGCACGTCAGGGTCGGTCGTCGCGCCTGCGGATTCCGCCTCCGCAATCACAATTGCTGCAGCGGGTCAGCGCCGAGCTTCAGCCGCGGCGGTCGCTTCGCCGCCGGGCTCCCCTGCCCACGCATCGAGGAAAATCGACCGGTGGCCATTCGTCGCGGCGGTGGTCGTGATCGTCGCTGCCATCGCAGCCATCGTCTTCTTGCGCTCGCGCTCAACGCCGCGGCTCACGGAGAAAGACAGCATCGTGCTCGCTGATTTCACCAACACCACCGGCGACCCGGTCTTCGACGGCACGCTGCGCCAAGGGCTGTCTTCGCAGTTGGAGCAGTCACCATTCCTCAATCTGCTTTCTGACGAGCGCATCGCGCAGACTTTGACTCTGATGTCCCAGCCGCAAGACGCGCGGCTTACGCATGAATTGGCCCGCGAGGTATGCCAACGCACCGCCAGCGCCGCCACCATCGAGGGCTCGATTTCCAGTCTGGGCAGCGAGTACGTCGTGGGACTAAAAGCAGTCAACTGCCGCAATGGCGACTTGCTGGCCAGCGAACAGGCCACTGCCGGAAGGAAGGAACAAGTTCTGAAGGGCCTTGCCGAGGTCGCCGCGAAGCTGCGCCAGAAGCTGGGGGAATCCCTGGCCTCGGTGCAAAAGTACGACGCGCCGCCTGAGAACGTCACGACCTCGTCGTTGGATGCGCTGCAGGCCTACAGTCTGGGCTATAAAGCGCAGATGGTGAAAGACGATTACGCTGCCGCCATCCCATTATTCCAGCGCGCGGTCAGCCTCGATCCCAATTTCGCCATGGCCTATGCGCGGCTGGGCTCCAGCTATGGCAACCTTGGCGAGACCGCCCGCTCCGGCGAGAATGCCCGCCAGGCCTACGAACTGCGGCAGCGCGTGAGCGAGCGCGAGAAATTTTATATCGCTTCACACTATGAAAATTATGTCGCCGGAGATCTCGAGGCTGCCCGCAAGACTTGCGAATTATGGGAGCAAACCTATCCCCGCGATGACATCCCTTCCGGCAGTCTGGGCGTCATCTACGGCACTCTCGGCGATTACGATAAGAGCCTCGCCGCGGCGCAAAGGTCGCTGAAACTTAATCCCGCCAGTGGAATCGGCTACGCTAACCTCGTCAACAGCTTCTTAGTAGTCGATCGCCTGGACGAAGCGAGAGCAACCGCGCAGGAAGCCCAAGCCCGTAATCTCGATAGTCCCCTCATCCATCTCAGCCTCTACACCATCGATTTTCTGCAGCACGATCAGGCAGGCATGGAACGCGAAGCCGCTGCCATCATAGGCAAGCCGGGATTCGAAGATGTTCTTCTGTATAACCAATCCGATACGGCGGCCTATGGCGGACAATTTTCTAAAGCTCGCGAGTTGACCCGGCGCGCCTCAGCGTCTGCCCAACACTCCGATGAAAAAGAAACGGCCGCGGCCTACGAGGCCGAATCCGCCGTGCGAGAAGCGCTGGTCGGCAATATGACTCCGGCGCGCCAGCAAGCGCAAGACGCGCTCGCTCTCTCCACCGGCCGCGACGTGGAAGCCATCTCAGCCATCGCTCTGGGTCTCGCAGGAGAGGCCGCTCACGCCTCGCGTCTCGCCGACGAACTCGGCAAACGTTTTCCGCAGGACACCATTGTGCAGTTCGAATATCTGGCCATGATCCGCTCCGCCATCGCCTTGCAGGCCGGCAAGTCAGCCAAAGCTATCGACGCCCTCGCACCTTCTGTTCCCTATGAACTTGGTTCTCCTGCGCAAGCCTTAACCTTTTCGCTCTATCCGGCATACCTGCGCGGTGAAGCTTATGTGGCGGCCCACCAAAGCAGTGCTGCCGCGGCCGAGTTCCAGAAAATTCTTGACCATCCTGGCGTGGCCCAGAACGAACCCATCGCATCTCTCGCTCATCTGGGCATGGCCCGCGCCTACGCTCTCTTCGGCGATCCTGCCAAAGCTAAAACCGCCTACCAGGACTTCCTGGCACTCTGGAAAAACGCCGACCCTGACCTCCCTATGCTTAAGCAAGCCAAATCCGAATACGTCAAGTTGCAATAGCTCGTGTAGAGTGCCGGCAACACTCCCCGTCTTGGCGTTCCTGCCGGAGCGGAATGGCGGCAACACGTTCCTGTCTTGTCATTCCAACCAAAGCCGAAGCGCCACCCTAAGCGGAACCCGCTGCTTGCCAGAGCTAAACCAAAACTATCGGGGACGAAGCTGCAGCCCTTAAGCGATACGCTCGTGCCCCTTCTGTTAATTTTTGATGAATTCTCCGCACACCAATTGACCGCGACAAAACGGACCATTACTCTGCGAGGTTATGCCCCGAGCCGATCTCGACCAATTACGTCTGGCGTACAAGCGGGCCACCGACGAATGGGTTGCCGCCATTCGCGCCGAAGAAGCATTAACCACTCCCGACCATTCCATGATCGCAATGGAGAAATGGGACGACGCCCACTTCCGCGAAGAAGACGCCCACGCCAAAGCCGTCGAAGCCCGCGAAGCCTACAAAGATGCCCTGCGTTCCGTCAACTATGGCATTTAGCCGATTCGCCCATCCTGGAGACGACTGCGGGCCCACCTCTTCGAGCAGATAGTGGGCCCGCAGCGCTTCTTTTCAACAACGTGCAACTTCCCTTCATCGCTCGCGAAGCTTGTCCGATAGCACGATCCTCTATTCCTCTATTTCGCCGGAAGGTAGCTCAAGTCGGGACGATACTGGATGATCTCGCTGGTCTCTTTCTCGACCGACCGGTCGAAGCGCTCCACGATGGAATCCGCCTCAGCCTGTCCAAAAGCTTCTTTAAGCATTTCCCGGAAAGGCTTCACATCCGGCTTGTCCTCAAAGTCTGCCCAGTTCTTGTGAGGAATCGATAGCACAAACGTCCCTGACGTTCCTCCGCTCACCAGTTCGTAGAAGCCATAATTGACCGGCCATTTGGTCTTCATTGCCGCCTCATGAACCCGTTCAATGCCCGATCGAAAATCCGAACCCTTTCCATAGTGCACTTGATAAATGATGATCTCCGAGAACTTGGAGGGCGTCGCGTCTCCAGTGTCATTACTGACCTTGGGCATGTATTCGTAGTAGCGAGTTGTGACCGAGTCCACGTAGTTCCCGAGAACTTTCTGGAACTCCGCCAGATCCGCTTCATCGGTAACCACCGGCTTGTCGTAATCCGCCCAGTGTTGGTTAAAGTGCCCGACCAGAAATGTTCCCGTATTGTCACCACTAAGCGTCTGCCATACCAGCAAAGGTATGGGGTCGTTCTGTTGTTTGTGCCATGCCGCCTTCTGCTTGCGGCCCGCCTCGTACTGCGGCACGTTGGTCGCTTTCACTTTCTGGAACTCGATGCTGGCAAGAGTCCCTTGCTTATCCTGCGCGGCCAGCGAACTGGCCACCAATAACAGCATTCCTACAGCTGACAGCAGCTGATTAGGTCTCATTGTGTCCTCTTTCGCAGTTTGTTTTGGTTCCTGTCCTTCAAACCGCACAAGGCACCTCACAGTCGCTTGGCTCGCGGACTCAAGTTGTTATTTGTAGTGAGGGTTCCGAGTGCAGATGGATGGAACGTGAGCATCCTACACGTTTCCGTGCAGGAATATCGACAAATCAGTAAAGCTCCGTCCGCGCAGAGAGGAGAAAAAAGCCGGGCCGCCTGCGACGGCCCGTATAGGACTGCCTTGCTTTAGAACACGTCTCGCACAGTTCGAGTGACCAGCCCCACGGAGTTGTTAAGTGCCTCGCCAGCGGCATAAGCCAAGGTAACGGACTGATCGATCAAATCGATCTGCTCCGAAGCCAACACCGTTGTGCTGCCGGCGGCAACCACCTGCACCAGATACGTGCCGTATGGCACTCCGATGTGCTGCTGCGTCCCCGCGCTCGCCGTGACCGTGAACGTCTTCGGAGACTTGACGTACAACTGCGTCAGCGTGGCTTGCAACGTGGGAGCATCCGCCGCTTGCGCCAAGACAAATCGCCCATAGCCCGGCGGTAAGGGCGAAAGGTTGTCGGTGAACAGCAGCAGAGTGGGTTCGCCGCCGCTGATTGCAGCCACTGCCGAGACACTTTCTCCAGACTTTAAAGTCACCTCCGAATCAAGGATCACTGGATTGGTGCAGGGCGCCAGTGTGTTGTCTTCGCTGATCTGCACGCGGTAGGTTCCCGCGGCAAAACTCAGCGGACCACTGGTATTGTCGAACGTCAGTCCCCGGGCCAGGCATGACTCGCCGTCGATCAGAACATCGATCGGGAAACCGGGGTTGACATTATCGGCAATATCCCGTCCTGGAATGCCGTGCACGATGTAAAGGTAAGCGTTGTCGGCGGCAAAGCTATATGCGGCCAGAACAAAGCATAGAGCTGCAAGCTGGAAACAGACACGTGTGCGCAGTTTCATAAGTCTCCTTTGAGTTGTTAAAGGTTCGGCGCTGATGGGATGAACCGTCCGTCCGCGTAGAAGAACTACGTTCGACGGCGGTCACGATTTCACTGCTGAGATCTCAACCGGGAAGCTGTCTAGCTTCGTTTGACTGAAACCCTCGACTCAATAGGAAGTTGTACGGATTCAAAAAAATTTCTGCGTGGAGCTTGTCGGCGGTAGAGCGGCATCGGAATATCGCCGCATGAAAGGAAGCCAGCACTAGAATCCAGAAGCGGTGTATCTCTCCCGAATGAACTCGCCAATCGAAGCATAAGCTTTATTCAGCGTCGTCTCATCCGGCAAGAACACGATCCGGAAATGCTGCGTCCCGGGTTTTTGACCGAATCCCGAACCGTGCACGACCATGACATGTTTCTGGCGAATGAGTTCTTTGACGAACACTTCGTCGCTTTCGGGGATGTCGATGCGCGGGAAGGCGTAAAACGCGCCGCGAGGCGAAACGCAGCTCACGCGCGCCGTGGCTTCACACCACTTCTGCGTCAGGTCGCGGCGCGATCGCAGCTTGCGTTGTACTTCGACAAGATGATCCTGCGGACCCTCAAGCGCCGCCTTGATGGCATACTGCTCTGGATGGTTCGCGCACAACCGTGCCCGGAGCAGGCGGTGAATGCCTTCCGTATAAGCCTTCACAGCCGCCGCGTCGCCGGAAATGATGCCCCAGCCAATGCGCCATCCCGGAACCAGATAATTCTTCGACATGCCGCCGAATGTAATACAAGGTACGTCTGGTGCGACCGAAGCGAAAGCAATGTGCGGCGTGTCCTCGAGTATCAGCTTGTCGTAAATCTCATCCGAGAACACAACCAGGTTATGCCGTCTGGCAATTTCAGCAACCTGCTCCAGCATCTCGCGCGAGCACAGCGACCCTGTAGGATTGTTCGGATTGATCAGCACAATGCCACGCGTGCGCGGCGTGAGCTTGCGTTCGATGTCAGCCAGTTCCGGCTGCCACGCGTCTTCTTCATTTAAGTAGTAAGCGTTGAGTGCAATTCCCAGCTTGCACAGCACCGCCGAATAGAGAGGATAATCTGGGCTTGGCGTGAGCAGATCCTCGCCCGGATTCACCAGCGCGGAGATGCACAGGTCAACTGTCTCGCTCACGCCCGCAGTCACAAAGACATCACGCACGGTCGTGATGCCCTTGCGGGCCGCTTCGCCGCGAATGGCTTCGATCGCCTCCGGAATTCCCGGCGAAGGAGCATAACCATTCTTGCCATCGCGCATCGCCTTGTAGACAGCTTCGATGATGTGTGGAGGAGTATGGAAGTCGAAATTGAGCGGATCGCCGACGTTCAGCGGGAGAACTTTGTGTCCCTGCTGAATCACTTCATCGGCCACGCAGGCCAGATCGCGAATGGCGTAGCGGACGTTGTCGAGACGGGAGGCAGCAACAATTTCGCGGGCTTGTGTGGTGGGCATGGATTAGAAAAATCTTAAACACTGGGATCACAGAGGATCACGGGGTAATTCTAACCGATTGCCTTACCCTGTGTTCCCCTGTGCCCTCTGTGTTAAGGGTTTTTACTCCCCGCGATCGATCTGAGCCTTCTGCAACGTATCCGAATAATCCACGTACACCGACTTCCACTCGGTATAGAAATCAATCGCGCCAATGCCGCCTTCGCGATGGCCATTACCCGTAGCCTTCGTTCCGCCGAATGGCAAATGGACTTCCGCGCCGATGGTCGGCGCGTTGACGTAGGTGATGCCAGCCTCCAGGTCGCGAACGGCGGCGAACGCCTTATTCACATCCTTGGTGTAGAGCGCGGACGAGAGTCCATACTCGATGCCATTCGCGATCTCGATTCCATCCTCGAGGTCGTCGCAAGGAATGATCGACACGACTGGGCCAAAAATTTCTTCCTGCGCGATGCGCATCTTCGGATCGACGTCGGTAAATACGGTGGGCTCCATGAACCACCCATATTGATATTCGCCCTTGTCCAGGCGATTGCCGCCGCACACCAACTTTGCGCCTTCGTTCTGGCCGATTTCGACATAGTTGAGATCGGTCTGCAATTGCTTCTCGTTGATTGCCGGCCCCATGTCAACCGTTTCATCGAGCCCGTTCCCGACTTTCAATTTCCTGGCGCGTGACACATAACGTTCGACGAACTCGGCATAAATACCTTTCTGCACGATGATTCGGCTGGTCGCGGTGCAACGCTGGCCAGTCGTGCCGAAGCCGCCCCAGAGTCCGCCTTCAATCGCGAGGTCGAGATTGGCGTCATCGAGAACGATCATGGGATTCTTGCCACCGAGTTCGAGCGAACAATGTTTGAAACTCTTGGCCGCGATGCCGCCCACAATGCGGCCCACGGCCGATGAACCCGTGAGCGAGACGGCTCGCACTTCGGGATGTTCAGCCAGCGGCGTTCCAACATCCGCGCCAAAGCCGGCAACAATGTTGATCACGCCCTTCGGCAGGCCCGCATCCGTAAGCGCGCGGACCAGGTTGAACGTGGAGAGCGGAGTGTCCTGCGCCGGCTTGATGACGCAAGTATTGCCGCACACAATCGCCGGCAGCAGCTTCCACGACGAAATTGCCATGGGAAAATTCCATGGCGTGATCATCCCGCAGATTCCCACCGGTTGACGGACGGCCATCGCGAACTTGTTCGGCAACTCCGACGGAACAGTTGGGCCGAACATACGGCGGCCCTCGCCAGCGTTGTAATACGCCGCGTCGATTGCCTCCTGCACATCGCCGCGAGTCTCCTTGAGCACCTTGCCCATTTCGCGGGTCATCTCGCGGGCATAGTCTTCCTTGCGGCCAATCAGAATCTCCGCGGCGCGGAAAACAATTTCAGCGCGCCGTGGGGCGGGCACCAATCGCCATTTGGGGAATGCGCGCTTCGCGGCGTCGACGGCGGCATCCACATCCGCCTTGGAGGACTTTTGAAAGATGCCGACCACATCGCGTGTGTCGGCGGGATTGCGATTTTCAAAAGTTTCGCCAGTCGAGGATTCAACCCACTCGCCGTCGATAAAATTCTTGAAAACTTTGGTGGGGTTGTAGCCCAGAGTAGCGGGAGATGCCAGAGTGTCGGTTGCCATGAATATATCTCCTTATCAATATCATTATGAATGCCTGAATATTGATGCTACAGGATTCTAGTCAGGACCGGGGTTGTGAATGGCGAAAAAAAGCCTCAAGGTGGACCGCAAGAAATTCGAGGGTATTGTCCATAATCTGCTTCAGACCAAACCAATGAAGCGCGAGAAGGTCAAGGTCGCGAAGAAGAAACCGGAGAAACTCTTCCCGCCGGAGAAATGAAAAAGTTTTGTTCCGCCATTAGAGCATGTACCATTGAGCGCTATACTTAGGGGAGGCTAATCGTTTAGCCGTTACCCCTGTAATGTTGTAATGGTGTTACCTGCAGGCGAGACTTTCTATGACAACCCCTACACATCATATTGAATCTAGCCTCGGGCATGGAATGGCGGCTGCAGCACAACCGCCGATCTACGAACAATGGTCCTTAGACGATGACCGAATCATGATCGACATCGAGACGGAGATGGCGGCTCGCTCACCAATGCAATCGAATACAGAAAACTCGACAGGCTGGATTCCGCATTTTCTGCTTGAGGGACGTACCCTAGGGCCGCTTTTCGTGCTGCTCATCCTTGTGCTCTATTCGCTGTTGAGTCCGATGCTGTCGCCAGCGTTTCACGAGTATGTTTATCACATTCTGCATTAAGCGCTAGAATGAGACAGTTTCTAAAGCTTCTAATCAAATTTGGCTGTGGAGCGTTTGGCTCTTTTCTGCTACTTGCTCTTCGTGGCATTCCCCCACTGCCGGGTATTGGACCCGAGGTCGGTCATTTGGGGGTCGGAATCGGCTTCGTGTTTAGCGGCGGTATTATTACGCTCATCTGGCAGGTCGGAGACGACCAACCAATTCGCTCGTTTATTTTCGGTTTGACATGGCCTCCTCTTGTTGCTGCTTTGACCAGATGAATTGCCCTCGAAGGTCAAGATTGCTGTGTGCATTTCTTAAATTGATTCCGTATTTTTGATTTCCGCAAACGTGATTGAATCGGGATTATCGTCTGGCCCGATGACCGCAACAATCATTACGAGGAGTCCATTCATCCTTTATGACCATGGTATAATGACCATGATCAAAGGAGAATTTCGCTCATGAAAAAAATAGCGGCGGGCGCGTTCAAAGTCCATTGTCTGGCGATCATGGATGAAGTTCAGTCCAAGCGGGAAGCTGTGTTGATCACGAAGCGCGGCAAGCCGGTGGCGAAGCTGGTGCCTGCGGGCGAGGACAAAGGTAAGGACGAAATTTTCGGCTTTATGGCCGGCAAGATCAAGGTAGTTGGCGACATTGTTTTTCCTGCATTCTCTCCAGAAGACTGGGGCGACCTTTATTGATCCTGCTCGATACGCACGTGGTGATTTGGCTCGCCGATGATGTGACTCGAATCTCGAAAAAGGCAGAAACGGCCATCGTTGAAGCGCGCTGGGCTGGAGATGGTCTCGCCATCTCCGGGGTCACCCTTCTCGAGTTGGCAATGCTCTCCAGCAAAGGCCGCATCCAACTGAAGATCAGCCTGGAAACGTTCATGAGCAACGTTGAGGCCCGCTTTCTGGTTCTGCCGATTACCGGCCGCATCTGCGTTCAAGCCTTTGCTCTGCCCACGAACTATCCAAAAGATCCAGTGGATCGAATCATTGGAGCGACGGGCATGGTGGAAGGCCTTGCGTTGGTGACGGCCGATCGGGCAATCCGAAATTCGCGGGCGCTGCCGACGATCTGGTGAAACAGCCGCGCCGCAGGCGCCAAACGCAATGAGTTCTATCCTTCTCGGCACGACTAAGTCGTGCCCTTCCCAAGATCATGCGTCCCACCTTTCTCTTTCCCCACGAATCTGCTTAAATAAATTCAGCGCAGCGCAAAGTACGGGGCGTTTCCACAGTCGTGGTCGACATTCATTCGCACATTCTTCCCGAAGTAGACGACGGATCGAAGTCGTGGGAAACCTCCGTGGCGATGTGCCGCATGGCCGCGGCCGACGGCATCACCCATCAGGTGGCCACGCCTCATGCCAATGACCGCTATCATTACGATCGCCCTTATCTGCAGGGACTGGTCGCGCATCTCCAGGGGCTTGTTGGCAACGCTCTCACTCTAAGCCTGGGATGCGACTTCCATCTTTCGTACGATAATCTTCAGGATGTGCTCGCCAATCCCGCGCGCTACGCCATTGAGGGCTCGCGCTACATGCTGGTGGAGTTGAGCAATTACAGCGTGCCGCAGCAGACCGCCGATTCATTTGTGAAGCTGGAAGAGCGTGGCATCACTCCAGTGATCACGCATCCGGAGCGCAATCCGATTTTGCGGGAGAGCCCGCAGCGCGTCGTGGAGTGGGCCGAGCAGGGTTTCGTCATCCAGGTGACCGGCTCCGCCCTCATCGGATTCTGGGGAGACCGCGTGCGCCGGGTGGCGCAGTGGCTGCTCGAACGCAATGCGGTCCATGTGCTGGCGACGGATGCGCACGATACCGAGAATCGTATTCCCGTGCTATCCGCCGGTCGCGATGCGGCCGCGGACATCTGCGGCGAAGAAGTTGCAAATGCCCTCGTGGAGGCGAATCCCAACGCCATCATCCACTCGAAGCCTCTGCCGTATTTTCCTCGGCCGGTGATTTGAGGCTACCCATGAGCCGGGGCGACTGGCGCGTTTCCGCAGCTAGCAGCTAGTGTCGGATCTTCGGGCTTAACAGGAGCGGTGCTCTGCCAATTGCTAATTGCTGACTGGCTCTACTGCGGACTCGTCAAAGCGTGCTCGGAGGATGTAGAGGCCGGGCTCACGCGGCTTCCTGGATCGGCGCTGTGCGAAGCCGGAATCTGAGAAGAAGATACCGATGCGGCGTGCGAGAGATCCGGCTCGCTTGTCATCGCGCTTTCGGGGTTGAGCAAATGATCGTGACTCGGCCCGAGCCCCAGGCTGATGAGGGCCCGCGAATCGGGGACGGTCTTTGCTTGCCAGCCGTGATCTGCCTGATAGCGACGCATGGCATCTTCGCTCTCCTGATTCCATGAACCCGCCGGCTCGCCTGTCAGGTAGTGTTCGCGAATGAGCGCTTCCTGAATCGCCTGCGCCCGCTCCGGGTCTATCTTCTGTTGACCGCGAACGGTCGATTTCTTCTTGCTGGGTTTCCGCGAACTCACACGGCTGACTGTGGTGCTATGCGCGGCAACCGCTGGAGTTGATTTCCCATGCTTGTCCGCTGCGGAATGCGACGCCACGTGAGTCTTTTGCGAGGAGGAACTTGCCTTCGAACCGGACGCCGAGGCTGACGGTCGCTTTTTCGCAATCGTTTTTGGCGCCCCCGCGGACTTCTTGGCAGCAGCGGTGTCGCTTGCCGCATCCGTTTCGGCGTGCGCTCGAACTGGCGAGAACCCGGCGCATACCATCGCCAGAACGCCGGCTGCGATCATGATCCGGTCCGCAGAAAAGCAGCAACTCCCGTTTTTTGAATGAGGCTTTAATCGCAAGCGCTATTCCCTTTAGGCTCTCAACGACCGAGTCTGACCAGTCTATCCGGACTCAAATCCAGCCGCGACCTGCCAGAGCCGGACTTAGCAGAGGAAGATACTCCAAAGAAAGCCGGCATTGCAATCATCGGCATTCCAATCATCTACGATGGGATGACGCAATGCCAGTTCCCGTTGGCTCGATCCAGGTTACGGAAGTGTCCCCGCCACAAAGATGGTTCCGTCCTGCCGGGTTGAACCGCGCGGCCGTACCAGGAAGACTACATCCTGCCCACTCTTCAGGCCTGACGCGGCTTTCGCGAAATCCTCTTCGCTGTTGACCGGTTGCTTGTTGACCTCAAGGATCACGTCTTCGCGGCCTAAATTGATGTCCTCGGCGAACGAGCCCGGCTTGACGCCCTGCACGATCACACCCTTGCCCGAGGGCATGTCCAGCCGCTCCGCCATTTCGGGAGTAAGCTTTCGGACCGTGATGCCGAACTTGTCCTGCTTCGGCGTATTTTCGTCGTTGCCACCTTCGTCATCATTGAGCCGCGCCGCAAACAACTTGGAACGGTCTGCAATCGTTACCGTCGTATCCTGCTTCTTGCCATTGCGCACGAACTCCAGTTGCACCTTCGCTCCGGGCTTGCGCGAAGCAATATCGGCGACCAGTTCCGATCCTTTTGTGACTTTCTTGTTGTCGACGGTGACAATCGTGTCGCCGACCTTCAATCCCGCTTGATCTGCCGGACTTCCGGCGACGACGCTGGAAACTGTCACGCCCGAGCCCGAGCCGTAAACTCGTGTGATGGCCGGATTCTCCACCGCGTCAAACATGATGCCGATCGAGCCGCGCACCACGCGATGCTCGGGCCCGATGAGCTGGTTGTAGACCTCCGCCACGGTGTTTGAAGGAAGTGAAAAACCCACGCCCGCGTAGGCGTTGGTTTCGCTCAAAATGGCGGTGTTGATGCCGATTACTTCCCCATCCATATTGACCAGCGGGCCGCCGGAGTTTCCCGGATTAATGGCCGCGTCGGTCTGGATAAAGGTTTGGAACTGCCGTCCCGGCACGATATCCCGCCCTTTGGCGGAAACGATGCCCGCCGTCACCGTGCCTACTTGTCCAAACGGGCTGCCGATCGCGAGAACCCAGTCGCCCACCTGCATGCTGTCAGAATTGCCGAGCTTAGCGGAAGGAATACCGCGATCCAAATCGATTTTAATCACGGCCAGATCCGTCTCCTGATCCTCGCCGACCACCTTGGCATCGTGCTGTACGCCCGGCGGATCGTCCTGCAAACGCACGCGGATCCGGTCCGCTTTGTCGATGACGTGCCGGTTGGTTACGATGTAACCTTTGCCATCAACGATCACGCCCGAACCTAAGGAGCGCTCGCGTATGGCGGCGTCACCGTTGGGTCCACCTTGCCCGCCAAAGAAGCGGTTGAAAAAGTCATCCATCCCGCCATTGCCACCCCCGCCGTTTTCATCGTCATCAGGATCCTGACCCTGGCCGCCGCGCCGGCGGTGAGGATTCTTCACCGTCGACTCAGTATTGATGTTGACCACACTGGGAC